>DATAPF010000628.1:0-16003 GCA_036265355.1 Kofleriaceae bacterium | reverse complement strand
ACGACGTTGTGGACCGGCACCCAGATCGTCTCGCCGGAGTGGCCGACCTCGAGCTCGTAGTAGCCGTGGAGCAGCTGGCGGACGGTCGCCGACTGCATCAGGCCGTTGGGTCCGGGCACCAGGACGCGGCCGCCGGGCGAGACCCGGGGGCCGATCTCTCCCGCGACGGCGGTGACCGCGCTCTGCCCGATCGACGACATGCCGACACCGAGGATCGCGCCGCGCTGCTCGTCGCGCATCCGCTGCCCCGAGCCCGCGGCGAACCTCAGCGCGCCCGGTGCGGGCGTGTGGACGGGATGGCCGACGTCGTCGTGGCTGTACGGCGCCGGGTACATCGGCGGCGGGGTCGGTGGCGGCGGCAAGGGGAGCGCCTCCTCCTGCGGACTCTTGGCGCGCCGGATCACCGCCTGGGCGATCATCGCCGGCGGCGGCGTGATCTCCGGCGACGATTCCTCGATCGGCCGCACCCGCGTCGGGTAGTCCCCGTGGCTGGCGGGCCGGCCGCGGGAGGTCTCGGCCAGCGGGACCTCGCCGTGGCGCTGCGCGATCTGGGCGGCGGCCGCGGCGGCCTGGCCGCGGTGAAACTCGCCGTTGAGCGGGCCCGGGCCCTTGTGGGTCTGCACCTCGGCCCAGTCGTTCTGCGGCAGCGGGATGTACGGGCTGGAGCCGTCGTCGGCGATGACCGAGAGGTGGCCCATGCGGATCAGCTCGACGCCGAACACCGCCCCCGCGGTGGGGTTGTAGGCGATCAGCTCCTCGACGATGCCCGGCAGCATGCCCGGGTCGGTCACCGCGAGCGCCATCCCCGCCATCACGACCCGACGGGTGAGCAGCCGCGCGAGCATGCGCTCGACGCTGCGGGACACGCTGCGCAGGATGCCTTCGTTGACCCGGTCGAACGGCAGGCCGACGAACTGGGCGATCAACAGCCCCGGGTCGTTGCACCGGATCTGGAGCGAGCCGCTCGCCCGCAGCCGCACCGGCTGCCCGGTCATCGGGATGACGAACATCGTCGTCATGTCGAACGACACCTCGACGGGCGCGGTCAGCACGAAGAACGCCGACACCGGGCGCGTCGGATCGGGCGTGCGCCAGCGGTGGTGGCCCGGTCCGAGCCGATCGCCGACGAGCCACGCCGGGCACATCACGACCTGCTCGTCGTCCGCGCACGCCACGTCGCACTCCGGACCGATCGGGAACGGCCAGGCGTACACGAGATGGTCGGACGCGACGGCGTCGCGCGCGATGGCCGTCATCGACGCTGATAGTACAGGACGGGAAGGATTCGGCGAGCCCTTGCGTATCAGGATTCAGTAAGTGTTTCGGCATCGTCGCCGTGCGCGACGGGGTGGATTCTTACGCGCCGGACCCGGCGGGGGGAGGCCTCGACCACCTCCAGGATGGTTCCGTTGTCGGTGACCAGCTTCTCCCCGGCCTGGGGGATGGCCTGGGCGAGGGCCATGCAGAGTCCGGCAATGGTTGTCCGGTCCTTGCCTACCGGCAGGTCCAGGTGGAGATCGCGGTTCACCTTGCGGACCGCGGCCCAGCCCTGAACAAGAATCGTTCCGGCCGGTTCGCGTGTGAAGAACTGTTCCGGGACATCGTCCTCACTCATGATGTCGCCGACCAGCTCCTCGATCAGGTCCTCGGTCGTCACCAGGCCGGACAGGCCGCCGTGGTCGTCGACCACCAGCGCCATCTGGGTGCGCCGGCGCTGCATCTCGCGCAGCAGGTCGAGCGCGCGGGTCGACTCCGGGACCTGGTGCGGCGGGCGCAGGATGTCCTCGAACACCACCAGGCCGCGCTCCCAGGCCAGGGCGAGCACGTCGCGCGCCACGACGTAGCCGACGATGTTGTCGATCGTGCCGTCGTAGACCGGCATCCGGCTGTGGCCCTGCTCGAGGATCACGCGCTGGACCTCCTCGGGCGGCGCGCCGCGGCGCAGCGCCACGACCCGGGTCCGCGGCACCATGACCTCGGCGACGGTGACCTCGCCAAACCCGAGCGCCCGCGACGCGATCTCGCTCGCCCGCGGGTCGACCGACCCGGTCTTGGCGGCCTCCTCGACCAGCTGCTGCAGCTCGTCCTTGGACAGCCTCGCCTCGGTGAACGTGGTGCGATCGCCGAACAGCCGGAGGAACGCGTTGGACACCAGGGTCAAGAACCACACCAGCGGCCGCATCAGCTGCGACAGCGCGACCAGCGGCCGGGCGGCGAAGAACGAGTAGCGATCGGAGTAGCGCAGCCCGAGCGACTTGGGCACCAGCTCGCCGATCACGACCTCGAGGAACGTCACCAGCACGATCACCGCGGCGAGCGACACCCCGGGGCCCAGGCCGATGTTGAGGAACATCGGCTCCAGCTCGCGCTCGAGCCGGGCGCCGCCGATCGCGGCGGCCGTGGTGCCGATCGCCGTCATCGCGATCTGCACGGTCGCCAGGAACCGCTCCGGGCCGTCGCGCAGCGTCCGGACCGCGAGCGCGCGGCGGTCGCGACGCCGGATGAACTCGCGCAGCCGCGTGCTGCGGACCGAGAGCACCGCGATCTCGGCCCCCGCAAACAGGCCGCTGGCCATCAGCAGCCCGACCACGATCAAGAACGACGAGCCCATGCCCGCGGTCAGCATACCGGATATGCTCCGGCGAATGTCGACGCGGGATCGGCCGCCGCCGCCGCAGCTTTCGCGCTACATCACGCCCGAGGGTGCGAAGAAGCTGCGCGCCGAGCTCGCGCAGCTATGGACGATCGAGCGCCCACGGGTCACTCAGGAAGTCGCGGACGCCGCGGCACAGGGCGACCGCAGCGAGAACGCCGAGTACATCTACGGCAAGCGCCGGCTGCGTGAGATCGATCGCCGGCTCCGGTTCCTGCAGAAGCGGCTCGACGAGGTCGCCGTGGTGAACGAACCGCCCAGCGATCCCGACCGCGTGTTCTTCGGCGCCTACGTCACGCTCGAGGACGAGCACGGTGACCAGCGCACCTATCGGATCGTCGGCGGCGACGAGTCCGACGCCGACCGGGGCTGGATCAGCATCGACTCACCGGTCGCGCGGGCATGTCTCGGCAAACGCTGTGATGACACCGTCACCGTCCGCGCGCCGCGCGGGGAGATCGAGTACACCATCCTCGCCCTGCGCTACGACGCCGTCGGCCACGTATGACCGCTGCGCCCGCCGTACCCGAGCCGCTCCACGATCCGCCGTCGCGCGCGATCGTCGTCCGGCTGCCCGCCCGGCTCACGCCGTACGCCCGCACGCTGCAGCGCTGGCGTGCGGGCTGCGAGGTCACCGTGCTGCGCGACGGCGGCGAGACCTACCCGGCGATGCTCACCGCGCTCGCCGCCGCCGAGCGCTCGATCTGCTTCGAGACCTACATCCTCGCCGCCGACGCCACCGGCGACCGGTTCAAGGCCGTGCTGATCGAGCGCGCGCGCGCCGGGATCGCGGTCCGCCTGATCTACGACGCGGTCGGCTCGTTCGGCCTGCCCGACCACTGGGTCGGCGAGCTGCGCGCCGCCGGCTGCGACGTCGTCGACTTCAACCCGATCGCGCCGTGGCGGCGGCGGTTCAACCTGTCGCACCGCGACCACCGCAAGATCCTCGTGGTCGACGACCGCGTCGGGTTCACCGGCGGCCTCAACATCGCCAACGACTACGCCTCGGTCGAGGACGGCGGCGTCGGCTGGCACGACATGCACTGCCGCGTCACCGGCGCGATCGTGCTCGACCTGGCGCGGATGTTCCGCCGGACCTGGCTGCGCTGCGGCGGCACGCCCTACCACGCACCGCCCGCCGCCGGCGACGCGCCCGGCGTCCGCCGCGACACGTTCCTCCGCGTGCTCGACAACGCCCAGCGCCGCCAGCGCACGATCATCCGCCGTGCCTACCTCCACGTGATCAAGCACGCCCGCGAGCGCGTGCTGATCCAGAACGCCTACTTCCTGCCCGATCGCGGCCTGCGCCGCGCCCTGACCAAGGCCGCCGCGCGCGGCGTCGACGTCCGCGTCATGGTCCCCGGCCGCTCCGACGTCAAGCTCGCCCAGTGGGCCGCGCTCTACGTCATGCGCCGGATCGCCCGCCGCGGCGTCCGGGTCTTCCTGTGGAGCGGCGTGATGATGCACGCCAAGACCGCCACCGTCGACGGCGTGTGGTCGACGATCGGCAGCTACAACTTCGATGCCCAGAGCCGGTTCAACAACCTCGAGGTCACCGTCGAGATCCTCGACGCCGCGACCGCCCAGACCCTGACCGCCAGCTTCGAGCGCGACATGGCCAACGCCGAACCGTTCGACGAGCGCGCCTGGCTCCGCCTGCCGTGGTGGAACAAGGCACTGGCCTGGATCGGCTACCGGCTGCGCCGGTTCCTGTAGCGAGGACCCACCGCATGTCGCGCGCGCGCACCGATCGGTCTCGAGACGAACCGGACCGCGTTCCGGAACCCGGTCAACCCGTGCGGCAGGCCAGCTGCGAGTGCGGCCAGCTCGCGATCACCGTGACCGGTGAGCCAGAGCATGTTCATGGCTGCACCTGCAAACGGTGCCAGCGCGCATCGGGCAGCGTGATGACCCTCAGCGCCTGGTTTCCGGAGCGTCAGGTCACCGTCCGCGGAAAGACCGCGAGCTGGCGGCCGCAGGGACCGGAGGCCGAGAAGGTATTCTGCCCCGTCTGCGGCGGCGGGGGCTACGTTCGCACCGGCGCGTATCTACCGCACTGCGTGGCGATCCGGGTCGGTACGTTCGCCGATTCCGATTTTCCACCGCCGACACATGTTCATTGGTGGGCCAGCAGGCCGCGATGGCTGCAGGAGGTCGGCCTCCTCGAACATCCGGAGGACTAGCGACCGGGGCCGGCGTCGGGATCACGCCGCCGCCGAGCCCGCGCGCCGCGCACGGCCGACGCCGGTCCGCAGGTAGAACGACCAGTAGCCGATCTGCGCGCCGTAGCGCCGCGCGATCGCCGCGGCGTCATACGCCGGCCCGTACAGCGAGCGCGCGGCGTCCTCGACCTGGCGGATCGCCGGTAGCTCGTCCATCCGGCCCAGGCCGCGCAGCAGGATCGCTGCCGCCGAGAACGGTCCGATGCCCGGGATCGCGAGCAGCGCGTCGCGCGCCGCGGCGTACGGCGCCGTCGCCAGGAAGCGCTCGCCGATCGCCGCCACGCCGCGCACCACCCCCGCGATCAGCGCCGCCTTGCGCGCATGTCCGATCGCCTCTCCGATCTCGGCGGCCTCGAGCTCGACCAGCTCGCCGAGCTCCGGCATCGCGCGCAAGGTGACGCCACCGGCGTCGACCGGGATGCCGAACCGGGCCAGGAACCGGCGCTTGTACATGCTCGCCAGCTGGACCGGCGTGCGCTGCATCAGCACGCAGTACACCGCGATCTCGCCGAGCGTCAGGAACCGCACGTGGTGCAGCCCGTGCAGTTGCTCGACCAGCGCGCGGAACGGCGGATCGCCCTCGGCCGCCGCGTACAGCGCGCGGACATCGTCGTCGGCGCCGATCAGGTGGCCGGCGCGCGCCACCAGCAGGCGCTGGGTCGCCGGATCGGTGTGGCGCGCCAGCTCGACGGTCGGCGGATCGCCGCCGCGCAGCGTGACCACGCGGGCGATCCCGCCGACCGACACCGCCGCGGTGATCGAGCGATCGGTGACGACGTAGTCGCCCTGGCAGGGCGGGAAGTGGCGCAAAAACGCCACTGTCTGGGCGAACGAGAACGGCTGCTTGACCTTCAGCGAGAGCTGCATACAACGAGGATTACGCCCTGACATTGTCAGCCTCATGTCATGTCTGTGCACTAGCACCCTCAGGGGCTCCGAGACCGGTCAGGGAGCCGTCACTCAGGTGACGCGCGGCGGCGACCACAGCGCAGCGAGATCGAGCTCGATCGCGTCGAACGGCGCGGCGCGGACCGGCGTATCGCCCTGGTGGATCCGGACCTCGCGCCATCGCTTCGCCTTCGCATCGAGGGCGTACACCTCCAGCCGCTTGTCGATCGGATCGAGCAGCCAGACGTGGCGCACGCCCTGCTCGACGTAGTAGGGCAGCTTCTGATCGCGATCGAGCTTCTCGGTCGATCTTGACAGCACCTCGCAGACCCAGTCGGGCACCAGGGTGAAGTACGCCGTCTCGGGGAGCTCGGGCATGCGCTCGACTCGCCATCCGGCGAGATCGGGCACGACCGGTACCTTGTGTGTGAGCTGCAGCTCCGGCTCGGAGAGGATCCACCATCCTCCAGGTCCTCCGCGTCCGCGCTGAAACGGTGCGCCGATCTCGACCTCGAGCATCGAGGCAGCGTTCGCGTGCTTCGGCGACGGGCGGGACATGACGTAGAGCGTCCCGTGCACGATCTCGGCGTGCTGGTGCGGAGGGACGCGGAGGTATGCCTCGTACAGCTCGTCCCGTTCGTCCCCCTCATCTTGCTCGTCTCGCGGATCGTGCGCGGGGTGCACCATCGCCACAGCCTAGCACCGCCGACGATCGACGTTCAGGATTCCCGTCGGGCGAACCGATGTGCGTCCCCTTCGCGGCTCACCATCGCTCGTCGTTCCAGCTCGAACCAGCAGCGTCGAGCTGTGCTGCGGTTCGACGCTGCCCCTGGGCCAGCGCAGGATCTGCAAACAGTGCATCGAGCTGCCGCGTGATCTCGGCATGGCGGCGCGCACGCACGGCGCACCGGAGGATCCGCGTGATGTAACGGCCGCGCGATTCCCCGACCTTCTGGGCCGCACGGTCCACGTCCGAGAGCAGCTCAGCTGGCAGCGATCCGGATCCTCCGGGTCGTGCGCGCGCGCATCCGGGAAATCATCATCCCGCGAGTACCTGCGCTCGCAAGCCCAGGGCAGGCGGGAAGCCAGCTTGCTGAGCTGCGCCGCTGCGCGACGACCGGCCGCGGCCTGCTCCATTCTGGAGCAGTCGCTCCAGGCGAGCGCGTCGAGATGGAGCATGAGGCACGTCAGGCGCTGGTAACCCATGGAAATCCCATGTGGCACCGAAGCTGCTCTCTCACGGTCCCATGTCCCAGCTCGATCCTGCGCCCCTCGGGCCAGCGCTCTCGGTCCGGTTCCTTGGAGTCCGTGGCTCGATCCCGTCGCCGGGCCCGCTCACGACGGCCGGCGGCAACACCGCGTGCCTCGAGGTCACCGCCGGGGACACGCGGATCATCCTCGATGCGGGGTCGGGGCTGCGCGCACTCGGCGACGAGCGCATGCGGCACGGGCCGCGGCACTCGACGATCTTGCTGTCGCACCTGCACTGGGATCACGTGTGCGGGCTGCCGTTCTTCACGCCGATCTACGTGCCGGGGCACCGGGTCGAGATCGCGAGCGGCCCCAACGGCGTGATGCCGATCCACGATGCGATCCGCGCGCTGTTCCGGGCGCCGTTCTTCCCGGTCGACTTCGCCGACATCGCGGGGCAGGTGTCGGTGCGCGAGCTGGCGGCGACCGACCGGTTCACGATCGGCGACATCGCGATCACGATGGCGCGGCTCAACCACCCCGATCCGGTGTACGGCTTCCGGCTCGAGCACGGCGGCCACGCGATCGTGTACGCGACCGACACCGAGCACTTCGCGTGCGTCGACCCGACGCTCAAGCGGCTCGCCGCCGGCGCCGACATCCTGATCTACGACGCGCAGTACACGCCCGACGAGTATCCCGGCAAGGTCGGCTGGGGGCACTCGACCTGGCAGGCCGGCGCCGACCTGGCGCGCGCCGCGGGCGTGCCGCAGCTGGTGCTGTTCCACCACGACCCGGGCCGGACCGACGCCCAGCTCGCGGCGCTCGAGGCCGAGGCCCACGCCCAGCTGCCGGGCACGATCGCCGCGCGCGAGGGGCTGGTGCTGCGCGCGTGCGACGCCGAGCGCGCGGCCGCGGCGGCGTGATCGCGGCTGCACCGGCCGCACTGCCGGGGATCGCTCGGCGCGGCTCGCGCGTTGGATCCCTGGACCGACTTGCGTGACCCGCGATGAAGCAAGGACCTCGTGCCTCCTGGCGACGCTACCTCCCGGCGCTGGCCGGCCGCCCGCTCCCCCGCTCCCGGATCCGCGGGGCGCCGCGCCCGGGTGTGAGATGCTGCGCCCGGCCATGAGCGAGCACGAGCAGCGGTTCGAGCTGCTGGCGGATCTGGGCGCGATGATCGCGGGCGAGGTCGAGCTCGACGATCTGCTGGCGACGTTCGCGGGTCGGGTCGCGCACGCGCTCGGCGCCGACCGCGCGACGCTGTGGCTGCTCGATGCCGCGACCGGCGAGATCCGCTCGCGGGTGGCCACGCCGCCCGAGCTGCCCGAGCTGCGCGTGCCGCCGGGCCGGGGGGTGGTCGGCCACGTCGCGCGCACCGGCGAGCTGATGAACAACCGCGACGTCGGCGCCGATCCGCGATGGGACGAGGCGATCGCGCAGCGCACCGGCTACCGCGTGACCTCGATGCTGACCGCGCCGATCGTGCGGCGCGGCCAGATCCGCGGCGTGCTGCAGGTGCTCAACAAGCTGGGCGGCGCGTTCACCGAGCGCGACGAGAAGTTCATCCGCGTGCTCGCCGAGCAGATCGGCCGCGCGCTGGACTACACCACGCTGCGCGGCGACGATGCGTCGCGCGGGCTGGCGCTGCGCGGCCGGTTCAACCACGTGATCGGCCGGTCGCCGGCGATGGCGGCGGTCTACGAGATGATCGTGCGCGCGGCCCAGACCGACGCCACCGTGCTGCTGCGCGGCGAGACCGGCACCGGCAAGGGCCTGCTCGCCCGCGCGATCCACGCCAACAGCGCGCGCCGGCCGCGCGCCGTGGACGGCGACGACACGCGCGGCGCGGTGGGCGATCCGCCGTTCGTCCACGTCGACTGCACGACGCTGCCGGCCGCGCTGGTCGAGAGCGAGCTGTTCGGCCACGAGCGCGGCGCATACACCGGGGCCGACAGCCGGGTGCTCGGCAAGGTCGAGGCCGCCGACCGGGGCACGCTGTTCCTCGACGAGATCGGCGAGCTGCCGCTGCCGCTGCAGGGCAAGCTGCTGCGGTTCGTCCAGGAGCGCCAGTTCGAGCGGGTCGGCGGGCGCGAGACGCTGACCGCCGACGTCCGGCTGGTCGCCGCGACCAACCGCGATCTCGCCGCGATGGTCGGCGCCGGCCAGTTCCGCGGCGACCTGTACTTCCGGCTGCGCGTGGTCGAGATCGAGATCCCGCCGCTGCGCGCGCGGGGCGGCGACGACATCGCCGATCTCGCGGCGCACTTCGTCGACCAGTTTGCGCGGCGCTACCGCAAGGCGCCGCTGCGGCTCGCCGACGCCGCCCGCCCCGCGCTCGCCGCCTACGCCTGGCCCGGCAACGTGCGCGAGCTGGAGAACACGATCGAGCGCGCCGTCGTGCTGTGCGAGGGGCCGGTGCTCGAGGTCAAGGACCTCGGACTCGAGCCGCGCCGGCGATCCGGCGCGCTCGACGTGCCGGCGTGGTCGAGCTCGACCGCGCTGCCGGTGTCGCCGGCCGCCGAGGGGCCGCCGGAGCCCGGGGCCGGGAGCGAGAGCGCCGAGGTCCGGCTGCCCGGCAACCTCGCGCTCGACGAGGCCGAGCGGCGCTACGCGCGCGCGATCCTCGAGCGCTGCGACGGCAACCAGTCCGCTGCCGCCCGCCTGCTCGGGATCAGCCGCAACAAGCTCGCCCGCCTGCTCAAGGCGTGACCGGCGCGGCCTCCGCCAGGCGCTCGGCGGCGGCGAGCCCGGCGTCGAGGATCTCGTCGCGGCCGGCGCGCACGCCGTCCAGCGTCGGGTGGACGACGACGTCCGGGGCGATGCCGCGGCCGTGCAGCGTCGCGCCGGCGGCGTCGGCCAGCCGGATCGCGGTGAACCAGATCGCGTAGCCGCCGGGGATCGCGACGCGGCCGATCAGGCCGCTCGTGCCCGCGGTGGGCTCGCCGACCAGCAGGCCGAGCTGGTGCTCGCGGATCATCGCCAGCGTGGCCTCGACCGTGCTGCTCGACTGGCCGTCGATGAGGGCGACCACCGGCGCGGTGAGCCGCGGCAAGCTCGGGTACAGCGCGCGGCGCACCGGTGCGTAGCTCGCGCGGCCCGGCTGCAGGAGCGCGGGGATCTGCCAGGTGAGCTGCTGGATGCGATGCGCGATCAGGTGCGACACGGCCTTCACGCCGGTGGTCGAGTAGCCGCGAAAGTCGAAGATCAGCGCACGCGCGGTGGCGAGGTCGCGCAGCTCCGAGGCCCAGGTCTCGGGGTCGAGATCGTCGAAGTTGACGTAGAACACGCCCGGCGCAAGCTCGGTGCCTGGCCACGGGCGCGACCGGCGCACCACGTGGTCGTGGCGCTCGCGCGACACCAGCGGCAGCTCGCGCTCGAGCTCGGCGCCGTCGGGGTTGCGCAGCCGGACCCAGCGCAGCGCACCCGGCATGCCGGCGCCCAGGTAGGTCGAGGCGAGGTGCGCGCGCAGGCCGTCGGTCGGTGCCGAGATCTGCGCGGCGGCGCGATCGTAGGCGACGCGCGCTGGGACGCCGTCGACCGCCACGAGCTCGCTGCCCGGCGCGATGCCGGGCAGGTCGTCGGCGTCGCGGGCGGTGACCGCGATGCGATCGCCGAACCGGCGGACCGCGATCGGCAGGATGGCGCTCGGCGGCGTCGCAGGATCCGACAGCCGCGCGTGGCCATCGTGGAGCTCGGCGAGCAGGTGGCGGAGTGCGGTGCGCAGATCGGCGGCGTCCCGGGCGCCGGCTGCCTCGGCGAGCGCGGGATCGAGCGCCGCGTCCCAGTCGATGCGCTGGTCCTGGAAGTAGGGATAGAACACGGCGAGCGCGCCCCACGCGGCGGCGACGCTGGCGAGCCGGAGCGTCCGGGGATCGGACGGGGTGGTCCGCGGGGTGGTGCGCGACGGATCCGCGCGCTGCGCGGCGACCACCGGGAGCGTGTGCGCCGCGGTCGCCCACACGGCGAGCGGCAGGTCGAGCCGGATCCCGCTGCCGAGGTCGGCACTGAACAGGTCGCGCTCGGCGACGAACGTGCGATCGCGCGGGTTGCGCCCCAGCGTCGCGCACCGGCCGGTCGCGCAGCGCGCGGTCCGCCAGGTATGGAGATCGGTCGGTCCGATGCGCCGCCAGCCGGGAGCGGCCGGGTCGATCGCCAGCCGCGCACCGCCGGCGCAGGTCAGCGTCAACGACTCCAGCGTCGCGCCGGCGCGGCCATCGACCCGCACGCCGAGCTCGATCTCCTGGGTGTCCGGCGGCACCTGGCTGGGGAACACCACGTGGCTGTACGTGACCGGCCACACCACGACCTTCTCGTCCTGGCCGGGCCGCAGGGCGCGCAGCACCAGGTCGACGGTGCCCCCGGCGGTCCGCCGGATCACCGCGTTGACACGCGCGGCGCGGCACCGCCCGGGGTCGGCGAGCGGCGCGGTGATGACCTCGGAGACGGCGACGTCCGCCTCGCTGTCGCGGCCCTCGCGGAAGCTCGGGTACGGCGAGGGAAACCCGGGCCCGTAGCGCCGCCAGCGCGCGAGGTGGGTCGCGCCGCGCGCCGGGGGAAGCGGCGCCGGCGGGTCGCCGGCCGTCGAGAACACCGCGGTCGGCGCCACCGGGGCGAACACCGCGCGGAGCTCGGCGAGCAGCGCCGCCGGATCGGGGGCGCCGAGCACGCGGTCGATCGCGGCGGGCAGGAACGCGTCCCAGTCGAGCCCCGCGGCCTGATCCGACGGATGCAGGTAGCGAACCAGCGCGGCCGCGCGGGCAAGCGCGGCGACGCCGGCGATCTGCTGGCTCGACAGCGCATCGCTCGCCGGGATAGCCGGCGAGCCGGGGGCCGGGCCGGGCAGCGAGCCGGGGGGCAAGAGCGACGGCGCGGCGCCGCCCGGCACGCCCGCCGAAGCCACGAGGCACGCGGCGAGCCCGATCCACCCCCTGATCCGCATCCCGGCCATTGTACGCCGCGGCTGAGGCGGCTCCAGCGGAGGGGCCGGCGCGAACGGCTGCACGGTCGCTCCCGCGGGGCATCGCGGATTTGCGCGCGATCGAACCGCCGCGCTAGGTTGCGGGCATGCGCTTTGCTCTCGCCCTGGCGGTCGTGATCGGGATCGCCGCACCCGCCCGCGCCGACGGCTTCGGCACCGACGGCGCCCGCGGCACCGACAAGGGTGCGTTCGGCGTCGGCATCATCGTCGGCGAGCCGATCGGGGTCACCGCCAAGCTCTACCTGACCGACGACCGCGCGATCCAGGGGGCCGTCGGATCGGCGTTCATCGGCGGCGGCCTGCAGCTGCACGGCGACTACGTCTTCCACCCCTACATCCTGCAGAGCCGGGACAGCTTCGTGCTGCCGGTCTACGTCGGCCCCGGGGTGCGGCTGATCGACTACAACAACGGCCGCGACACCAGCGCGTTCGCCCTCGGGGTGCGCGGGGTCGTCGGCATGCTGTTCGACTTCAAGAACGAGCCGATCGACGTGTTCTTCGAGATCGCCCCGGTGCTGGAGTACAAGTTCAGCTCCGGCGCGGGGTTCCAGCTGTCGCTCAACGTCGGTGCCGGCATCCGCTACTACTTCTGACGCGACCGCCCACCGTCTCGCGGCGCTTCCGAATTTCGCGGTCGTGCGCTAGAACGGCGCCGTGCCCACGAAGAAGGGGAAGGACGCACGCCCGGGGAAGACCGCGCGCGCGCCTCGCGGCGACGACCCGGTCAGCCGCGGCGATCGCAGCAAGCGGCTGCTCGATCTCGTGATGATCCTTCTGCGCGCGCGCATGCCGGTGACGTACCGCGACATCCGCGAGCAGTTCCCGGCCTACCAGACGCTGAACTCCGAGGCCGGGCTGCGCGCGTTCGAGCGCGACAAGGCCGACCTGCTCGATCTCGGCGTGCCGATCCGCTACATCACGCCCGACGAGGACGACTCGCTCGAGGACGGCGGCTACGTCATCGACCTCAAGCGGTTCAAGATGCCCGAGGTCCGGCTGACGCCCGACGAGATCTCGGCGCTGGTGCTCGCCGCGTCGGTCGCGCACGCGATGCCGGGCGGCGCGTACCCCAAGATCGTCGACCTCGCGCTCAAGAAGCTCGCGTTCGACCTGCCCGAGCTGCCCGACACGCCGACCGAGTTCCCGCGCCCCGCGCCGGTGCTGGTCCACTTCCCGGAGCGCCGGATCGCGACCGGCGCGCGCGCCGACCTCGCCGAGATCTACGCGACGATCGAGGCCGCGACCCGCCACCGCAAGCGGGTGACGCTGACCTACCAGGCGGCGGCGACCGGCATGACCTCGCGGCGCGACGTCGACCCGTACGCGCTGGTGTACCGCGAGAGCGCCTGGCTGGTGGTCGGCTGGTGCCACCTGCGCCGCGAGGTCCGGACGTTCCGGATCGACCGGATCCACGAGGCGGTGATGGCGCCGCGGCCCAAGTCTCCCGACTTCGAGCGGCCGGCCGATTTCGACATCAAGGCCTACGCCCAGCGCTCGCCGTGGACGTTCCACAGCGAGCCGCCCGAGGAGGTCCAGCTCGCGCTCGCGCCCGAGGCCGCCGAGGTCGGCAACGAGGACCTCGGGCTGACCGCGGTCAAGCGGGTCGACGGCGATCGCACGCTGGTCACGTTCGACTGCGGCAACCTCGAGTTCGCCGCGACCCGGGTGCTCGCCGCCAAGGGCGCGATCCGGCTGCTCCGCGGCGACCGGCTGCGCGCCCGGATCCACGCCGAGCTCGACGCGATCGAGGTGCACTACCCGGTGCTCGACGACGCGGCCCATGAGCCCGACGAGCGCGACGCGCTCCGACTTCGCGCCCCGGGCGCCCCGGGCGCCCCCGGCGACCGCAACGGCCACCACGGCGCGGTCGACACCGGCGGCCCCGACGCGATGACCAGCGCCGCGCTGCCGGGCCCCGGGGGCCCAGGGGGCGACGATGCGTGACGTCTCGCAGAAGCTGCGCCGGCTGCTCTACGTCGTGCCGTACGTCGCCAAGCACCCCGAGGGCGTCGCGGTCGACCAGCTGGCGAAGATGCTCGGCACCGAGCGCGACGAGCTGCTCGCCGACCTCGAGCTCCTGTCGCAGGTCGGCCCGCCCGACGGCGACCCCGGCGAGTACCTGCTGGTCTCGGTCGACGAGGGCCGCGTGTTCGTCGACCTCGCGCACCGGCTGACCCGGCCGCTGCGGCTGACCCCCGCCGAGGGCGCCGCGCTGCTGCTCGGGCTGCGCTCGCTGCGCGAGAGCGGGATCGCCCCGTTCGATGCCGCGATGCGGTCGGCGGAGAACAAGCTGCTCGCCGCGCTCGGCCGCGACGCCGGCGAGGCCGAGAGCCTGGCGACCAGCACCGTCGTCGCCGAGCCCGACGCCGCGGTCGCCGGCCACCTGCGCGCGCTGGTCACCGCGGCGCGCAAGAACCAGCGGATCGAGATCGAGTACGCCGCCGCGTCGCGCGCCCACGCCGAGCGCCGGCCGATCGACCCCTACGGCATCGTCCACCACGCCGGCGAGTGGTACGTCGTCGGGTTCTGCCACAAGCGCGGCGACGTCCGGACGTTCCGGATCGACCGGATCGCGGCCCTGCGCCACACCGGCGACAGCTTCGTGCGGCCCGCGTCGTTCGATCTCGAGGCCTACCGCCGCGACCGGCTGTACATCCCGTCGGCCGACTCGGTCACCGTGCGGGTCCAGCTCGATCCGCTCGCGGTCACCCGGATCGGCGCCAACTGGCCGGTCGGCGAGATCACCATGCAGGACGACGGCTCCGCCGAGCTGCTGGTCGACTGCGACGGCTTCGAGTGGGTCACCGGCTGGGTGCTCGGCCTGGGCCGCCACGCCTGGATCGTCGGCCCCGCCGCCGCCCGCCAGGCGATGCGCGAGCGGATCGCCCGGCTGCGCGCCGAGCTGGCCTGACCCGCGCGGCCGACCGCCGCGGCTGGTCGTCGACGGCACCCGGCCGCCCGCGGCTGTTCGACGATGGCTGAGCCGCGGCGGCGCTACTTCGGGGTCACGCTGCCGCCGATCTTGATCGTGAAGTGGACCGCCTTGCCGGGATCGGCCGAGTCGGGGTCGGTCGCGGTGAACCGGGTCTCGAGCTGCTCCTTGTGGGTCGGATACAGCGCGCCGTCGGCGATCGTGGTCTCGCTGGTGCCGGTCCCCGAGATCGCGGAGATCGTCGCGCTGTCGATCTTCTGATCCTTGCCGCTGACCTTGGTCGTGCCCCGGATCGTCCAGCTCGCGCCGTCGTGGGCGACGACCTCGTAGTCGGTGACCTGGGTGACGTCGAGCTTGTCGGCGACCCGGACGGCCGTCGTCGACTGCCACTTCGCGCCGACCCCGACCGGCTGGGTCGGCAGCACCGGGAGCACCGGCAGGGTCTCGCGGATCAGGCCGAGCGCATCGTCGTTGCTGGCCGGTGGATGCGAGAGCCGGAGCGTGACCTCGCCCGCCGCGCCGTTCGCGCCGCGCTTGCCGGCGATCGTCAGCCCGGTGAGCCCGGCGAGCGCCGGCTTGAAGTCCTGGGGGGTGCGATCCGATCCGGCGACCGGGCGGGCGTCGGCCCCGGTGACCGTGAGCGTGTAGTCGGCGGCGCCGTCCTTGTCGACCGCCGCCGCCCGGGCATCGCAGGTCAGCACGATCGTCGGGGCGGTCGCCTCCTCGGTGTCCTGCCGGCCGGTGAAGTCCATCGCGAGCTCGACGGTCTGCTGGGCCCCGGACCGGGCGCTGTAGCGCACCACCTCCTTCTTGCCCTGGCCGTCGGACACCATCTTCACGGTGGTCTGCGCCGGCGGGATCTTGACCTCGAGCGGGTTGCCCGGCGCGGCAGGCCGGGTCTCGCCGGCCTGGGCCGGGTCGGCCGGCGTCGCCGCCGCCGGCGTGGCCACGGCCTTGGGGTCCGGGGTCTGCGGGGCCGCGGGCGGCTTCGAAGAGCTGCACGCGGCGACGGCGGCGAGGATCCACAGCGGGCGCATCCGGGCACGCTACCACTGGGGTCCGGGTCGGTCGAGCGGCGCGTCTGCGCCCGGTGCGCGTGCGCGCTCGCGGGCGCGGACGACGCTCCCGCCCGGCAG
>DATAPF010000627.1:0-7687 GCA_036265355.1 Kofleriaceae bacterium | reverse complement strand
CGCGCTCGTCCTACGAGCGCGCGTTCCTGATGCGCATGAAGCGCGACTTCGAGGCGCTGGCCGCGCTGAGCACCGCCGACGGTCCGCTCGGCTGGCTGTTCTGGGCCGCGCGCAAGCCGCTCGCGGATCCCGCCGGCGACTAGCGGGTACAATTCGCTGCGATGTCGTGGGCCACGACCGATCCGCTCGAGCTCCTGCTGCGCCCGCTCGATCCGGCGGGGTTCCTCGCCGAGCACTGGGCCCGGCGACCCGCGGTGCTGCGCGACACCCACGATCGCTGGGCCGGCCTGTTCGACGAGGACGCGCTGGTGCGCTGCATCGCGCGCCAGGGCCAGGCGCGCGCCGCCAGCCGCACGCCCGACGATGCCCACGTCGAGCGGGTGATCCGCCCCGACGAGGCGCGCGCCAGCCTGGCCGCCGGCGAGACGCTGTGCGCGAGCGCGATCGACAGCTTCGACGACCGGCTGGCGTCGTTCCTCGCCCGGCTCGGGGCGCGGATCGCGTTCCCCGGCCCGCTGCTGTTCAACTGCTACCTGTCGCCCGACGGCGCCGGCTTCGGCACCCACCTCGACAACCACAGCGTGTTCATCCTCCAGCTCGAGGGCGCCAAGCGCTGGCGGTACTCCGCGGCCCCCGCGGTCGAGTTCCCGACCGAGAACATCATCGTGCCGGCGCACGGCGCCGTGGCGGTGCCGCGCCCCGCCGAGGCGGTGGAGCGCCCCGACGAGCGCGCGTTCCTCGAGGCCGTGCTCGAGCCGGGCGACGTGCTGTACCTGCCGGCCGGCACCTGGCACCGGGCACGCGCGATCGGGCGATCGCTGGCGCTCACCCTCATGGTCTCACCGTTCCGCTACCAGCAGCTGCTCGCCGCCGCGCTGGAGCGCGCGCTGCTCGACGACCCGCGCCTGCGCGAGGACGTCCCGCTCCTGCTCGCCGGCGAGCTGGCGCGCGGCGAGGCGACCGCGGAGCTGCACCGCCGGCTCGCCGCGCGGCTCGACGACCTGCGCCGCGCCGTCGCCGCGCTGTCACCGCTCGATCTGTGCGACGCCTGGTACGAGGCCGCTGTACCGCGGCGCCACAGAGTCCCGCCGGCCGAGCGACCCTCGATCGGACCCTCGATCGGACCCTCGACGCGGCTCCGGCTCCACCCCGGCGAGCCGCTGGTGTACTTCGCCGCCGAGCCGGGGCAGATCGCCCTGTACCGCGGCGGCAAGCGCTACGAGCTGCCGGACGCCGCGCTGCCTGTGCTGCAGCGCTCGGCGGCGGCGGGGGCATTTCGGGCTGATCTCGCTGTGACCTGGATCGCCACCCACGTCGAGTGGCCCGAGGTACAAGGACTCCTGGAAGATCTCGTCGAGATCAACGTGCTCGAACTCGAGAACTCATCTCAGGGAGGAGACCCATGAAGAAGGACGCGAAGGACGTCAAGAAGAGCGTCAGGCTCGGGATCAATCGCGAGACCATCAAGACGCTCGATCGCGACGAGCTCACCATCGTCCACGGCGGAGACAGCCTCAAGACGATGTGCATGCCGACGTTGAAGCCGACCTGCACCGGGCCGCTGGCGTAGCGCCATCGCCGCGCGCCGCGCGCGTCGTCGATCACGGATGCCGGCGGCGCCGTGCGCTCCAGCGCTGCGCCGGACGTTCGAGGCCCGGCTGTGCGGCCTGGGGATCGAGGCCCGACTCTGCAGCCTGGGTGTACAGCAGTGCATTTCGATCCGCGGAAAACAGAGCCGTGAGTCAGTCGTTTTGCATCTTGCGTGCAGCGGTTCGCCCCACCGCGGGAAGATTGGATTGCCTGGAAGAGGGACACTCGCAATGGTCCACTTCCTGCATTTCAGTTTGGGTGACGATGTCAAGTCCCCATGATTGTTCATGCTAATGCCGGATGGCCGGTGGGCGGGAAGATACGCGTCCGCCGAGATCAGCCGGGACCGATCGTGGGCTGCAGCGAGGGGCGATGTGAAGAAGTGCAAAAAGCACGTGATCTTGATGCTGAGTGCGAATCCGCTGCATGGGCATCGGCTGGCGCTCGATCGAGAGGCCCGCGCGATCCAGTCTGAAATCGATCGATCTCCCTATCGCGACCAGTTCGAGCTCCAGACCTGGTGGGCCGTGGAAGCGCTCGACCTGCTCGCCGGACTGCGGAGGTCCAGCCCCAGCATCGTCCATTTCGCTGGCCACGGAATCCAGCCGATGCTCGTCGCTCCCGGCGCTCCTCCGGTGCGGCGCGACATCGAGCCCCCGGTCCGGGGCAATCGCTCGGCGGGCCTGTGTTTTCAGCGCCCGGACGGCAGCGCCGAGCTCGTCTCGTCCGCTGCGCTGAAGGACACGTTTTGCGCCGTGGGATCGTCCGTCCGGGTGGCCGTGCTGAACGCCTGCTACAGCGAGCCGCAGGCCCGTGCCCTGCGCGCACATGTCGATTGCGTGATCGGGACCCGAAGGACGATCCAGGATGACGCCGCGATCCATTTTGCGAGCGGGCTGTACGGCGGGATCGCCGGAGGTGCCACGATCGCGTGCGCGTTCCGACAGGGCGTCGCGGCGCTGAGTCTGAAGGGGCTCGCCGATCGGCCGCGGCTCCTGGTGCGCCCCGGCGTCGACCCCCGCAAGGTCATCCTGGCGGAGGATCGTGCGCCGGGTGGGCGCTTCCCGCGCGCCGCGCCTGACCGCCGCGCCGCGAAATGGCCCGCGCCGCGGGTACCTGGAGCCATGCTCGCGATCGGCGCCGCCGATCGGGCGGCCGCGCGGCGGTGATGCACCGGCGCCCGGCCGGTGGTTAACTCGCGGGCGTGCTGACCGAAGCCGCTGCGCGCTGGTTGCTGGTGCTCCACACCGCGCTCGGCGTGGCGGCGGTCGGCGCGGCGACCCACCTGGTGCTGTGGCTGCGCCGCGTGCTGCGCGGCCAGCTCGGTCGGCTGCGCGCGGTGCGGCGGTTCGCGTGGCTCGTGGTCGCGCTGCAGCTGGCAGCGTTTGCCGCCGGCAACGCGATGTATCCGACGTACAAGGTCGAGGTCCGCGCGGCGTACCTGGAGAACACGACGGCGGTCGTCGCCGACCAGGAGAGCCACCAGCGCGCGCTGGAGCGCGTCGCGGAGCGCGACCGGGCGCAGCCGCCCGCACCCACCGCCACCGGGGAGCTCGTGCGCCGCGCGGCCGCCGCGGCGCGCTGGTTCGACGTCAAGGAGCACTGGATCGCGCTCGGCATCCTCGCCGCGCTCGGCCTGGTGCTGGTGCTCGCGTTCTGGGACCCGCGCACCGGCGGCCGCGAGCTCGCGCCGGTGATCCTCGGGCTCGCCGTGATCGTCGCCGCGACGCTGTGGCTCGGCGCCGTGATCGGCGTGATGACCGCGAGCTGGCGCGCCGTGTGAGACGGCGAGTCCGGCGCCGGGGGCGGTCGGTTCTCGGAGGGACTGTGCTTGGCGCCGCACCGCGCCAGTGCCGGCGCGGGTTGCCGGGGACCGCCCCCGCGGGCTGCGCTAGGCTGTCGAGATGCGCCGTCTGCTCGCGACCGCCATCGTGCTGGTGGCGCCGAGCCTGGCGCGCGCCGACCGGACCGTCACCGGGACCGTGGTCGACGATGCGACCGGGCAGCCGGTGGCGGGCGCGCTGGTCGCGGTCGGAACGGCCGAGGCGCCGACCGACGACACCGGCCGGTTCGCGGTCCCGAACGCGCCGTTCGGCCGGCTCGACCTGATCGTGATCGCCGACGGCTACCGGCCGTACTTCGGCTCGGCGCGCGCCGGCGGCGAGCTGGCGATCCGGCTGACCGCCGAGCGCAGCGGCGGCGAGGTGATCCACGTCAGCGGCCAGCGCCCGAGCGGGCCGCCGCTCCACCTCGACACCGAGGAGATCCGCGACCTGCCGGGCGCCGGCAACGACGCGCTGCGCGCGCTGCAGAGCCTGCCCGGCGTGGCGCGCACGCCGTTCGGACTCGGCGGCCTGGCGCTGCGCGGCACCGCGCCGCGCGACACCAAGGTCTACCTCGACGGCATCGAGGTGCCGCTGCTCTACCACTTCGGTGGGCTCGCGTCGTTCCTGCCGACCGCGGCGGTCGACGAGCTGACGCTCGAGCCCGGCGGCGCCAGCGTGCGTTACGGCCGCGGGCTCGGCGGCGTCGCCGTCGTGACGTCGCGGACCGGGCGCAGCGACCCGTGGCGGGTCGGCGGCGAGCTCAGCCTGATCCACGCCGCGGCGATCGCCGAGGGTCCCGGCCCGCTCGGCGGCAGCTGGCTGGTCGGCGTCCGGCGGTCGTACTTCGACGCGATCGAGGACGCCGCCGGGCTCGACCTCGCGCTCGCCCCGCGCTACGGCGACGCCCAGCTGCGCTGGGAGTCCGGCGACGGCCGGTGGATGGCGATCCTGTTCGGCTCCGACGACCTGCTCCGGCTGCTCCACGATCCGAACGACACCTCGACCGCCGGGATCAACACCAGCAACGTCAAGAGCTTCGAGTACAGCTCGCGGTTCGCCCGGCTCGGCGTCCGCTACCGCGCGGTGCTCGGCGCGACCCAGCTGACGATCACGCCGTCGGCCGGCATCGACGACATCGCGGCGCACGCCAACCAGAACGACCTCGACAAGGGCCTGCACCGCACGACGATCCCGCTGGCGCTGCGCGCCGAGCTCGCGACCCCGCTCGCCGGCGGCACGCTGCTGGTCGGCGTCGACGGCGGCTGGTCGCACCACGCGTACAGCATGCTGAACACGCCGCCGCCCAACCCGACGGACCCGGCGCCGACCCTGGTGATCCAGCGCGACCTCGCGCTGTGGGCGGCGGACCTCGGCGCGTTCCTCGAGCAGTCGTGGTTCCTCGCCGGCGACGCGATCGAGGTCCGGCCCGGCCTGCGCGGCGACCACTTCGGCCTGTCGGATCAGTGGACGCTCGACCCGCGGCTCGCGATCCACGAGCGGCTGCCCCACGGCATCGTGCTGACCCAGCAGGTCGGCATCTACCACGAGCCGCCGCTGATCACCGACCTCGATCCGGTGTTCATGCGCAAGACCCCGATGCTCGGCTCGAAGGCGATCCAGTACGCGGTCGGCGCCAAGGCGATCGTCGGCGACAGCGGCGAGCTCGGCGCCACCGCGTACTACCAGGACCTGTCGCAGCTGCCGGTCGACGCGGTGAGCGCGGCGACCCCGATCTCGGCCAACGGCGCCGAGGAGTCGGGCGGGCTGCTCGGGATCAGCCGCGAGCTGGTCGACACCCAGTTCGGCTCGTACAGCTACCGCGAGGCGATCGGCACCGGCCACGCCTACGGCATCGAGCTGATCGCGCGCCGCAACACCGGCCGGTGGACCGGCTGGATCGCCTACACCTACAGCCGGTCGTGGCGCCGCGATCCGGTGCGCAGCACGACCGACCTGCCCTACGTGCTCGACCAGCCGCACTCGCTGACCGTGCTCGCCACCACCGCGCTCGGCGGCGGCTGGCGGTTCGGCGGCCGGTTCCGCTACACCACCGGCAACCCGTTCACGCCGGTCGACCACGCGATGATGGTCGGCAGCCAGTACGTCGCGGTCGACGGGCCGCTGCTGTCCGCGCGGCTGCCGGCGTTCGTCCAGCTCGACCTGCGGCTCGACCACGCGTGGCGGCGCAGCTGGGGCACGCTCGACCTCTACATCGACGTCCAGAACGTCACCAACCGCGACAACGCCGAGGGCGTCACCTACAACCAGGACTACAGCCAGCGCAGCTACACCACCGGCCTGCCGGTGTTCCCGGCGATCGGGGTCGAGTACATCCCGTAGTCCGCGCCGGGCGAAGCCCGACGAGGCGCGCCCGAGGCGCGGCGCGGCGGAACAGCGCAGCGAGGAACGGACGGAAGAGGATGACGAGGGGTGGCCCTGAACAGGGACACCCCCTCGCGCGCGGGCCGTCTCGTGTTACGACCGGGCCATGAAGTCAGCGCTGGTCGCCCTCCTGCTGCTCGCCGCGTGCGGCGGGCCGCAGGCCAAGTCGGAGTCCCCGATCGTCAACGAGGGCTCCGACACCCCCGAGACCTGCTGCTGCAAGTCGTTCCCGCTGACCAGCGAGGACGGCAAGCCGGTGTTCGAGATGGCGCCGCGGATGGAGTGCTCGGCCCGCCAGGGCGCGTGCGTCAACGACATGCAGTGCCACGTCGAGAACGGCACCGGCCCGGGCTCCGGCAACTGACTACCAGGTCACCGACAGGCTCGACTGGAACACCATCGAGCGCTCGACCACGCTCGGCGACGACGCCGGCGGCATCGGCGATGGCACCGTCCGGCAGCTGGTATCGACGGTCCGGCACGTGGTGTCGGGGCCGCCGGACACCGGGGACAGCGCGAGCCGCCAGCCGAGGAACCAGCCGATCCGGTGCGGAAAGCCAATCGGCTGCTGCAGCCGGTGGTCGATCTCGATGCCAAAGCCGAGCTGGCCCTCGACGCGCCGGGTGTCGTCCGGCACGACCCGGGGCGGCTGCCGGTCGGTCGGCTGATACCAGTGGTTCCACGCCACCGCTGCACCGCCCTCGACGTACACCGCGAGCATCGAGTTCGGGCCGACGTGGTCGGAGCCGAGCCGGATCACGTCGAACCGCGCGATCGGCCCGAGCCGCTCGGCGTTGCCCAGCGTCAGGTCGGACGCGCCGCGCGCCTTGAGGCTGAACGCGGCGGCCTCGGCCTCGATCGCGAGCCGACCGAACCGCTGGCCGATCGCGGCGGTCAGGCCGATCGCCAGCGTGTCGATCGGCTCGCCCTCAAGGAACCCGACCGCCGTGCCGAGCCGCACGGTGTTGCCGAGCGTGACATGCGGCGCGTAGGGGTTATCGGCCCAGTCGCGGCGCTCGGCGGGATCGACCAGCGGGTCGACCTGGGCCGGATCGGCCCACGAGACACCACGGCCTGTGATTGCCAGGCACACGATCGCGAGCAGTCCCGGACGCAAGTTCCGCACGTTGCACCTCCGCGCGTGGATGCGGCGCCGGATCGTGCAGATCGCATACCCGCCGGGTGCCGCGCGTCGCCCCGGCCGCGAGTCAAACGTGGTTTCGCGCCGAAACCTCGTCGGTGACCGTCCACATCGCACACCGGCGGTGCTCACCGCGGCCCGGCGACAAAAGCGCACGCACGCCGTGATCACACTCGCTCACAGCGATGTCGGACCCGATCACGCGCCGGCGAGCGCTGCGTCGAGCGCGCGCTGCATCGCCTCGACCGGCGGCGGCGCGCCGGTGAAGATCGAGAACGCCCGCGCGCCCTGGTGGACCAGCATGCCGCGGCCGTCGAGCGTCGGGTGGCCGTGCGCGGCGGCGCGCTCGAGCAGGCGGGTGCGGCGGTGGTAGACCAGCGTCGCGACCCAGGCGCCGGCGCGCAGCGCGTCGAGCGGCAGCGCGTCGACCGAGGCGAGGTCGGCCGCGCCGTCGGCCAGGCCGACCGGGGTGGTGTCGACCACGAGGTCGGCGCGCGCGAAGCCGGCGCGCAGCTCGTCGGGCGCCCACGGTCGCGCCGCGGTCCAGGCGACGCGCTCGGGGGTGCGGGCGAGGACGTCGATCGAGCCGGCGCCGGCGGCCTCCAGGCCATGAGCGACCGCGCGGGCCGCGCCGCCTGCCCCGAGCAGGACGCAGCGCAGGCCGCGGGGTGCGAGGCCTGCGCCGGCGAGGGCGTCGGTGAAGCCGTGGCAGTCGGTGTTGTGGCCGACCAGGCGATCGCCGGCGATG
>DATAPF010000626.1:0-24465 GCA_036265355.1 Kofleriaceae bacterium | reverse complement strand
TCAGCCTCGGAGGACAAGACGCTCAAGGTCTGGGATCTCGCGACCGGACATGAGGTCGCTACTCTGCACGGTCATGCTGGTGGGGTGCTCGCGTGCGCAGTGACACCGGATGGGCGGCAGGTGGTGTCGGCCTCGGAGGACAAGACGCTCAAGATCTGGGACCTCGTGACGGCGCAAGAGATCATCACGTTGCAAGGCCATACTGGCACGGTGTACGCATGCGTGGTGACGCGGGATGGGCGGCAGATGGTGTCGGCCTCGGAGGACAAGACGCTCAAGGTCTGGGATCTCGCGACCGGACATGAGGTCGCTACTCTGCACGGTCATGCTGGTGGGGTGCTCGCGTGCGCAGTGACACCAGATGGGCGGCGCATGGTGTCGGGCGCGAACGACGGCACGCTCAAGGTCTGGGACCTTGCTGCCAGGCAAGAGGTCGCCACCTTGAAGACCGGTGGCCCCTGGGTGAACCCCAGCGTTGCGTAACTTCTACGCGGCGCGAGCGGCGCGGACGTAGCGCAGCACGTCATCGCGGACCTCGCGATTCCCGCTCATGGTCAGCGTCAGCTTGCCCTCGGGACGCGTGAGACGACCAGCACGCAGAATGATGCGGCGAAGGGTGTGCAGCGTCTTGAACGGCCAGCGAGCCGCGCGCTTCGAGGTGTCGTGGCGCTCGCGGTCTTCGGCCGACATCTGCAGCTCGCGGCCGAGATTGTGGGCCAGCATCGCGGAGACCGTGAAGATCTGGTTCACCGCCAACTTGCGCGACGGGATGTAGTCCATCTGGGCGCACGCCTTCGCCTCGCCGATCAGTCCCTCCTGGGAGCCGCGTCCGTGGTGGAAGTCCATGACCGCTTCGGCATCGTCGGTGACCTTGTTCGTGAGGATCACGCGGAAGTCGAACTCGTAGTCGCGCGGTTGGAAGAGGTCCAGCTGCAGCGGGCCCTTGCGCGGCGTCGGGGTCTTGCGCCGGATCGCCAGCACGCGAAACGCCCCATCCCAGCACTTGGGGCGCCAGTTCAGATCGGCGTACGCCCACGTGTTGTCGATCCGGTGCCAGGTCTTGCGGGCCTCGATCAGCTTCTTGAGCTCAGGGAACCGTTCAAACGGCAGCGAGATCGTGAACCGGACCTTCAGGTCAACGAGCTTCTTGGCGATCTCCTCGGAAAAGAACGCGCCGTCCATCCTCGCCTCGATCTCGCGAACCCCGACGATCTCGCGCACGATCCCGATGTTCGCCTCGATGAACGCGAGGGCGTCACGCGAGTCGTGGACGTTCCCCGGTCGATGCAGCAAGTCGAGGAACTGGCCGGTCTGCGCGATCGTGCTGAACAGCGGGTAGTAGCTGCGGGCGCCCTTGCGCTGCCGGTTGTAGCCGATGGCACTGCCCTCGGCATGGCCTCGGGTGCTCAACACCGAGCCGTCGAAGTCAATCGTGACGCGTGGAAGCTTCTCCTCGCGAAGACGGCCGACCACGAGGTCACGGTTCAACGCACGGGCGGCATCAATGTTGCTCGCCGTCATCTCGGCAAGACCGCGCGTCCAGGTCGAGACATCCGGCAGCCGCTGGAGCCCGAGGACCCGCTGCACCAGCGGATCGTCGCGATAGTAGTCGCGCTCGCGGAGCCGCCGGAACCCGAGCAGCAAGTGAACCACGAGCATCATCACGAGGTTCTGCGGCCGGTACGCCACCGCGCGAGCATCCGCCATCGCGATCGCGAGCCGCTCCTTGAGTCGCAGCCGCTGGAACAGCGCCTGAAAGATCACGAGCCCGGAGAATGACGTGAGTCGCTGGTCTTCGAACCGAAGCTCCGGGATCGCGTGGACGGGCGCGACAACTTGTGGTCTGCTCAATCTCACGGTTCGGGGCCTCTCCGGGTTGTGGTCGGTGTCTTCACAACCTCCTTCTACACGACCAAAAGGCCCTACTTCTACGCTTCACACCGTCGAGAAAGCGCCGTTCGCGCACTTCTTGATCCTCGGACATCCCGACGCGCTGCCCGAAACCCCGCTCGAGTTACGCAACTGGCGGGTGAACGCATGCGGGGTGACGCCGGATGGGCGGCAGGCCGTTTCGGGCTTGTTAAACGGGACGGTCGAGGTCTGGGACCTCGCCACGGGACACCAGGTTGCCGTTCTGCGGGGCCACCATGCCTCGGTGAACGCGTGCGCCGTGACGCCGGATGGACGTCAAGTGGTGTCGGCCTCGGGGGACAAGACGCTCAAGGTCTGGAACCTCGCGACGGCGCCTTCGGCCATTACCCGACGAAGCCATGACAGGGGTGTGAATGCGTGCGCGGTGACGCCGGACGGATGTCAAGCGGTGTCGGCTTCGGCGGACGGCACGCTCAAGGTCTGGGACCTCGAGTCTGGCGCCTGCGTACTGACGCACCACGCCAGCTCTGCCTACCTGGCGGTTGCTACGACAGCGACCTCGATCGTCGCCGGCGACGCAGCCGGCTCGTTGTGGTTTCTCGACTGGCCGGTGTCGAGGGAGCGCAGCGCCCGATCGCTCGGAGCGCCTGGCTGGCTTGGCGAACACGCTGCTTCGTCACATCAGACTCGGGAGACTCGCATGACCCGCGATGAGTTGCTGACGCGGCTATCGCGACTCTTGCCCTCGCAGTTCGAGGAAGTGCTGTTCCGGACGAAAGTTTCGACGGCGCATCTCCCCAGCGCCAGCACACCACAGGCGACGCGCGCCATCGAAGCGATTCGCTACCTCGAGCAGCAGAACCAGCTCGAACAACTGGCTCAGGTGCTCGAACAGCAGGTCGCCCCGGGTCCTGCATAGTCCCGGCTGCATCGTCGGTCCAGGCGCGGCACGTCATCACCTCACGGCCAGTCCACGACGACGCAGTGCATGCTACTTCCGCGACTCGGCAGCCGCGGTCGCGAAGATCCCGCGCGCCATCAGCGAGCGCTCGCTGGCGGCGCGCGCAGCGTACAGCTTGCCCCGCGCGGCGCGGATCGCGGCGTCGTCGGGCGCCGCCTGGTGCGCCAGCTCGATCAGCTCGCAGGCCAGTCGCGGGTCGGCGATGGCCTCGGCGCGCGCGGCGAGCGCGGCGGCTCCGCCGGCCAGGCTCGCCAGCTCGCGGGCCAGCTCGGCGGCAGGGGCCGGCTTGAGGTGGGCGGGGTTGCCGTCCCACCAGCCGCCGTAGAGCCGGTACAGGTTGCGGACGATGAACTCGGGCTCGTCGTAGACGGCCGACAGGTAGGGCCGCGCGGCGAGCTCGGCGGGCGGGGCGACGCGGGCGACGATCTCGTCGAGCCCGGCGCCGCGGTTCATCAGGGTGACGACCTGGTCGACGAGGGACTCGAGGTAGCTCGCGGTGTCGTCGAGCGCGCGGTGGACGGCGGCGGCGCCCCAGATCGGCACGCCGTGGCCGGGGCAGAGCAGCTCGGCGCCGAGCGCGTCCATCGCGCGCAGCGCGGCGGCCCACTCGCGCGGATAGCGCTGTACCTTTTGCGGATTGCCGCAGTTGGGCGACGCCCAGATGAACAGGTCGCCGGTGCACACCGCGCCGGCGTCCGGGACCCAGACCCAGGTGTGGTCGTCGGTCTCGCCGAGCGCGTGGTGGAGCTCGAACCGCCGGCCGCCGACGTCGAGGCTGCGGTGGTCGGGGAACACCTCGTCGGGCGCGCGGAACTCCGAGGGGAACTCGACGGCGGACTGGAACTGGCGGGTGTTGATCGCCCGGTTCCAGCCGCGGGTCAGGCGATAGCGCGCGAACCGGCGGGGGACGGCCTCGTGGGCGATCACGCGGACCGCGCGGCCGGCCTCGCGCTCGTAGAGCTCGACGCCGAAGCAGTGATCGACGTGGCCGTGGGTCCAGATCGCGGTGTGGGCGGGGGCGGCGGTCGCGGCGCGCAGCGCGGCGCGGGTGCGCTCGGCGAGCAGGAAGCTGCCGGTGTCGACCAGGACCAGGCCGTCGTCGGTGTCGAACGCCGTGACGTTGGCGAAGCTGGCGACGAAGGTGGTGCGCGCCGCGACCGGCTCGGCCTGCAGCCGCGGCACCATCGGATTGGCGCGCTCGATCGGGATCGCGCCGGACAGCAGGCTGGTCGAGAGCTCGCGCAGGTCGGTCATGGCCGGATTGTACGCGGCGCCCGGCCGGGATCAGTCACGGGCAGACGACGGTGACCGGCGAGGTCTGCGGGTAGTCCCGGTGGCTGTCGTCGTGGTATCCGGCGGTGCCCCGCGCCAGGCTGTCGCAAGGGAGCGCGGGCGCCGGTCGGGCCAATCCGGCGATGTGATAGCGTGCGCAGCCATGAGAGCCCCCGCCTGCATCGCAATGACCGCGCTGGTCTCGGCGCTCGCCGGCATCGCCGCCGCCGCGCCCAGGACGCATCGTTTGGAGGTGACCCCGGCGACCGTGGCCTACGGCTACTACTGGGCCGAGGCCAAACCGGTGCTGCGGATCGCGTCCGGGGACATCATCGACGTCGACACGCTGCTCACCAACTCGCCGACCGGCCTGGCGCGCGCCGGCGTCCCCGACGCCAAGATCCAGGCATCGCTCAAGGCGATCGTCAGCGAGGTCACCGGCGACCGCAAGGGCCCGGGCGGCCACATCCTGACCGGGCCGGTGTTCGTCGAGGGCGCCGAGCCGGGCGACGTCCTGGAGGTCAAGATCCTGTCGATCGACCTGGCGCTCGACTACGGCTACAACGGCTGCGCCGGGTACGTGCCGGACAACTGCGAGAAGGACGTCCCGGCCAAGATCATCCCGCTCAACAAGCAGAAGATGACCGCCGAGTTCGAGCCCGGCATCGTCATCCCGCTGCACCCGTTCTTCGGCAGCATGGGGGTGGCCCCGGCGCCCGAGGCCGGCCGGGTCAGCAGCAACCCGCCGGGCCGCCACGCGGGCAACCTCGATAACCGCGAACTGGTCGCCGGCAGCACGCTGTACATCCCGATCTTCGCCAAGGGCGCGCTGTTCGAGATCGGCGATGGCCACGTCGCGCAGGGCGACGGCGAGGTCGACCAGACCGCGATCGAGACCTCGCTGCGCGCCCGGATCCAGCTCACGGTGCGCAAGGACATGAAGCTGACCTGGCCGCGCGCGGAGACCGCGACCGACTACATCAGCATGGCGACCGATCCGGATCTCGCGACGGCGACCAAGGGCGCGATCCAGGAGATGATCGACTTCCTGGTCGCCGAGAAGAAGCTGACCCGGCACAAGGCCTACCAGCTGACCAGCATCGCGGGCAACGTCGCGATCACCCAGCTGGTCGACAAGCCGAACCTCGGCGTGCACGTCCGGCTGCCGAAGAGCATCTTCCAGAACAACGGGCAGAACAACGGGCAGAACAACGGGGCCAAGCGGCCGGGGGGGAAGTGACCATGCGCCGCTCGCCGCGCCTCGGGGCGCTGGTTCTCGGCGGTCTGCTCGGGCTCGCGGCGTGCGCCCCGGAGCCCCGCGGCCCGGCGGCTCCCGGCGCTGCGCCGGCGCCGGCCGTGTCCACGCCGGCCGCGCCGACGTCCGCCGGCGGGGTCGAGCCGGCGCGCGTGACGGTCACCGCCGACGACGGGTTCCAGCTCACGATGTGGCGCAAGGCCCCGCCGCAGCCGCGGCGCGCCGTGCTGCTGGTCCACGGCCGGACGTGGAGCGGCCGCCCCGACTTCGACCTCCAGGTGCCCGGAGAGTCGCGGTCGTTCATGGACGCGCTGGTCGCCCAGGGCTACGCCGCCTATGCGATCGATCTGCGCGGCTACGGCGCGACGCCGCGCGACGCGACCGGGTTTCTGACCCCCGAGCGCGCGGCGGCCGACATCGCGGCAGCGCTGCGCGCGATCGGCAATCGCCCCGTGCTGTTCGGCTGGTCGCGCGGATCGATGGTGTCGCAGCTCGCGGCGCAGCGCACGCCGGAGCTGATGTCGGCGGTGATCCTGTTCGGGTACCCGACCGACCCGGATCACCCGGTGCTCGACCAGCCCGAGCCCCAGGCGCCGGCCCGCGCGCCGACCACCGCCAAGGCCGCCGCCGAGGACTTCATCACGCCGGGCTCGATCTCGCAGCGCGCGATCGACGCCTACGTCAAGGCGGCGGTGGCCGCCGATCCGGTGCGGGTCGACTGGCGGCACGACACCGAGTGGAACGCGCTCTCGCCCGAGGCGGTCCACGTCCCGACGCTGCTGATCCACGCCGAGCACGATCCGCAGGCGCAGCCCGCGGCGCAGGCCCGGCTGTTCACCCGGCTGGGCACCACCGACCGCCAGTGGGTCGAGATCCCCGGCGGCGATCACGCCGCGCTGCTGGAGAACACCGCGCCGCGGATGATCACCGCGATCCGCGCATTCCTCGAGCGAAGCGAGTGACCCGGACCCGGATCGCCATCCTGGGCGGCGGCGCCGGCGCGATGACCACCGCGTTCCACCTGACCTCGGCGCCCGACTGGCGCGAGCGCTACGACATCACGGTCTACCAGATGGGCTGGCGGCTCGGCGGCAAGGGCGCGAGCGGCCGGAACCGCGAGCGCGCGGACCGGATCGAGGAGCACGGCCTCCACCTGTTCTTCGGGTTCTACGACAACGCGTTCGCGCTGATCCAGCGGCTGTACAGCGAGATCGGGCGGCCGGCCGATGCGCCGCTCGCGCGCTGGGACCAGGCGTTCCGGCCGCACAGCTACTTCGTCCTCGAGGAGGACGTCGACGGCCGCCACGTGCCGTGGCAGTTCGAGTTCCCGCCGGGCGACGGCGCGCCGGGGCAGGGCGCCGAGCTGCCGACGCCGTGGCAGATCTTCAAGCTGCTGCTCCGGTGGGCCCGCGAGGCGTTCGGACGCAGCCACGAGGCGCCCGCGCCGGCGACCGTCGCGCCGGATCGGCTCGACCGGATCATCGACGGCGCGGCCGGCGAGCTCCGCGCGCTGGTCGCCCGGGGCGAGGCGGTGATGGGCGGCGTGCTGCGGCGCGTGCATGCGGCGGTCGACTGGCTCGCGGAGCTGTCCGAGGCGCTGCTGCCGAGCGCGTTCCTTCACGCCGCCGAGCACCACGCCGGCAATCAGCCCGACGATCCGCGCGCGCACAGCCCCCACGATCACGAGATCCTGGTGTGGCTGCTCCGCGGGTTCCGGAGCTGGCTCAAGCGCCACTGGTCGGAGCGGGCGCGCGGCGACACCGAGATCCGGCGCACGCTGGTCTCGCTGGATGCGCTGATCTCGGTCGCGATCGGCATGATCGTCGACGACCTGATCACGCCGCCGGTCGACTGGTTCAAGATCGACGACCGGTGCTTCGAGGACTGGCTCGTGCACCACGGCGCCGATCGCAGCTCGACCGCGGCGCCGCCGGTCGTGCTGCTGCGCCAGCTGGTGTTCGGGCACCAGACCGGGGTCGGCGCCGGCACCTGCCTGCACTACGCGCTGCGCATGGTCTACACCTACAAGGGCGCGTTCACCTACAAGATGCAGTCGGGCATGGGCGACACGGTGTTCGCGCCGTTCTACCAGGTGCTGTCGGCGCGCGGGGTCCGCTTCGAGTTCTTCCAGGCGGTCGAGGAGCTCGCGACCGGGCGCGACGCGGACGGCCACCCGGTGATCGACGCGATCCGGATCGGCGTCCAGGCCGAGACCCAGGGCGGCGCCCCGTACCAGCCGCTGGTCGACATCGCCGGCCTGCCGTGCTGGCCGTCCGAGCCGCTCTACGAGCAGCTGGTCCAGGGCGACGAGCTGCGTCGGTCCGGCGAGCACCTCGAGAACTGGTGGACGCGGTGGCCGGCGGTGCGGACCCGCGAGCTACGGCGCGGCACCGACTTCGACTGCGTCGTGCTCGGGATCTCGATCGGCGCGTATCCGTACATCTGTCGCGCACTGATCGACGAGACCCCGAAGTTCGCCCGGATGGTCGAGGCCGTCGCGGTCACCGACACCCAGGCGGCGCAGCTGTGGCTCGACCGCGACGTCGCGGCGCTGGGCTGGCCGCTCGGGCCGCAGCCGATCGTCGGCACGTGCGGCGAGCCGTTCGACACGGTCGCGGACATGAGCCACGTCCTGCCGCGCGAGCGCTGGCGGGCCGGCACGGCGGAGAGCATCGTGTACCTGACCTCGCAGCTGGCCGAGGGCGACCGGGCGCCGACCCCGCCGCGCACCGAGTGGCAGTACCCGCTCGATCAGCGCGCGCGGGTGTGGGCCAACCTGAGCCGCTGGGTCGACGCCCCCGGCGCCCGCACGGTGTTCCCCGGCGCGGCCCCGGACCGCGGCTTCCAGTGGGACCGGCTGGTCGATCCGGCGGGCGCCCCCGGCCCGGACCGGCTCGCCGCGCAGTACTGGATCGGATGCTGGAACCCGTCGGACCGCTACGTGATGTCGGTGCCGGGCAGCGCGGCGGCGCGGCTGCCGTCGGCCGGCGCCGGCTACCGAAATTTGGTGATGGCCGGTGACTGGACGCGGACCGCGCTCGGCGTCGGCTGCGCCGAGGCCGCGGTGATGTCCGGCATGCACGCGGCGCGGGCGCTGTGCGGGGCCCCGGCGCGGATCTTCGGCGACGACCTGCCCGACGGCGACGACCTGCCGGCGCCGCCGCCGCGCGGCCGCTACATCGAGCTCGACGTCAGCGACCCGCCGTGTCCGCCGTACACCGCGCGCAACGTGACGATGTACAGCTTCACGCTGGAGGCCGACGTCGACCGGCTGCAGGCGCTGTGCGATCGCCAGCTCAACCTCGGCGGCCCGGTCGAGTACCGCCCGCTCGGGCCGTTCGTGTTCTTCGTCGCCGCGACCATGTCGCCGATCTCGCCGGCCAGCCCCGCGGCGTGGACCGACGAGAAGGACTTCGGGTTCTGGGTCCCGCTGGTCGCCGGCCGGCGCGGCGGCGACCGGGCATTCCACGCCGAGCGCCCGGTGTTCTACATCCCGTACCTGTGGGTCGACAGCTCCCTCGCGGCGCAGGCCGGACGCGAGGTGTTCGGCTATCCCAAGGCGGTCGGCCGGCTCGCGAACCCGAGCTCGCCCGAGGACGCCGCCGAGTTCTCGATCGATGCGCCGGTCGTCCCCGAGCCCGGTCCGCCCGGCGCGCCCGGCGCGCGCTGGCAGTGGCGCCGGCTGGTCACCGCGTCGCGCCGCGATGCCGGGACGTGGGGCAGCCTGGCCGGCGAGCTGGGCTCGATCGCGGAGCTCGGTCGCGCCACGGTCGCCGCGATCGCGCACCGGATCGGTGAGCATGCGCTGCCCGCGCCCAGCCTCGCGCTGCTGGCCAGCCTCGGCCGCGACGCGCTCGCGCTCGACGTGCCGATGGTGTTCCTCAAGCAGTTCCGCGACGCCGCCGACGGCACGGCCGCGTGCTACCAGGCGATCGTCGAGGCGCCCAACCGGATGACCCGCGATCCGGTCGAGGCCGGCTTGCTGCACGGCGACTGGGAGCTCGCGATCGAGCAGTTCCCGACCGTGCGGCTGATCGACCGGCTCGGGCTGCGGGTGCGGGGTGACGGCAAGCTGGCCGCCCTGCTCCATTTCTGGGTCAAGTTCGGGTTCACCGCCGAGCCCGGCCAGGTGATCTGGCGCGCCGTGTAGCGATCAGCGGAACCGGCGGACGAACGCGACCATCGCGGCGCCGAACCGCTCGAGCAGCACGCGGGTCGACGGATCGGTCAGCCGGCCGTCGGCGTCGAACCGCTCCTTAGCGCGTGGGATCAGCACCTCGGGCTGGCTCAGGCACGGCGTGTCGCTGTAGACCATGACCTGGCGCAGGTGGGTCTGCGCCCGGATCGTCCCGCTCATTCCCGACGCCGCGCCCACCATGCCGACCGGCTTGCCGCGCAGCGGCGACTGATCGGGCGGCCGCGATGCCCAGTCGAGCGCGTTCTTGAGCCCGCCCGGGATGCTGTAGTTGTACTCCGGCACGCTGAACACCACGCCGTCGGCGGCGGTGATCGCGGCCTTGAGCCGGGCCACTCCCGGCGGATCGTCGAGATCGTTGTTGAAGATCGGCAGGTCGAGATCGTCGTGCAGCGCCATCTGGACATCGGGCGGCAGCGCGTCGCGCACCGCGACCAGCAGCGCGCGGTTGAGCGACGCCTTGCGCAGGCTGCCGCAGATCCCTAGGAGCCTCATCTCGGCGAACCTAGCACTCCTGTCAGGTGTCGGAACCGTTACTTTCGCGGCCGGCGGCGTATGGTACGCATGGGTATGTTCTTCAGCTCGAAGAAGCACCGCATGCCGAACGCGGACGACGCGCTGCCGGGCCGGCAGACCGCGCTGCGGGTCGGCGACACGCACTTCGTCAACGGCCACCGGATCGTGCCGCCATTTCCCGACGGGATGCGGCGCGCGCTGTTCGGCATGGGCTGCTTCTGGGGCGCCGAGCGCAAGTTCTGGCAGACCCGCGGCGTGTACGCGACCGCGGTCGGCTACGCCGGGGGCCTGACGCCGAACCCGACCTACGAAGAGGTCTGCTCGGGGCGGACCGGGCACACCGAGGTCGTGCTGGTGATCTACGACCCGCGCGAGATCAGCTACGACCAGCTGCTCGCCGTGTTCTGGGAGAACCACGATCCGACGCAGGGCATGCGGCAGGGCAACGACACGGGCACGCAGTACCGCAGCGCGATCTACGCGTTCGACGCCGACCAGCGCGCCGCGGCCGAGGCCGCGAAGGCGAGCTACGCGCCGCGGCTGGCGGCGGCCGGCTACGGCCCGATCACCACCGAGATCGCCGACGCGCCGGCGTTCTACTACGCCGAGGACTACCACCAGCAGTACCTCGGCAAGAACCCCGATGGCTACTGCGGCCTCGGCGGCACCGGCGTGTCGTGCCCGATCGGCCTGGGCGCGGCGACGGCCCGGTAGCCCGGCTCACTGTCCGACGACCAGGATGTACGAGAACCGGACGGTCGCGCCGCGCGCGTAGAGGCTGATCTGGTTCGGCGTGTTGCCGTCGGTCGCCAGCTGGATCGCACCACTGTTGGCATCGCTGTCGCCAGCCAGGGCGCAGGTCGCGGTCGCGCCATCGAGCTGCTGCAGGAGCCGGTACCGGTTGGCGGAGTTGAACACATTGGTGACCGGCTTGGTGCTCTGGTCCGAGGACCCGCCGGAGTCGCTCTTGAGCAGAATCGCGTCGGATCCCGGACTCCGTGAGCCGCCGCACTGGACCCTCGACTCCCCCATCGGCAGACCTGCCGTTGCGCTCGCCACCGCGGCATCGGCCTGGGCCGCGCCGGTGGCGACGCTGTCGATTTGATACGCGGCGTAGATCGTCATGTGGTTGGTCGCGGCGGCGAGGGGTAACTTCAGCTCTTCTTCCATGTTGGGAGCGGCGGGCGTCACGACCGCTTCCCCGTTCTGGAACTTCCAGTCGGCGCCGGCGTTCGCGACCGCGGCGTTGAAGCCGTTGAACAGCAGGATCCTGTCGCCCGGCGTACGGGTGTCCGGGTCGCACGGGCTGTCGACGGCGTCGCCGTCGGAGTCGGCCTGCGACGGCGGTGGGGCGATCGGGCAGTGATCGCAGTCGTCGCCGATGCCGTCGCCGTCCTCGTCGAACGCGCCGCCGGCCATGTGCTGGCAGAAGTCCTTGCCATTGGGGATACCGTCGCCGTCGATGTCGCCATTGGCGTCGATGCACATCTGCCCGCCCGGATTGGTGCGATCGCAGATCTGCCCACTGTCGCACTTGTTGCTTGCGTCGCACGGCCCGCCGATGTTGGTCGTGGTCGTCGTCGCGCCGCAGGCCGCGAGGGTCGCCGACAGCGTCGTGTACATCACAAACCGGGTCGTGGCGGGCACGCTGCGAGCGTATCACCAGGGCGGCGCCGACATCGCCGGTGCCAGCACGCGCTGGTCGATGTCAGCGGCGGTCGTGTGACCTGCGCCGCGTTGCGACCCGCCGGCCGCGAGGTTTGCCTGCGCGGCGGATCACGCGCCGGGGGTCACGGCTGGTCGAGGAACGGATAGCGCCAGTCGGTCGGCGGCGCGAACGTCTCCTTGATCGTGCGGGCGGCGACGAACCGCATCAGATTCAGCGCCGAGCCGGCCTTGTCGTCGGTGCCCGACGCGCGCGCGCCGCCGAACGGCTGCTGGCCGACCACCGCGCCGGTCGGCTTGTCGTTGATGTAGAAGTTGCCGGCGGCGTCGCGCAGCGCCTCGGTGGCCTCGACGATCGCGGCGCGGTCGCGGGCGAAGATCGAGCCGGTCAGCGCGTAGGGCGATGTGCGGTCGACCAGCTGCAGCGTGTCGCGCCACGCGACGTCGGGGTAGACGTGCAGCGTGACGATCGGGCCGAAGAACTCCTCGCGCATGTGGCGGACCGACGGATCCTCGGTGGTGATCAGCGTGGGATGCACGAACCAGCCCTCGCGGCCGTCGCAGACCCCGCCGGCGACGACCTTCATGCCGGCGGTCTCGCGGGCCTCGGAGATCGCGGCCTGGTGCTTGTCGAACGCGGTCTGCTTGATCACCGCGCCCATGAAGTTCGAGAAGTTCGAGACGTCGCCGATCTTGAGCGACCGGATCGTGTCGAGCAGCGGCTCGCGCATCCTGTCCCACACCGACTTCGCGACGTAGACCCGCGACGCGGCCGAGCACTTCTGGCCCTGGAACTCGTAGCCGCCGCGCACGATCGCGGTGGCGAGCGCGTGGGGGTCGGCCGACGGGTGGGCGAGGATGAAGTCCTTGCCGCCGGTCTCGCCGACCAGCCGCGGGTAGCTCTTGTAGCGGTCGATGTTCTCGGCGACCCGCTTCCACATCATGCGGAACACGTCGGTCGAGCCGGTGAAGTGGATGCCGGCGAGCATGGGATGATCGAGCACGGCGTTGGTGCTGCCGTGCGGCAGGCCGGGGATGAAGTTGATGACGCCCGGCGGGATCCCGGCCTCCTCGAGCAGCAGGTAGACCTGCCACGCGGCGAGCAGCTGGGTCTCGGCGGGCTTCCACACCACGGTGTTGCCCATCAGCGCCGGCGCGGCCGGCAGGTTGCCGCAGATCGCGGTGAAGTTGAACGGGGTCAGCGCGAACACGAAGCCCTCGAGCGGCCGCAGGTCGGTCATGTTCCACACGCCCGGCGCCGACGCCGGCTGGACCCGGTAGAGCTCGGCGGCGAACTGGACGTTGAACCGCCAGAAGTCGATCAGCTCGCACGCCGAGTCGATCTCCGCCTGGTGCGCGGTCTTGGACTGGCCGTGCATGGTGGCGGCGTTGAGCCGCATCCGCCAGGTCGTCGACAAGAGCTCGGCGGCGCGCAGCAGCACCGCGGCGCGCGCCTCCCAGCGCATCGCGGCCCACTCGCGGCGGGCGTCGAGCGCGGCGAGGATGGCGCGCTCGGCGACCTCCTCGGTGGCGGCGTGGAACCGCGCGACCACGTGCTTGTGGCGGTGCGGCATCACGACGTCGCGCAGCTTGCCGGTGTGGACGCGCTGGCCGCCGACCACGCACGGGATCTCGACGACCTCGCGCTCGATCGCGGCGAGCGCGGCCTGCAGCCGGGTGCGCTCGGGGCTGCCGGCCGCGTATCCGAGGATCGGCTCGTTGACGGCGGACGGAACGGTGACTGTCGCGTCGATCATGGCGCACGTGTACCACGCCGCCGCGGCCGCGGAGCACGCGCGGCGAGGGCGTTCGCGCGGCCGCGACGACCGGCTGCGTCATCGGCGAACGCGCGCCGCGGCGCACCCCCGGATCACAGCCGGCGCGTCATCGTGATCCGCGGCGAGGCGACGAAGCCGCTGCGCCGGTACAGCTGGAGCGCCGGGTTATCCGGGCGGACCTGCAGGTGCAGCGCGTGGACGCCGCGCGCGCGCAGCTCGGGGTCGAGCAGGGCGAGCGCCGCGCGGCCCGCACCGGAGCCGCGCGCCGGCGGATCGATCCACAGCTCGGTGAGCAACGCGTCGCGGCCGGCGAACTCGAGGTCGTAGCCGAACGTCGCGATCGCGTAGCCGATCACCACCGCGTCCTGCTCGATCCCACGGGGGGCGCTGCCCCCCGCCCCGCCGGCAGAGCCGTCGGGGGCCCCACCCTCCGTCTCGCTGCGCTCGATCAGCCAGACCCCGCCGATCGCCGGGTCGCGGAGCAGGCGGTCGAGCGCGGCCTCGAGCACCGCCGCGTCGACCGCGATGCCCTCGTGGGCGTTGAGCGCGAGCGTACGCGGCAGGACCGCCGCGATATCGCCGATCCCGGCGGGGCGCAGGTGCAGCACGCTGCCAGCATGGCACATCGGCGTGATCTGCCGACGATGGCTCGCGCGGCCGGGCCCGGGATCGCACCGGGGCTGATGGCCCACCGCTTGCTTGCTTGCTTTCTGACAGAATTAGGTCCATAAAAAGCCATGGGCAAGGCTGTTTATAGATCGAGAGCGAGCGCGCCGTATGCCTCCTGGACGAGCCAGTCTCCTGCCTCCCGGGCGAGCGAGCCGTATGCATCGCGGGCGGAGGAGGCCGCCGGGCCGCGGTATCGCGCGGAGTCGCAAGCGTTCCAGACCGCCGAGGACATCATCCCGATCGCCGAGCTCAAGGCCAACATGTCCGAGATCGTCCGCCAGCTGGACGCGCGGCCGCGGCCGCTGGTCGTCACGCTGAACGGCAAGCCGGCCGCAGTCGTGATGTCGCCGAAGGAGTACGATCGCCTGGCTTACCAGTCGCGGTTCATCGACTCGGTGGCCGCGGGCCTCGCCGATGTCCAGGCCGGCCGGACCTACGACGGCGAGGAGGCCGTCGCGGAGCTGCTGGGCGAACTCGGGGTCAAGAAGCCGCGGCGGTCGCGATCGGCGAAGTGATCGGAAGCGCACTGCGCGCGCAGGGGTTGTCCGGGTATCGCCATGCGATGGAAGCTGTCACTGCAAGCCAAGGCCGACCTCCGGAGGATCGGCCATCGCATCGCCCGTGACAACCCCGCGGCTGCGGTGGCATGGGTGCAGAAGCTCCAGGACCGGGCGCGCCTGGCCGGGCAGGCGCCGTTGCGGGGCCGCAAGGTGCCGGAGGTCGACCGCGACGACATCCGGGAGGCGATCGTCGGCAACTACCGTATCGTGTACATCGTGCAGGCCAAGGCCGTCCTGATCCTGACGATCTTCGAGGGCCACCGGCTGCTGCCCGACCTCGATCCACCATGAAACTACCGTGACTATTCGCGATCGAGGTACGTGTAGCCGATCATCCCCTGGCGGAACCGGTTGATCAGCGTGCGGCTCTCCTCGATCGTCATCAGCTTCTTGCGCAGCGCCTGCTCGACGCTGTTGCGCAGCCGGCCGAGCAGGTCGGACGGCGAGTAGTCGACGAACGCGAGCACCTCGCTGACCGTGTCGCCGGCGACCACCTCCTTGACGTCGTAGTCGCCCTCGGGCGACAGCTGGACGTGCACGGTGTTGGTGTCACCGAACAGGTTGTGGAGGTCGCCGAGGATCTCCTGGTAGGCGCCGACCAGGAAGATCCCGAGGTAGTAGTCCTGATCCTCGTGCTTGGGGTGGAGCTCCAGCACGTGCTTGACGTCGCGCAGGTCGATGAACGCGTCGATCTTGCCGTCGGAGTCGCACGTGATGTCGGCCAGCGTGGCGCGCCGGGTCGGCTCCTCGTTGAGCCGGTGGATCGGGCAGATCGGGAACAGCTGGTCGACCGCCCACGCGTCGGGCACCGACTGGAACATCGAGAAGTTGCAGAAGTAGGTGTCCGACAGCGCCTTCTCGAGGCCCTCGAGCTCCTCGGGCAGGTGGTCGCGGTTGCGCACGGACATCAGCACCTTCTCGCAGGTCGCCCAGAACAGGTTCTCGCACAGCACCCGGTGCTCGAGCGACAGGTGGCCGAGGTTGAACAGCTGGAGCACCTGGTCCTTGTACTCGACCGCGTCGTGATAGGCCTCGAGCAGGTTCTTGGCGCTGACGCTGTGGTAGGTCTCCCACATGTTGGTGACCAGCGGCGGCGCCGGGCGCTGCAGCTCCTTGGGCACGTTGGTGTTGAACTCGGTCACGCCGAGCACGTTGACCACCAGCACCGAGTGGTGCGCGGCGACCGCGCGGCCGGACTCGCTGACGATGTTGGGGTGCGGGACCTGGTCGGCGTCGCAGATCTCCTTGATCGCGTAGACCACGTCGTTGGCGTACTCCTGGATCGTGTAGTTCATCGACGACGCGAAGTTGGTCTGCGAGCCGTCGTAGTCGACCCCGAGCCCGCCGCCGACGTCGAGGTACGACAGGCCCTTGGCGCCCATCTTGTACATCTCGACGAACAGCCGGCCGGCCTCGCGCAGCGCGTTCTTGATGCTCTTGATCGCCGAGATCTGCGAGCCCAGGTGGAAGTGGATCAGCTTGAGCGCGTCGCCCTCGCCCCAGTCCTTGAGCTTGCCGACCGCGTCGACCATCTCGGCCGCGGACAGCCCGAACTTGGAGAAGTCGCCGCCCGACTGCTCCCACCGCCCGGCGCCGCGCGAGCTCAGCCGCGCCCGGATCCCGAGCGACGGCTTGATCTTCACCCGCTCGGAGACCCGGTGGATGTGATCGAGCTCGCTCGGCTTCTCGACCACGAGGATCACGGTCTTGCCCAGCTTCGAGGCCAGGAGCGCGGTCTCGATGTACTCCTCGTCCTTGTACCCGTTGCAGATGATGATCGACTCGTCGTCCTGGTGGATCGCCATGATCGCCAGCAGCTCGGGCTTGCTGCCGGCCTCGAGGCCGTAGTGGTAGGGCCGGCCGAACTCGATGATCTCCTCGACCACGGTGCGGTTCTGGTTGACCTTGATCGGGTACACGCCGCGGTACTGGCCGGAGTAGCCGTACTCGCGGATCGCGGTGGTGAACGCGCCGCACAGCAGCTCGATCCGCGCCCGCAGGATGTCGCTGAACCGGAGCAGGATCGGGAGCTGGATGCCGCGCGCGACCAGCTCGTCGATCAGCTCCTTCATGTCGATCGCGCCGGGCGCGCCGAGCTGGACCACGTTGGGCGCCACCGCGCCGGCGTCCCCGTTGGGCCGCGGCGTGACGATCAGGTTGCCCTGGTCGTTGACCCCGAAGTACCCGCAGCCCCAGCGCGGGATGTTGTAGGTGTCGTTCGCGTCGGCGGCGGTCCACCGGCGGAGCGGATCGTGGGCGATGAGTGCCTTGGCGCGGGCCATGTTTCCAACATGCACTTACGCACAATTGACCGCCGGTGCAACGGGAAACCGCGGGCAGATCACCCGCCGTGCGCCCGCGGCGCTCGATTCGCCCGGCCACCGTCCCGCCCGCTTCCGCCCCGCTCGCTCGCCGGTCTCAGGCCGCGAGCCACGGCCGGAGCGGCCGGCGCACCGGGCCGCGGCCGCGCGTGCGCTCGTCCAGCTCGTCCGCCCACAGGTCGGACTCGGTGCCGCGGGCGAGCCGGCACGCCGGGCGGGTCGGCTCGGCGATCCGCGGCAGCGAGACGATCGAGTGCGGCTCGGTCGCGGGAGCGTCATCGAGCTGCGACGTCCACGGCTCCGGGACGTCTCCGAACAGCTCGCGCATCGCGCGCTGGATCGCGCCGGCGCCGCCGATCCAGCCCTGGCTGACCGCGACCCGCTGGAGCGCCTCGATCAGCGCGGCCGCCGAGGCGAACCGCTGGCGCGGGTCGGTGGCGAGCGCCGTGCGGATCACGGCCTCGAGCTCCGCCGGGTAGCTCGCGACCAGGTCGCTCGGCGCGATGTAGTCGCCCTGGACCACCGCGAGCATGCGCTCGAAGTCGGTCTTGCCGGCGAAGCAGCGCGCGCCGGTGGTGAGCTCGTAGAGCACGACCCCGAGCGCGAACACGTCGCAGCGCTGGTCGAGCGGGTCGCCCAGGCACTGCTCCGGAGACATGTAGCTCGCCTTGCCGCGGACCACGCCGGGCAGGGTGTGGACCGACGCGATCGTCGTGGTCGCGATCCCGAAGTCGACGACCTTCACCGAGCCGTCGTGGCCGACCATGATGTTGGACAGCGACACGTCGCGGTGGACCAGCCGCAGCGGCTTGCCGTCGGGGCCGCTCCGCCGGTGGGCGTGGTCGAGCCCGGCCGCCGCGGCGCACACGATCGACAGCGCGGCCTCGAACGGCGGCAGCCCGCCGGCGTCCTGGGCGCGCGCGAGCACCTCGCGCAGGTCGGCGCCGTGGACGTACTCCATCGCGAGGTAGTGCTTGCCATCGACCACGTCGACCTCGAACACCGAGGCGATGTTGTGGTGATTGAGCAACGCGACCAGCCGCGCCTCGTCCAGGAACATCGCGCACGCCTCGGGGTCGGCGGCCCGCATCCGGTTCAGCACCTTGAGCGCCACGTGGCGCTCGAACTGGCCCGGTCCGACGCGGCGCGCCAGGTAGATGTCGGCCATCCCGCCCTGCGCGATCGGGCGGATCAGCTCGTAGCCGCCGAGCCGGCTTCCGAGCGGTAGCTGTGGGCTGACCGACGTCACTGCACATCCTACGATCGACAACATCAAATAGATTCCCGGGATCTGGACCCCGGCGGATCCGGCCACTTGCGGGCAACTCCCGGACCGCTGGCGTGAGCGAAGTTACAGGCTTGCGGCCAGGGCCGATTCGGTTAGATTCGCCCGTTCCAGGCATGGGCAATGAAGTCGCAAAGGGCAGCACGGCGGCGCAGATCATCGCCGAGGAGGAGCGCCTGTACGGCCAGGTCCAGGCCCGGGTCGCGTTCGGCGAGGACGACGACGGGCGGCCGCAGATCGGCGCCGGCGATCTCGACGCCGACCTGATCTCGCTGCGCGACCAGATCGCCGAGGCCCGGCCCGAGGACCTGCCGCCCCTGGTCGAGCAGATGACGCGGCTCGCGGCGCTGCGCGCCCGGCTCGGCGGCGGCAAGCAGCTGCCGGTCGACATCACCTCGCCGTACTTCGCCCACATCCGGCTGCGCGAGACCGGCAAGACCAAGGACGTGCTGGTCGGCAAGCGCGGCTTCATCGATCGCCAGTCCAACGTCCAGATCGTCGACTGGCGCAACGCGCCGGTGTCGCGGATCTACTACCGCTACGAGGAGGGCGACGACTACGAGGAGGAGATCGCAGGCCGGCGCGTCGAGGGCGTGGTCGAGGTCCGCCGCAACGTCTCGATCGCCCGCTCCAACCTGCGCCGGATCGGCGCGCCCCAGGGCACCTACCTCAAGGACGCGCGCGGCTCGTGGGTCCAGGCGGTCGGCCAGATCGCGCCGGTCCTGCACGGCGGCATGGGCAAGGCGGCGCGGCCGGCCGCCGCGGCCGGCGCCAAGGGCACGCTCGGCATCCACCACGGCACGCAGCGCGCCGACAAGGCGCTGCCCGAGATCGCCGCGCTGATCGACAAGGAGCAGTTCGAGCTGATCACCCAGCCCGGCAGCGGCATCGTCGTGATCCAGGGCGGCGCCGGCTCGGGCAAGACCACGGTCGCGCTGCACCGGATCGCCTACCTCAACTTCCAGGACGGCCGTCGGTTCAAGCCGAGCAACACGCTGTTCGTGGTCCCGTCGCAGGCGCTGGTCCGCTACGTCAGCGGCGTCCTGCCGTCGCTCGGCGTGACCGGCGTGCCGGTCGTCACCTACACCGGCTGGGCGCGCACGACCCGGATGCGCTGCCTGCCCGACTCGCCGACCAAGTACAACGCCGAGCCCCCCGAGCAGGTGTCGCGGGTCAAGAAGCACCCGGCGCTGCTCGCCACGCTCGAGCGCTGGGTCGCGCGCCAGGCCGAGCAGATCGGCGCCGAGATCGCGGCATTGTCGCCTCAGGCCGCGGCGACGCCGGGCGCGGAGCCCGGCACCGCCCCGGCGGCGCAGACCGCGGCGCTCGACGAGTGGAACCGGCTCGCGGCGCGGGCGCTGGTGCCGCGGCTCGCCGGCTTCACCAGCTGGGTCAAGCGCGCCGAGCTGCCCCCCAGCGAGCGGCTCGCGCTCGAGGGCATCGCGCGGCGCTGGAAGAAGCGCGCCGACGACTGCGTGCTCGACTGGGCCGAGCTGCTCACCGATCCGGTCGTGCTCGCCGAGGGGTTCTCCGGCAGCGACGTCAAGAAGACCGACATCGAGCGCGTCGTCGGCTGGCTGCGCCGCCAGCTCGCCCGGCCGCAGAAGCCGCCGGTCGACGAGGAGGGCAACCCGGTGCTCGACTCCGAGGGCCAGCCGCTCGGCGTCGACGAGGACGACCCGGCCGGCCGGTTCGACGACGAGGACGATCCGATCCTGCTCCGGCTGGTCCAGCTCAAGCGCGGGGGCCTTTCCCCGCCGACCGGCGACGAGCTGCGCTGGCAGCACGTCGCGGTCGACGAGGCCCAGGACCGCTCGGCCCTCGAGATCAAGGTCCTGCTCGAGGCCGTGCACGCCCCCGACGGCGACCCCGGCAAGCGCTCGGTCACGATCGCCGGCGACACCGCCCAGCGCCTGGTGTTCGACAACAACTTCTCCGGCTGGGCCGATCTGCTGGCCCAGACCGGCCAGCCCGCGATCGTCCGCCCGCTGCGGCTGTCCTACCGCTCGACCGCCGAGGTCATGGTGCTCGCCCGCGAGATCCTCGGCCCCGAGCTCGCCTCCGACGAGCCGCTCGCCGCCCGGCCCGGCGAGCCGGTCGAGCTCCACGAGTTCGGCGACCTCGGCGAGGCGATCGCGTTCCTGGGCGAAGCGCTGCGCAACCTGATGGCGCGCGAGCCGACCGCGTCGTGCGCGGTGATCGCGCGCCACCCCGAGCAGGCCGACGCCTACTTCGAAGGCCTGCGCCGCGCCGAGGTCCCCGCGCTGCGCCGGGTCCGCCGCGACGAGTTCAACTTCCAGCCCGGGGTCGACGTCACCGACATCGCGCAGGTCAAGGGCCTCGAGTTCGACTACGTCGTCATGGTCGACGTCAACGCCGCGAGCTACCCGGATCAGCGCTGGGCCCGCCACATGCTCCACATCGGCGTCACCCGCGCGGCCCACCAGCTCTGGCTGGTGTCGACCGGCGAGCCCAGCGAGCTGATCCCCACCGCGCTGCGCGACGGCGGCCGGATGGGCGTGGCCTGACGAAAAGCTCGCCCCGGTCATGCCGCCCATCGCCGGCTGTCTGGGCTGCGATCTCGCCGCCGGCCGATCCACCGTGCCGGGCGGCATCCTCCACCGGACCGCGCGCTGGATCGTCAACCACGCCGTCGGCCGGCTCAACCTCGGCACGCTGATCGTCGCGCCGCACGACCACGTCGTGGCGATCGCAGACCTCGACGATGTCGCCGCGGCCGAGCTGGGCCCGCTGCTGCGCGACGCCGCCCGCGTGGTCGAGGCGATCTGCCGGCCGGAGCAGACCTACGTGTGCATGTGGTCGCACGGCCGGACCGAGCGCCGCCACCTCCACATCCTGGTCCAGCCCGCGACGACCGCGCTCGTCGCGCAGTACGGCGGGCTGCGCTCCGAGCAGCTGCAGGCGCGCCTGATGACCACCGCCGAGCCGCCGGATCCCGCCGAGGTCGAGCGGTTCTGCGCCGATGCGCGGCAGCGCTTCGCGGCCGGGCCGTCCGGACCGGGTTCTTCGCCCCAGCCGTGACGCGGCAGCGGGTCCGACTCCCACCGCCTCCACACGTTCAGCTGCTGTCGCACGATCGCCGTGCCGGTCACGTGGATCGCATCCTTGGGCACCTCGAAGGGGCAGGGATCCTGCTCCCAGTACTCGACCAGCCGCGGCGAGCCGAGTGCGTCGGCGTGGTCGAGCACGGCGCGGTCCAGCGTCTTCACGTCGTGCTCGTGGAGCACCACCGGCACCGGCACCACCATCGCGAAGTCCTCGAGCGGGCCGCGGTAGTCGTTCTGCATCGACATCACGGTGCGCGTGCCGGCGCGCATCAGCACCACGTGGTGCCGTGGTGGGCAAAGATCCGGCGCGGCGGTTTCGGCTCGGCGGCGTGACCTGACGGTCGAGCCGGCGGTCGCCGAGCCGGCAATCTCCGGCACGCCGCGGGGACGCGCGCCTCCGTGCGGGCCGATCCGCGTCGTGTTCCACCGCGCGCCGCTCCGCGAGTGCGATATGGTCCAGGCGACATGGCCGAGACCTGGTTGCCTCACGAGCCGCCGCCGCCGCCCAGGCCGGTATCCCCCGCTCGACGCTGGGTGCGCATCGCGATCCTGTGGATCGCTCTCGTCATCGGGTTCGCCGCCGTCTACTCCTGGTACGAGCCGCCGCGGCGCGCGAAGCCCGAGGTCGCACACCGCGAGGACGATTCGTCGGGTTCGTGGGGCTGGCTGGCGATCGGCGGGTCGGTGGTGCTGGTGGTGGGGACGTTCCTGTGGACGCTCAGCGGCTCGCGCCGGTTCAACGCGCGGCAGAAGCCCGGGCTGGATGCGATCAGCGATGGCCGGTACGCGCACGCCGCGCAGCTGTTCGGCGATCTGGCGCGGCGGTACCGCACCAAGCCGAACTTCGCGATGGTCGCGAGCTATAACCATGCGTTCGCGGCAATCCGCACGGGCGATTCGGCGGCGGCGGTCGGCTTGCTGCTGCGCATCGACCGCTGGCCACTGCCCCAGCTCCAGGGGCTTCGCGGGCCGGTCGCCCTCGAGCTGGCGCGCGCGTTCGCGATCGGCGGTGAGGTCGAGAAGGCCGAGCGGTGGCTCGACACGGCGCAGACGCGCCTCGAGAACGATCCCCGTGGCAACCATGAGGAGGCGATCGCCTTGGTCGAGGGCCTGATCCGGTGCCGGGCCGGCAGGTTCGAGGACGCGCTCCGTCATTACGACGACCGCTGGCAGCGGCTGCAGGCCAAGCTGACCGTGCGCGACATGCAGGAGGCCTGGCTATTGCGCGCGTTCGCGGTCAGCAAGACCAGCGCGCCGCGCGATGGCGCCGCCGCCGAACCGTGGCTCCGCCTGCTGCGCGGGACCGAGCCGGGCTCGCTCGCGTGGCTCACCCGGCACTGGCCCGAGCTGGCGGTGTTCGTCGATCTCGAGGTCCGCGCGGCATCGGCTCGTGCGGCGACCCCTCCCAGCGCGATCGCCACGCCTGCGGCCGATTGAGCGCACGCCACGCCAGTTCCGCCCGCCCGTTCACGCGCTCAGGAATTCCTCGAAGGCGCGCGACCACGTCGTGGCAGTCGCCTCCCGAGGCGGCATTCACCCTACGCCATCGCGCCCGAGACTGTGACCGCTGTGATGGCTTGGTCGAGCCAGCGCTCCAAGGTCGGGATGTCGGTGCATGCTTCGATTCGCGTGTCGTCGTCCTTGCTCGCCATCAGCTGTCGACGGGCGAGCACCCGGCGCAATGCAGCACGCGCCTCGGTCAGTCGGCCTTCGTGCCGGAGCTGCTGCTGCTCCTCGGGATCCATGCGGAGCAGCACCTGAAGGATTTGCTTTCGCCGGGCGAGGATCTCGGGATCGTCGATCGGGGGAACCTCTGGATCAGCTCCTCGCGCGTCGGCATCGACATCGGTAAATATTCTAGCATTTAAACCGGCCAATCCAGGGGCAGGAGGGTTCAAGGAGTCGCCTGCACGCCGTTGCCCCCGACGAGAGGTTGACATTTCTTCCAACGGGGAGCCCGTCAGGGTTCGGTAGGGAGCTGATGCAGTGAGATATCCCGAAGGCAACATGAGAAGGATCTGGAGAGAGCCGCACAGGTCTCCGTGCGAGCAGAGTCCCTGCACCGGGAGATGTCGGCGAACGAGCACGACCTAGAACCGTCCGCACGTCACCGGGGGTCGTCCCGTCCGTTGTTGATCTTCTTGCCAGCGGCGCCTTCGAGGATCGCGTAGCACGGGCTTCTACGTCGTCATGGCGCATCGCGCTCGAAATGTTCCGGATGCTGCTACTCCTCTATTCGATCCGCGAAGCCCGCGCCGCACGGCCTCCCGCGTCGGCACCTGCCCGGCAGGCGCGCAACACGCGCGCGTCTCCGATAAGCATCCGACCAATGCGCGGCACCGAGGTCCTTGAGCCGCGGTCGGCCTGCATGACGAGCTTGGCCCGAAAGCTCGCGTCGTCACCGGCGCGCCCCGGCGGCGGGCGGTGGACGCAGGGACGAGGTCGTGCCGAGGTTTGTCACTTCTTGCCGCCTCGCGTGGAACTCGGTTGGCGACCGCGCAGAGTCGGACCAGAGTCGGCGGCATGAGGAGTCGACGGCCTCCCCTGCCTCCGCGCAGTGACGCCCCGGACACGGACGGCATGACGCACGAGCAACTCGTGGACGCGCTGCGCGCGATCGACGGCCTGGTCGACGTGGGCCTCGACCGGCCCAACTTCCAGCTTCGTTCGAAACCCTTCCTGCACTTCCATGCCAGCGATGACGGCGGGACGTACGCAGACGTTCGCTTCGGCACCGGGGACTTCGAGCCGGTGTGGGCGTCCAATCCCGGAGAGCGAGAACAGCTGCTCGCGCGGGTGATCGATCACGTGGAGGGCCTTGCGCAGGGCCGGAAATGGGACCGGGGTGGAGGACAGGGCTCGCGGCGAACCACGGGGGGACGCGGGCGCGGGCGCGAAGACGATTGATGTCGCCGGGGCAGCCGCGAGCTCGACGGCTGGCCGCGTGCCGGACATCGGCAACGCCGCTGGCGTTCGTGCCCGGACAGAGCGATCCTTCTGGGACCCCAAACCGGAGAGATCGATGTACACAGGGATCGTTCAGGCGCT
>DATAPF010000625.1:0-3302 GCA_036265355.1 Kofleriaceae bacterium | reverse complement strand
ACCTGGAACGGGATCGTCCCCTTGCCATCCGCGCCGAGCGGGACCACGCCGGAGAACAGCGCGACCGGCTTGACCGGCTGGACCCGGCCGCCGAGCGCGTCCGCGGCATCGGGGATGCCGTCGGCGTCGGCGTCCCCGCCGCCGGTCTTCGACGACACGCCCGCCGGCTGGTGCAGCATCGTCCAGCCGATCGTCTCGTAGGTCTCGACCCCGAGCGCGCGCCTGGCGAACAGCTGGCCGAGTGGATCGGGGCTCGCGAACCCGGTCAGCGACAGGATGCCCTCGTCGACCACCGCGACGGTCACGAACGCCGGCCCGTCGGTCTTGCCGGCGTCGAGCGCGATCGACAGCGGGCTCGACGATCGCACCTCGCGCGGCGCGGTCAGCTGCACCGCCTGGGTCGCCGCGAACGGCACGACGCGCGCCCCGGCGACGCCGAACGCGCGGTCGGGCAGGAACGCGTCCTTGGACTCCAGGTGCGGGTCCTTGACCACGAACGCGCTGACGTAGACGTTGGGTGCGAACCTGTCGAGGGTGAAGCTCCAGCTCGCGTCGCCGGGCGCGACGTCCTTCCACGCTGACGTCACCAGGCGATCGGTCTCGACCGTCCACAGCACCTTGCCGCGGTACGGCGACCGGATGCTCGCGGTCACCGGCTCGCCGGCCTTGATGTCCTTCGGCACCACGACCTTGAGCTGGGTCGGCCGGGCCGGCCGCGGCGTCTGGTCGACGTGGCCGTCCTCGCCGTAGCCGTAGTACTCGTAGGGGTACTCGCCGTCGACCACCAGCTCGGTCGTCGCCTTGCCCGCGGTGACCCGGATCTGGAATCCCACCGATGCCTCGCCCGGCGTCACGTCGAACCGGAACCTGCCGCCGGAGGCCTTGACGTCCTGCTTGCCCTCGGGGACCCGGCGCAGCCAGCGGTCGCGGCGCTCCTCGCCGCTCGCCTCGTCGTAGCCATAGCCGTAGTCGGCCTCGAGGTGCGCGAGCTCGACGTGGATCTGGCCGGCCGCCGCCGGGGCGAGCTTGCCGGTCCAGTCGACGACCGCGCCCTCGACCGTGAACGTCTCGCCGGCCGCGGCGCGCGACACCTTGCTGCGCAGGCCGAGGTAGAACTTCTCGGGGTGCAGCATCACGGTCGCGGTCTTCACCGTCGCCCGCCCGCTGCCCGCCTCGAGCACCGAGGCCTGCGCGGTCAGCTTCGCCGTCCCGGTGAACGGCGTCGCCGACGCGGGCTCCGCGCAGCCGATCGCCACATGGCCGCGCGGGTCGAGCTGGCCCTTGGTCTGATCGAGGTGGACCGGCTTGCCGCGGGCGGGGACGCCGTACGTCAGATCGCCGTTGTCCTCGGGCTGGAACGCCGCCGGCGCGATCGAGCAGTCGAGCTCGACCCCGCTGTCGACCGCGGTGCCGCCGAACAGGTACTGCGCCGACACGTCGAACACCGGCTTGTCGCCGGCCAGCAGCGCGGGCTTCTGCGGCGCCACGCTGACCCGCATCCGCTCGGGCACGAACTCCTCGACCTGCAGGTCCTGCGCGGCCAGCGGCTTGTCGGCGACCGTCATCGCCACCCGCCAGTGCCCGGTGTCGGCGAACGCCGGGAACACCTGATCGAGCGCGACCATCCCGGCCGGGTTGGTGCGCAGCGCGACCTTGCGCACCACCTTGGCGCGCGCGTCGAGCACCTGGACGTCGACCGGCAGCGGCTGGTCCGGCGCGCGGTCCGCCGCGTCGCGCACGATCGCCACCACGTGCGCGGTGTCGCCCGGCCGGTAGACGTCGCGGTCCGGATAGATCGCCGCGTGGTACGGCGCGTCGGCGACCACCGCGACGCCCGACGTGCTCGACTCCGCCACGTCGGCGCGCAGGTCCTGGTAGCGGATGTAGGTCAGGTCGTCGCCCTTCTTCGCGATCACCGCGAATGGCACCGCGTCGTCGGCGGCGTCGTCGCCCCGCGCCGCCAGCGTGCAGCCGTCGCCGCCCGACGTCGTGCACGTCGCCACCACCTTGCCGCTCTTGCGGACCAGGCTGACGTCGACCCCGCTCACCGGGTCCGCCGAGTCCATGTCGAGCGCCCAGACCTGCACCGTCTGCGCCGCCGGCTTGCCCGGCGCGCTCCACTTCTTGGCGACCAGCGACAGGTTGGTCAGCAGCAGGCGCGCCGTCCCCTCGGCGCCGACCCCGACCAGCTTGAGCTCCAGCACGCCCCGGGTCGTCTTCGGCAGCAGCGGCTCGACGTCGAGCCAGCTCGTCGCCTGGGCATCCGGATCGCCGCGCAGCGGGATCGTCTTCTTGAGGATCACGTCGCTGGTCCGCTCGGTCGCCGCGTCGCTGTCCTCGCCGAGCCAGAACACCAGGTTCTCCGCCGGCACCCGGCGGATGACGAGGTTCGCGGTGTCGACGTTGATGTGCTTGATCCCGAGGTTGGTCCACGCGCTGCGCGGCAGGTAGCGCCCGCTCGCTGCGAACGCCAGCCGCGGCTTGCGCGCCGCGACCGTGACCGACCGCGCGAACGGCGCCAGCACCACCCCGCCGTCGACCGACGTCGCTCCGCCGTCGATCTTCACCTTGTACACCCCGCGCTTGAACTCGCCGAACACCCGGAACCCGGCGCGCCCCGCCGTGATGTACGGCTTCTTGACCGGCGGATCGAAGTGGATGTGCTTGATCGACTCGTCGGTCAGCTGGCAGCGCTGCGACAGGTCGTAAAACCCCTCGCCCTCGTAGAACCCGCGGTTGCCCTTGGCCGCCGCGCCGTCGTCGCACACCACCTCGAGGTAGAACCCGGTCGCGCCCTCCACGACCACCGCGGTCTTGATCGACACTGCCTTGTCCGCCGACACGATGTACTCGGCGGTCGCCGCCGGCGCCCGCACCCCGGTCAGCGACGTCAGCGTGCCCTTGATCGCCAGCCCGAGGTTCGCGCCCAGCACGATCTTCGGATCGCTCAGCGCCACCACGACGTGCCCCGGCTCCCGGCTGCGCTGCGCCGCGACCCCCGCCGGCGGCTTGCCGTCGACCGTGATCCGCATCGCCGCCGTCGCCACGTTGGGCAGCACCGGGCCCGAGAACGCGAGGTCCATCGCGATCTTGTGGTGCTCGAGGTCGATCGCGCTCGGCGCCCAGCCCAGGAACTTGAACGCCGGGGTCTTGAACGAATAGCTCCACTTCTCGCCCGCCGCGGGCCCGATCGACCCGTCGACCGTGTCGACCGCGACCAGCTCGACCTGGTACGCCGTGTCGAAGTCGAACGGCCGGCTCGGCGTGAACGTCAGCTCCGACACCCCGGTGTGGCTCAGCTC
>DATAPF010000624.1:0-2199 GCA_036265355.1 Kofleriaceae bacterium | reverse complement strand
GGTCGCCGCGTGGGCGGCCGCGCAGTCCGGCCGGGGCGCGAGCGGGCCGGCGGGGCCGCGACCGATGTGGGCGACGTCGGCGGCCGAGCTGATCGCGGGCGCGAGCGGGCTCGGCGAGTGGCAGGCCCGGATCGCCGAGGTGCTGGCGGCCGCCGAGACGCTCGACGCGATCCTGTACTTCGACGACTTCGGCGGGCTGTTCGCCGACCGGCCGGCGGAGGGCGGCGTCGAGCTGGCGGCGGCGATGCGGCGGCACGTCGTCGACGGCCGGATCCGCGTGATCGGCGAGGTCACCGACGCCGGGCTCGACCGCGCGGAGCGGCGCGACGTGTCGCTGATCGGCGCGATGGTGCGGATCGCGGTGCCGCCGACCGACCCGGCGACGACGGTGGCGGCGTGCCGGGCGTGGGCGGCGCACTGGGCGCGGACCGCGCCGCACCGGCCGCAGATCACGCCGGCCGCGGCGGCGACCGCGGTCGAGCTGGCGCGGCGCTACCTGCCGTACCGGGCGTTTCCCGGCAAGGCGGTGCGGCTGCTCGAGGAGCTGCGGGTCGCGCACGACGCGGGCCGCGACGCGCGCGGCGCCGGGCCGGTGCTCGGCGAGCCCGCGCTGTACGCGGCGTTCTCGGCGGCGACCGGGATCCCGATCGCGCTGCTGGCCGACGATCGCTCGCTCGCGCTGGCCGATGTGATCGCGGCGCTGCGCCGGCGGATGGTCGGCCAGGACGCCGCCGTGCGCCGGGTCGCCGAGGCGATCTGCGTCGCCAAGGCCCGGCTGGCGCCGGCCGACAAGCCACTGGCGTCGCTGCTGTTCGTCGGGCCGTCGGGCGTCGGCAAGACCGAGCTCGCGCGCTCGGTCGCGGCGTACCTGTTCGGCGCGCCCGATCGCATGGTGCGGCTCGACATGAGCGAGTACACCGATCCGTGGGCGGCGGAGCGGCTGTTCGGCGGCGAGGGCGACGAGGGCCGGCTGACCGCCGCGGTGCGCAGCCAGCCGTTCGGCGTCGTGCTGCTCGACGAGATCGAGAAGGCGCACGGCTCGGTGCTCGACCTGCTGCTGCAGGTGCTCGGCGAGGCGAGGCTGACCGACGGGCGCGGCCGCACGACGTACTTCCACAACGCGATCATCGTGCTGACGTCGAACCTCGGGACCCGCAGCGCGCGCGGCCGGCTCGGCCTGGCCGCCCCGGGCGATGATGCCGGCGCGGCCGACGAGCGCCGCTACCGCGACGCGGTGCTCGCCGCGTTCCGCCCCGAGCTGGTCAACCGGCTCGACCAGATCGTCGTGTTCCACCCGCTCGCGCCGGCCGAGATCGCACGGGTCGCCGAGATCGCGGTCGGCCGGCTCGCCGAGCGCCGCGGCCTGGCCCAGGCCGGCGTCGCGCTCGATATCTCGCCGCGCGCGCTCGACCGGCTCGCCGATCGCGGGTTCTCGGCCGAGCTCGGCGCCCGCGCGCTGCGCCGCCACCTCGACGACGCCCTGGTCAAGCCGGCCGCCCGGCTGCTCGCCCGCGCCGGCGCCGACGGCCACGGCGGCACACTGACCGTGCGGGTCGCGCCCGCCGCCGGCGAGCAGCCGGACCTCGACGTCGGCCGGCCGGCCGGCGCGCGGCTCGGCGAGATCGCCGGCGCGGTGACGATCGCGCTGTGGCGGCGCGCCGCGACCACCGGCGGCCGCCTGGTCCGCTCGGCGCTGGCGCTCGCCAGCCTGCGCCGCGACACCGATCGCGAGCTCGCGCTGCCCGAGCCGACCGCGGTGCGCGACAAGCTCGCCGAGCTCGAGGCCACGCTGGCGACCGCGACGCGCAAGGACCGCCGCGGCCGCCAGCCGGCGCTGCCCGGGGCCGAGATCGCCCGGCTCGGCACCGAGCATGCCCGGCTGCGCGACCGGCTCGCCGCGTGCACCGCGGCGCAGGCCGAGCTGCGGACCGCCGAGGAGCTCTGCCTCGAGGCGCTGGCCCGCGACGTCGACTCGATCGACCTGATCGACGCCGCGATCGAGCAGCGCCGCGCGTTCCGGCGCGCGCTGTTCTGGCTGGTCACGGCGCTGCGCCCGGTCGAGCCCGGCGCGACGCTGCGGGTCCACACGCCCGACGCGCGCGTCGCGGTGACCGCGTGGTGCCGGCTCGTGCTCGCGGCGGCTGCCGCGCGCGGCTGGCGCGGCGCGCTTCACATCTGGGGCGAGCAGGCGCCGGGCTG
>DATAPF010000623.1:0-7970 GCA_036265355.1 Kofleriaceae bacterium | reverse complement strand
TGCCCGGAGTCGGCCCGGGCGGCCACGGCGTGTACACCGCTGCCAGCAGCGCACCCGGCATCGTGCCGGGCAGTGGCGTCGGCAGTGGCATCGACGGCGGGGCAAACCCGACCGGCGCACTCCCCGGCCCCGTGTACGGCGCGTCGGGGTGTGCCGCGGGAGCCGCCATCGCAGGCGCCCGGGGCGCGGTCGGCTCGGTCCCCAGGCGCTGGCGCAGCGCCGCGATCTGCTCGCCGAACGCCTCCATGGTCTGGGGCCGGGCCCGCGGATCCTTGGCCATCGCGCCGAGGATCAGCGCATCGACCGCCGCGGGGATCCCGAGGTCCGGGCGGCGCTGCGACGGCGGCACCGCGGACTCGACCAGGTGCTTGGACAGCATCGCGAGCACGGTCTCGGCCTCGTGCGGCAGCCGCGCGGTCACCATCTCGTAGAGCAGGCAGCCCAGCGCGTAGACGTCGGTGCGGCCGTCGATCGGCTCGGCGCGGATCTGCTCGGGCGCCATGTACTGCGGCGTGCCGAGCATGTCACCCTGCTGGGTCATCGCGGCGTGGGTCGCGCGGGTGTCGTCGCGCAGCTTGGCGATCCCGAAGTCGAGCACGCGGACCACGTCGCGCTCGCGGCCGCGGTCCTGCAGCATCACGTTGTCGGGCTTGAGGTCGCGATGGATGATCGCGTGGGCGTGCGCGTCGACCAGCGACGCCGCGATCTGCGCCGCGATCGCCAGCGCGCGGGGCACCGCGATCGGCGCCTCGCGCTGGATCACCTGGCGCAGCGACCGGCCATCGATCAGCTCCATCGCGATGAACAGCGTGCCGTCGCCGTCCTGGCCGAAGTCGTAGATGTTGACGGTGTTGGGGTGGCTGAGCCTGGCGACCAGCTCGGCCTCGGCGTTGAACCGGCGCAGCAGCGCCGGGGCCGCCGAGACGTCGGGGCGCAGCAGCTTGACCGCGACCGTGCGCTTGAGCGAGATCTGCTCGGCGCGAAACACCGCGCCCATGCCGCCCTCGCCGAGCTTGGCGAGCACCCGGTAGCGCCCGGCGATCTCGCGCCCGATCATCTCGTCGCGCGGTGCCGGACCCGACCGGGTCGCCGGCTCGGTCGACGCCATCGCCGCGCCGCACACGCCGCAGAACCGCGCACCGCCGGCGCTGGCGGCGCCGCACCGGGCGCAGATCACACCGCCGGGCGCGCGCGGCCCGCTCATGACCTCGCCGGCGTCCCCGGCGCGCCGCCCGCGGTCTGCTCGGTCAGGGTGAAGATCCCGTAGAGCGGCGTCGACCCGCCGCGCAGCAGGCGGACCTCGATCCGGTGGTCGTCGTACAGCGCGACGATCGCCAGCGCATCTCCGCCGCCATCGGGAACCGGCACGAACGCGAGGTATACCCGCAGCGGCGCGCCGCTGAATGTGATCCCCGACAAGACGTCGGCCTCGGCGCCCGGGATCGACGTGAGCGCGGTCTCCGGCAGCAGGCCCTCGACCCCGAGCCGCGCCGCCAGGCCGTGGCTGTCGATCCGGTCGATCGTCAGGGTCGCGGTCCCGCTCGGGACGTTGACGTGCAGCGGCTGGGCGTCGCCGACCCGCGGGCCGGCCCACGGGCCCTGGAAGTCGCGCAGGTCGCTGCACGCGACGAGCACCAGCAACACCGGCGTGGCCCAGCGCACGACCTACGGTAGCACCGCCGGCGAACCATGCGCTACGTTGTGTCCGTGCTGGTCCGGTTGTCGCTCTTGCTGGTGGCGATCGTCCTCGCTCGGCCGGCGCTGGCCGACCCGCCGGCGCCCGCGCAGCCCGGCCCCCCCCCGCAGGCTGCCCCACCACCCGCCGCCGAGCCGACGGCGCCCGCGCCCGAGCTGCCGGCCTCGCAAGGCCCCGATGACGGCTCGCCGGACGACCTGCCCGCCGGGTCGCCCGGCGATCCCGACGCGACGCTCCACGAGGACAACGAGTTCGGCCCGCTGATCCAGATCGAGCGGATCGACATCACCGGCAACACCGCGACCCAGACCTCGGTCATCGAGCGCGCGCTGCCGATCAGCCCCGGCGACGTCCTGCACTCCAGCGATCACCGGCTGCGCGAGACCCGGTTCAAGGTCCTCGCGCTCGGGTTCTTCCTCGACGCCAGCCTCGCGATCCACAAGGGCAGCCAGCGCGGCCAGGTCGTGATCGAGGTCCACGTCATCGAGCGCCCGACCTTCGTGCTCAACAAGCTGTGGTTCGGCCGCACCTCGCTGTCGCCGTGGTGGGCCGGCCTGGACGTCGGCGACCGCAACCTGCTCGGGCTCGGCCTCGCGGTCGGCGGCGGCTTCATCTACGCCAGCCACGGCGATCTCCCCGGCACGCGCGACCAGTACGCCGGCGAGCTGCGCGCGGCGATCTCGTCGCTCGGCGGCTCGCGGTGGGGCGCCAGCGCCGCGCTGACCGCGGTCCACGGCAGCGAGCCGTTCTGCGCGCCGCGCGACGGGGTGCCGGCGACGTGCGCGTTCCACTACGACCGGGTCGGCGCCCGGCTCGGCGCGACCTACGAGCTCAGCGCGCTGACCACGCTGTCGCTCGGCCTGCGCCTGGAGAGCATCGACGCCACGCTGCCGGCCGCCCCGGTCACCACGCTCGCCGACGGAACGCCGGTCGCGGTCGACCTCCACCTCCAGCCCGGCACCAGCCGCGTCGTCACCACCAGCCTGGGCCTCGATCACGACACCCGCCCCGATCCGATCCTGCCGCACGCCGGCAGCCTGGTCGCGCTGTCGGCCGAGCTCGGCAGCACGCTGCTCGGCGGCAGCTACGACTTCGCGACCATCTTCGGGCGATTCGATCACTACTGGCCGGTGCGAGGCGGCCACGATGCGCTCGCGATCAAGCTGACCGCCGGGGTGGTGGTCGGCGACGCGCCGCGGTTCGATCGGATCTACATCGCCGACGTCGATCGCATGCTGACCCCGCGCGCGCTCGGCCTGGTGCTGTCGACCGCGTCGCCGCTGAAGATCCTCGGCACGCGGAGCGACAAGCCGTCCTACGGTGACCTCGGCGGCAGCGCGACCGCCGAGTACGTGTTCCAGCTGTTCCGCGGCTCGGTCAAGGACCGGGTGTACGGCGGCGATGTGTTCGTCGGCGCCGGCGTGTGGGGGCTCGCCGAGCGCACCGACCTGCGCGCGCGCGACACCGGCCTCCTCGCCTCGCTGCCGATCGACCTGTACGCCGATGCCGGCCTGCGGATCGACACCTTCATCGGCGTGTTCGAGCTCACGATCGCCAATGCGCTGGGACGGCTGCGGTGAAGCCCGGAATCGCGGCGCTGTCCGTGATCGTCGCTGCGATCGCGCTGCGCGCCGCGCCGGCGCGCGCCGACGACGACAAGCCCGAGGTCCAGCGGATGCGGTTCGTCGAGCGCGGCGACGACCTCACCGTGTCGACCCTGCCGCCTCCGACCGGCGGGATCGGCAAGCTGTTCGACGCCTCCAACTACGAGGCGCTCGGCAGCGGGATCGAGTCGACCGTCGTGATCCGGATCCAGATCACGGCGCAGGACTCCGACGATCCGGTCGCCGAGCAGCTGATCCGCCGCTCGGTGGTCTACGACGTGTGGGACGAGGTCTACCGGCTGCAGCTCGACGAGCGCGGCGGCCAGAAGAAGTTCCAGGTCAAGTACCGCGCCGAGGCGCTCAAGTGGCTGACCGCGATCGAGGACATCCCGATCGCCCGGCTCGCCGTGCTGCCGGTCGAGAAGGTGTTCGTGCTCAAGATGGTCGTCGAGCTCAACCCGGTGTCCAGGGAGACCCTCGCCGAGGTCCGGCGCTGGCTCAGCCAGGGCACCGGCGGCGGGCTCGACCGCGGCGGCGCGTTCTTCGGCTCGTTCGTCTCGGTGTTCTACAACCCCAAGATCGCCGAGGCCGACCGCGTGCTGCGGATCCGCTCGCAACCCTTCTACAGGCCCCGCTCGTGAACCGCACCCATCGCTTACCCCTCCAGCTCAAGCTCACGGCCCCGCTCGTGCTGATCGTGATCGTGCCGCTCGCGGTCACCGCGTACCTGATCGACCAGCTCGGCAAGACCGCGGCCAACGTCGCCGCCGGCGAGGCCGCGTCGTCGATCGAGGCGATGGAGAAGGCGAGGGGCACGTACGGCGATCTGGTCGAGATCACCAAGCGCCTGCACGGGGAGATCGCCACCCGGCTCGCGCTGCGCCCCGACTTCCTCGCGCTCGACCCGACCGTCAACCTGGTCAAGATCATCGACAACGAGCCCGGCCTGCGCGCGATCGCCCTGATCCGCCCCGACCACACGATCGCCGCCGAGGCCGAGCGTCCGCTGGCCGGACCGGCCTGGCGCGACCACACCCTCGAGCAGCCGCTGGGCACCGCCGGCGCCACCCTGCGCCTGACCTTCGCGGTGTCGGCCGCGGTCAACGACGACCTCGGCCGGCTCAAGCAGTCGATCGACGCCGCCCGCACGCTGTCGCAGATCCGCACCGCGCTGCCCGACAGCTACCGCACCGCGTTCCTGATCATGCTGGGCGCCGCCGGCCTGATCGCCGCCGGGCTCGGGCTGTGGACGTCGTCGTCGCTGACCCGACGGATCGACGCGCTGGTGTCGACCGCGCGCCAGGTCTCCGACGGCAAGTTCGACGCCCGCGTCTCGCTGCGCGGCCGCGACGAGCTCGCCGAGCTCGGCCGGGCGTTCAACACCATGCTCGACGACCTCGACCAGACCCGGGCCCAGGTCGAGTACCTCCAGCGCATGGCGGTGTGGCAGGACGTCGCGCGCCGGCTCGCCCACGAGATCAAGAACCCGCTGACCCCGATCCAGCTCGCGGTCCAGCAGTGCGTGTCGCAGTACCGGGGCGGCGACCCGCGGTTCAAGCAGCTGCTGGACGACGCCGGCGAGATCGTCGAGGAGGAGATCGCCGCGCTGCGCCGGCTGGTCGACACGTTCCGCACGCTCGGCGCGCTGCCCAAGGTCGAGGCCGCCCCGATCGCCCTCGCCGAGGTCGTCGAGGAGCTCAAGCTCGATCCCACGGTCGCCGCCCACCTCACGCTCCAGCCGCCGGCCCAGCCGGTCACCGTGCGCGCCGACCGGCTGCTGCTCAAGCGGCTGCTCGCCAACCTGATCGAGAACGGCATCCACGCCGGCCAGGAAGCCGGCGCGTCGGGCGACGTCGTGATCGGCTGGGCCGCCGACCCCGCGCGCGACGCCGCGACCATCACCGTCGACGATTTCGGCAAGGGCGTGCCCGAGGCCAGCCGCGACCGGATCTTCGAGCCCTACGTCACCTTCAAGCCCACCGGCACGGGCCTGGGCCTCGCGATCGCCCGCAAGATCGCGATCGAGCACGGCGGCGATCTCGTGCTCGCTCCGGACCGCGCCCCCACCGGCGGCGCGCGATTCGTGGTCTCATTGCCGCTGCGTGGCCCGGACGCATCGCTATCGTGAGCTGCTGGCTATCGGTGCCCTCTCGCTCGGCGGTTGCGGCTGGCTGCCGCCCGACACCCCGCCGGCCCGGCCGTCGCCGCCCGATCCCGACGCCGCGGTGCTCCACGACTGGAAGGTCGCCGGCCACGTGCTCGGGACGCGCGCCCTGATCTCCGACGCCGACGGCGCCGGGTTCCACGATCGCAGGGTCTCGGTCACCCCGACCGCCTACGCGTCGCCGTGGTCGGGCCGTTGCGACCAGGCGCGCCGCGGCCGCCAGTCGCGCGCGCTCGCCGAGATCGCCACCGCCCACGACATCGCCGCCGACCGCGCCACGGGCCTGGGGCTCGCCGGCCCGATCATCGAGTACCAGCTCCAGTGCGCCACGAACCGCACGCCCGCGCTGATCGTCTACGTCGCCGGCAGCCACGCGCTGACCTGCTGGAGCGGCGTGTGCTACCTGCTCGCGCGGTGATCAGCGCCCGCTGCGGCGCTTGCGGCGTGCCATCTTCGCCCCCTGCTTACCGAGCGCGGTGCGCGTCTTTGCGGGGAGGTTGGAGATCGTGCGCTTCCGCCGGGCTGCGGTGGCCGCCTTCTTGATGTTGCGCCGGGCCGCGCTGCGTTGTTTTTGACTCGCCATGCACGACATCCATTGCAAGCCGCGTGCAGCGTGCGAGTCACCCCGCCTCGTCGATCCTCGCAGTCCGTCCGCCATCGATGTCATGCTGTACCCGCGCAGCGCCGTCGCGATGTCAGCATCCGGTCCGGGTCGCGCCGCGCCAGGTCCGTCCTGCGCCGCACCGGCTTCGGCCCGGCGGCCGCGGATGGCACGCTGCCAATGATGCCGAAGCCACTCTGCTCACGCGCCCGCCTCGCAGCCTGGTTCCTCGCACTCTGCGCGGCGGCCTGCGGCGGCTCGCCGCACGCCGACGAGCGTACCCCCGTCGCGGCCCCCGCCGCGCGCTGCCGGCCCGGCCAGCCGTGCTGGCCGACCGACGCCGACTGGCGCGCGCTCGGCGCCCGGCTCCACGGCCGGCTCGAGCCGGTGCACCTGCCCCTCGAGGCGTGCCGCGCCGGCGGCGCGAGCGACGCGTGCACCGCCGAGCTCGCCGCGGTCAAGAACCCGTTCTACCTCCAGGACCAGGCCGGCGGCACCGAGGTGACCGGCTGGCTCGACGCGTGGAGCCCCGGCGCCGCACGGAGCGCGTACGCCGTCGTCGCGCAGGGCGCCGGCGACATCGCCGCAGCGGTCCGGTTCGCGCGCGATCACCACCTGCGGCTCGCGATCAAGGGCACCGGCCACGACTACCTCGGCCGGTCCAGCGCGCCCGACTCGCTGCTGATCTGGACCCACGAGATGCGCCGGGTCGCGGTCGACGATGCGTTCGTCGCGCACGGCTGCCCGGCCGCCGCGCCGACCCCGGCGGTCAGCGTCGAGGCCGGCGCGCGCTGGCTCGAGGCCTACCGCGCCGTGACCGTCGAGCACGGCCGCTACGTCCAGGGCGGCGGCTGCACCTCGGTCGGCGCCGCCGGCGGCTTCCTGCAGGGCGGCGGGTTCGGCAGCTGGTCCAAGCGGTACGGCATCGCCGCGGCCAGCCTGCTCGAGGCCGAGGTCGTCACCGCCGACGGCCAGATCGTGATCGCCAACGCGTGCCAGCATCCTGACCTGCTGTGGGCGCTGCGCGGCGGCGGCGGCGGCACCTACGGCGTCGTCACCCGCGTCACGCTGATGACCCACCCGCTCCCCGAGCGGTTCGGTCACCTCGGCGGCACGATCACCGCGACCAGCGACGCCGCGTTCCGCGAGCTGCTCGAGCGCTTCGTCGCGTTCTACCGCGACAGCCTGAGCAACGAGCACTGGGGCGAGCAGGTCACGATCCGCGGCGACAACGCGCTCGACCTCGCCCTGGCGTTCGAGGGCATGCGCGGCCCCGACGCCGAGCGCGTGTGGCAGCCGCTGCGTGCCTGGCTCGAGCAGCACCCCGATCGGTTCCACGTCGAGCTGTCCGCCGTCGACCTCCCGGCGAACCAGATGTGGAGCTTCGCGTTCTTCCAGAAGTATGCGCCCGATGCGATCCGGCCCGACGCGCGCCCCGGCGCCCCGGCCGGCCAGTTCTGGTGGGCGGGCGATGCCGCGCAGGCCCACGCCTACCTCCACGCCTACCGCTCGCGCTGGATCCCGCTCGACCGCTTCGACCCCGCGCACGCCCCCGCGCTCGCCGCCGCGCTGTTCGAGGCATCGCGGCACTTCGCGGTCAGCCTGCACATCAACAAGGGCCAGGCCGGCGCGTCCGCCGACGCCATCGCCCGCGGCCGCCAGACCTCGATCAACCCCGCGGTGTTCCGCGCCGCCCTGCTCGCCATCATCGCGACCGGCGGCGAGGGCACGCCCGGCGTGCCCGGCCACGAGCCCGACCTCGCCCGGGCGCGCGCCGACCGCGACGCGATCAACGCCGCGATGCAGCCACTCGTCGCGATCACCCCGGACGCCGGCTCGTACGTCAACGAGACCGACTACTTCGAGCCCGACTGGCAGCGCGCGTTCTGGGGCGAGAACTACCCC
>DATAPF010000622.1:0-5934 GCA_036265355.1 Kofleriaceae bacterium | reverse complement strand
CTCGCTCGCGTTGATCGTGACCCGGCTGAGAGTGATCGTCTGGAGTGAGGACGTGGCAGAGAACGTCACGCCATGGTCATTGAAGATGTTGGTATCGCTGCCATCGATCACGACCTGCAGAGGCGGTGGCGCAACGCCAGTCATCATGCGATACGTGCCACCGATGATGTGAATGATGTAACGCTGTTCGGTCGTCACTGCGAAGGCAGCTGTGAACGTGTTACAGGGCGCCGCTGCTGAGCATGCCGCATTGTCGATTGCAGTCTGGCTGACAAAGATGACCTCGCTTGCCATCGCGCATCGGCCCTGGGAATCCACACACACGCCGCTGGGGCACTGATCGTCGCGATCGCAGCCTCGGCAGACGTTCAAGCTCGTGTCGCAGACCGGCCTGTCTGCGGAGCAGACGCTGGCGTCCAGGCAGCCCACGCACCTGCCGCTCGAGGTCTGGCAGAACGGCGTAGCAGCGAGGCCGCTGCAGTCAGCGTTCCCCTGACAGGCGGCGACGCAGCTCCCGGCGACGCAGAACGGCGCGTCCGGTGGCTTGCAGTCGGAGGCGCTCGTACACTGGACCACGTCGGGCGGCCTGGGGAAGCCGCAGGCAGCGAGCGCCAGCATGTACGGGAGCAAGCCGAGACGCGACGCGGGCGTGGATGGACGCATGAGCCAGTCGCGTAGCGTCGCATATCTTCCAGCCTCGGGCATCCAGGAGCCCATGCAGGAGGCTCAGTGGAACGCGATGGCGGCCGGCGCTACTCCAGCCGCTCGCGGCAGGGGAAGTCGCAGGTCTTGCGGTGGCTGCAGTCGTAGGCGCAGCCGCAGGCCAGCGCGAAGGTCGCGAGGATCTCGTCGGCCGGGCCGTCGGGGACGGCGCGGCGGGCGGCGCGGGTGGCGGCGGTGAGCGCCGGACCGTCGCTGGCGTACGGCGTGGCGATGAAGCCGAGGCGGAACAGGGTGTCGCGCACGATGCGGTGCGGGGTGACGGTGAAGTCGCCGAGGTCGGGGTAGCGCAGCACGCCGAGCTTGGCGAGCATGTCCATGATCCAGAACAGCTCGGTGCGAAACAGCCCGCGGCCGAGCGCGGTGTCGAGCGCGGCGAACGCCTCGGCGGCGGAGGCGCGGCCGTCGAGCTGGGAGGCGAGCTCGGGGACCTCGGCGCAGCGCCGCGCGGCGAGCGACGCGAGCATGAGGGCGCGGGCGTCGACCTGGGCCGGCAGGTTCTCGGGCACCGTGCCCTGGTAGAGGTCGCCGAGCACCCCGGCGTGGTCGAGCGCGTGGAACGCGGCGAGCACGGCGGCGCGATCGCGGTCGAGCCGGAACGCGAGCGCGGCGCCGACCGCGATGCGGTAGACGACCTCGTCGGCGCGCTCGACCCAGGCCTCCGGATCGAGGCCGAAGTCGGCGGGCTGGTAGGTCGGCGTCGGGCGGTTGACATCGACCCACCAGGCGGCGATGCGCTGGCGGGTCTCGTCGAGGATCTCGTCGGTGAAGCCCTGGGCGAACCGCGTGGTCGGCACGACGCGCTCGCGGCCGCGCGGGGTCGGGAGGCCCTCGATCGCGAGGTGGCGGAGCGGCGCGGGCAGCGGGCTGCCGGCGGGCGCGGTGGTCGCGGCCGAGGGATCGCCGGGCGCGGCGTCGGCGGGCGCGGCCTCCTCGTCGGCGATCTGCGGGATGACGGGCTCGGGCTCGGGACGGTCCTCGGCGAGGAACTCGTCGACGTCGAGCGCGGCGGCGAGCGCGACGTAGCGCTCGGCGCGCGGCCCGGGGGCGACGGCGATCCCGATCGTGCGCAGCAGACCGGCGCCGATCGTGATCTGGAGCCAGGTCTCGAGGGCCGGGCGCGACGGGACGATGCCGCGGTACGCGGCCGACGCGAGGTACTTGTAGATCTCGTCCTTGTGGTAGGCGCGCTGGACGACCAGGTCGAGCACGGTCTTGCCGAGCAGCGGGTTGAGGTGCCAGACCCGGTCGAGCACGGCGATCGCGGTCTCGTCGTCGCCGCTGGCGGCGGCGAGCGCCTGCATGAACAGCGACGGCATCGCGGTGGCGCCGCCGGTGCCGAGGAAGCGCAGCAGCACGGCCGGGCGCTCGCGATCCCACAGCTTGGCGACCCGCAGCCGGCTGCGCAGCTCGCGGAACGGCTCACCCTTGGCGGGGGTTTCCTTGCACACGCGGACCAGCGCGACCAGCGCGCCGCGCGCGTCCTGGCCAATGGGTGGCAGCTCGACGACCTGGGGCATCGCTGCGAGCGTACACCAGGCCGGAAAGCCGCGTCGCGCCGGGCGCAGTCACAACGGCCGCGACCACACCACGTGGTGGTCGTCGAACGCGTGGCGCCAGTCGCCGCCCCACTCCCAGCCGAGCTCGTCGAGCGCGGCGACGACCGGGCCGGACCGCACGATCATGCCGGGGCGGATCACGGCGCGGTCGGCGAACGCGCGCCCGGCCTCGGGCAGGATGCGGCCCGGCAGGCGCCAGGGGTTCTCCACCGGGTTGAGGTCGATCGCCAGGCCGAGCGCGTGCTGCGACAGCTGGTCGGTGCCGGCGACGACGCGGAAGTTGAACGCCGAGGAGTTGTCCGCGGCCATGGAGGCGTCGTCGGACGCGGCGAAGTCGTCGACCAGGCGGAGCTGGCGGATCGGAAAGCCGAGCTGCCACAGCCGGCGGAACAGCGCGACGGCGCGCGGCGCGAGCGCGGCGGCGACGACCAGCTCGCCGCGCGCGGGGCCGTCGAAGCTCACATGATCGACCTGGAGGTACGCGAGATCGGCCCACCGCGGGCAGCGCGGATCGCCGCCGTGCCACGACACGCCCTCCATGCGGGTGCGGACCGCCGGCGGCACCGGGCCGATCTCGGCGGACGGGGCGCGGCGCGGCGGCGACAGGAGCGCGGTCATCGGCGATCCTCCGGCTCGGCGCGGTCACCGCGCGGTCGCCGCGGCGGCACCGGACGCGTCACGGCGACGCCTGGCGCGCGGACCTCGAGCGGCGGCGGCCCATCATTCGTGCGGCGGATCGGCGGCGAGGTCCGCCGGTGAATCGCTCGGAGGTGCGGCCGAGCCCGCCGACTTCGCGGGCGGCTTGAGCCACGGCCTGGGCCACGGCCGGAGCGGGCGCGGAGCGGCGGGCGCGCCGGCGGGCGCGGCGAGCGCTGCACCGGCGGGTGCTGCGGCGGGCGGCGCGGGCGATCCAGCGGACGTCCCCGCGGCGCCGGGTACACCGGGTGCGCCGGATGCGGAGGCGGTCGGGCCCGGTGGAGCGGGTTCGGAGCTGCTCGCCGGTGCCGCGGCAGGCAGGCGGCTCAGGGCCGCCGACCGCCGCAGCGCGAACACGGCGAGCGGCGACTGCGGATGCGCGGTGGCGAACCGGTCGTACTCCGCACGGGCCTGGACATAGGCGCCGCTGCGGTCGAGCACCGAGGCGAGCTGGAACCGCGCATCGTCCTGATCGACCTCGCCGGCGATCGCGGCCTCGAGGTGCGTCACGGCCTTGTCGGGCACGCTCCGCGCGTAGCCGACTCCGAGGTAGTAGTGGATCATCGCGGCGCGCGGCCCGGACGGCTCGCTCACCAGGACGGCCTCCAGCGGCTTGACGACCTCGCCGGGCCGGCCGGCCTTGATCGCCGCCGCGGCGGACCGGAGGGCGGCGTCGATCTCGGTGACCTGCGCGGCGCGGATCCGGGCGGTGAGCATGGTGCGGTCGAGCCGGGACAGCGGCTGATCGCGCAGTGCGTCGAGCTTGGCGACCGCGTCGGCGCGCTGACCGACCTCCAGCAACTGGTAGATCTCCCAGGCCTTGGTGTCAGCCGCTTCCCGAGCGACCGCACGGGAGAGCGCTTCGTCCGCGCGCCGGACAGCGGTGTCGCGCTCGGTGACCGCCTGATCGCGGGAGGCGCCGAGCTCGCGGGCCCGGCTGCGGTACAGCAGGTAGCATCCGGCGGCACACAGCAGGGTGAACACCAGGTAGGCGACGAACGAGTTGACGTTGAGCCACAGCGATCGCCGGCGCTGCTCGGCGACGAGCGCGGCGATCGACTCGGCGAGCTGGGTGACCTGGGCCTGGGTCTTGCGGCCCTGTGCGGCATGCTCGTCGACCCGGCGTCGCAGGCCCTCGAGCAGCGCCCAGCCGTCGGCGTCCGAGACCGGCTCGGCCGGTTCATCAGGCTTGGGGAGAGGCGCGGCCGCCACTGCGTTGTGTTCGCGCGGATCGACCGCCAGATCAAGTCAGTTCCACGCATTGAGCCGACGGCAACCGCCTGGTACAGTGCACCCGTTCAGGCTCTGGCTTGGGCACGAGGTTCCATGACCCTGCTCTACGATTGGCTCAAGAAGGCCGCGAAGGCCCAGGGTAACAACAAGGCGGTCGTGTACCGCGACAATTACCTGTCGTGGCGGGGGCTTCTCCACCGCGTGGACCGCCGGGCCCAGGAGTTCAAGAGCATGGGGATCAAGGAGGGCGCGTGGGTCGGCCTGATGCTGGGCAACGTCCCGGACTTCGTGATCCTGGCGCTGGCGCTGTCGCGGCTCGACGCGGCGATCGTGCCGATCGATCCGACGACCGGCGGCCGCGAGCTCGAGCTGATCCTCGCCGCGGCGCCGCTGCGCGCGCTGGTGACCCGGCCGCGCGGCAGCGAGGGTTCGATCTCGGCCAACGGGACCAGCGCGCCGGTGCCGCCGAGCACGCTGCCGCGCTCGCGGGTCGTCCGGCCGTTGCCGCCCCCGGCGTCGTTCACGCCGCCAGCGGGCGGGTCCGCCGGTGACGCCGCGGAGGTCCGGCGCCGGCTGCAAGGCACGCTGCTGACCTGCAGCGTGTACAAGCGATCGCCGCCGGATCACGGCGTCGATCCGATCGCGGTGCTGTTCACGGCGGACTCGCTGGGCGATCCCAAGGGCGTGCTGCGCACCGACAAGAACACGATCGCGGCAGTCGATCACGCGATCAGCGCGCTCGGCATGACCACCGCGACCAAGAACCTGGTCGCGGTGCCGCTGTTCCACGCCTACGGCTGGGACCTCGGATTCTTGCCGACGCTCAAGCTCGGCTCGACGATGTTCCTCGAGGAGGAGATCTCGGCGCGCCGGATCGGCAAGCTGGTGCGCGAGCACGAGGTCGACCTGCTGCCCGGGACGCCATCGATGTACGCCGAGCTCGCCAAGCTGCCGACCGCGAAGAAGCTCGAGATCAAGTCGCCGCGCTACCTCGCTGCCGGTTCGCGGCTCGACCAGACGGTCGCCGACGAGTTCCTCGACAAGTACGGCATCCGGCTGCTCAGCTGCTATCACTCCACCGAGGCCGCGACGGTCACGCTGGAGGACACCGGCAAGTACCCGACCACGGTCGGCAAGCCGATCGACGGCGTCGAGATCAAGATCACCTCGCCCGACGGCTCGCAGCTCAAGTCCGGCAAGCCGAGCGACGGCCTGATCTGGGTCAAGAGCAAGACGCTGTCGCCCAAGTCGATCGGCCCGTTCGACGAGGAGCGCGCGCCGGCCTCGGCCCGCGCCTCGGGCATGGTCGCGATCGGCGCGATCGACAAGACCGGCTGGCTGCGCACCGGTGACCTCGGCCGGCTCGACAAGAACGGCCGCCTGCAGCTGACCGGCCGCGAGGACGATGTCGTCAAGGTCGACGGCAAGCGGGTCGCGCTCGGCGAGGTCGAGGGCTGCCTCGAGGCGTTCCCCAAGATCAAGGCGGCCCAGGCCACCGTGGTCACCGATCCGATGGCGGGCGCGATGGTGGTCGCGCGCGTGGTCATGAAGCAGAAGTGCGGCGCCGAGGAGATCATCGACCACTGCGCGCGCAACCTCGCGCCCTACAAGGTCCCCCGCCGCATCGAGTTCTGCGAGGCGATCTGAGCTCCGGGAGAACGCGTGCACGCGGTACTCCGTGGGCTGCTGCGCGATGGGCGTCGGGGACCGCGCCCGCCGAAGGACC
>DATAPF010000621.1:0-4996 GCA_036265355.1 Kofleriaceae bacterium | reverse complement strand
ATCGTGATCGCCGAGCGCGACGCCAACCTGCCAGCGCTGATCCGCGAGGCCCGCGCGACCCTGGAGCGCGAGCGCAAGCAGCTGCCCGGCGAGGTCCAGCTGATCACGGCCTACGACCGGCTCGACGTCGCCGACCGGGTCGAGGACAACCTGCTGCACGCCCTCGGCGAGGAGGTCGTGATGGTGGTGCTGATCCTGCTGGTGTTCCTGCTCCACGGCCGGAGCGCCGCGGTGCCGCTCGCCACCCTGCCGCTGGTCGTGCTGCTCACGTTCGCGGCGATGTGGCTGTTCGGTGTGCCGGCCACCGTGATGAGCCTCGGCGGGATCGGCATCGCGCTCGGCATGGCGGTCGACGCCGACATCGTCGCGCTCGAGGCCTGTCACCGCCGGCTCGAGACCGCCGGCACCGGGCGCGCCGAGCGGACGCGCGCGCTGATCGCCGCGGCCGGCTCGTTCGCCCCCGCGATCCTGACCTCGCTGCTGATCACCGCGCTCAGCTTCCTGCCGGTGTTCGCGTTCACCGGCGAGACCGGCCGGCTGCTCCGCCCGCTCGCGCTGACCAAGACGCTGGTGATCGCGGCGTCGGCGGTCGTCACCCTGACCGTCGCGCCGGCGCTGCGCGTCCGCCTGGTCACCGGACGGATCCGGCCCGAGCTCGGCAACCCGCTGACCCGGTTCCTGGTCCGGGTCTATCGGCCGTTTGTTCACTTCGCGCTGCGCCGTCCGGTGCTGACCCTGGCGACCGCGGTGCTCGCGGTGCTGTCGTGCCTGCCGATCGCCACCCACCTCGGCGGCGAGTTCCTGCCGCGGGTCGACGAGGGCGACCTGCTGTTCATGCCCACCACGCTGTCCGGCGTGCCGCCCGATCAGGCGGTCGCGATGCTGCGCCGCCAGGACCGCGCGATCCGCCAGTTCTCCGAGGTCGCCAGCGTGTTCGGCAAGGTCGGCCGCGCCGACACCGCGACCGATCCGGCGCCGTACTCGATGGCCGAGACCACGATCCGCCTCCTGCCGCGCGACCAGTGGCCGAAGTACCGGCGCGACCGCTGGTACTCGGGCGCGCCCGGGCCGGTGCGCCGCGTGCTCGGGTGGATCTGGCCCGAGGAGACCACCCCGACCACCGCCGAGCTGGTCGCCGGCCTCGACCGCGCGACCCGGCTGCCGGGCTGGACCAACGCGTGGACCGCGCCGGCGCGCGGCCGGATCGACATGATGGCGACCGGCGTGCGGACCCCGGTCGGCATCCGGATCTTCGCCCCCGATCTCGAGCGGCTCGAGGCGCTCGGCGCCGCGGTGCGCAGCCGCGCGCTGGCCGTCCCCGGCACCCGCAGCGCGGTGTTCGAGTCGCTCGGCGGCGAGCCCAGCCTCGGGTTCACCCCCGACCCCGCCGCGGCGAGCCGCACCGGCGTCGACCCGGCCGCCGCCCAGGCCGTCGCCGACCTGCTCGACACCGGCGGCCAGATCGGCGACCTCGTGCTCGACGGCCGCAAGCTGCGCGTCCGGGTCGTGCCCGATCACGCCGAGCGCGGTCCCGCCGATCTGCTCCGCGAGGCCGCGGTGCGCGGCGCTGCCGGCCCGGTGCCGATCGCGCTGCTCGGCGAGCCCGACTGGGTGAACCGCCCCTCGACGATCCGCACCGAGCGCGGCGAGCTATGCGGCTACGTCTACGTCGATCTCGAGCCGGGCACCGACCTCGCCGGCTACGTCGAGCGCGCCCGCGACGCGCTGTCGCCCACCACCCTGGGCCTGGCCTCCGGCGAGCGCATCGAGTGGACCGGCCAGTACGAGCTGATCGCCGGCGGCAAGGCGCGCCTGCGCTGGATCATCCCGCTCGTCGCGCTGCTCATGCTCGGCCTCTTGCTGCTCCAGTTCCGCAGCCTGACCGAGGCGCTGATCGTGCTGGCCTCCGTGCCGTTCGCGCTGGTCGGCAGCGTGTGGACCTTGTTCGCGCTCGGCTACCCGATGTCGGCCCCGGTCTGGGTCGGCCTGCTCTCCGTGGTCGGCCTCGCCATGCAGACCGGCGTCGTGATGGTGGTCTACATCGACGAGGCGTTCCACCGCCGGGTTCGCGACGGCAGGATCGCGTCGCGCGACGACATCGTCGAGGCCCACGCCGAGGGCACCGTCCGCCGGCTGCGCCCCAAGCTGATGACGATCACGACCATGGCGCTCGCGCTCGTGCCCCTGCTCTGGGCCGACGGCGCCGGCGCAGAGATCATGCGCCGGGTCGCCGCCCCAATGATCGGCGGCCTGGTCACCAGCGCGTTCCTCACCCTCGAGGTCCTCCCGGTGCTCTACACGATCTGGCGCACCCGCCAGCTGCGCCGCGCCCAGCGGCTCGGCGTGTCGATCGAGGCCGTGGTCGGCCCTGCCCCGCGCTGGGCGCGCGAGTAGCCACGCTCCGAGCGCCGACGATCGAGTAAGCTCGCACGGTGACGAGCATCTATCAGCTCAAGGTGACGCTTTGTGACATCGAGCCCGAGATCTGGCGGCGCATCGTTCATGGCACGCAGCCAGGGCGCGCGCGCGCTGCGAGCAAGAAGCGCCCGCCGCGCACGTCGGGTTCACGCTAACCGCGAACGAGCGCGGGGTCGAAGCGGCCCGGCAGCTCGCCATCCCCAGCCCCGAGATCCTGTCCAACGCCCTGCTCAACGTGGCGGACGACCTGCGCGATCTGGGGCGTCTCGACGAGGGGGGCGCGCGCCCTCGCGGCGATCGGACGGCTGGCCGAGGCCGACCAGGACCTCTCGCACGGCCCGTCACGTTGTGGCCAGTGCGACATCGGCGCGTTCGAGGCGCCGTGTCGCCGCTACGAGGCGGGCGTCTCGCCGCGCTGGAACCGGCTCCAGATCTCGAGCGCGACCATCCGCGGGTCTGGAATCTCGGCGAACCGGGCGCAGAACCGGCCCACGTTCTCGATGTCGCGTTGCAGGAACGCCAGCGCATTGCCGTTGAAGCGCGGGTCGACCGCTTGCGGGAAGTCGATGATCCGGTAGTCCTCGCCGGTCCACAGGATGTTGTAGGGCGAGAGATCGGCGTGGAGCACGTCGAGCCAGAGCATGCGCTCGACCTCCGAGCAGATCGCGTCGAACAGCGCCGGCGCAATCTCGGGCGAGAGACGCACGCCGGCGAGCGCGTGCGCGACGCAGCCTTCGCGGTCGACGCAGAGCTCCATCAGGATCGCGCGGCTGGTGGCGTGGACCGGCTCGGGCACGCCGAGCCCGGCGCCGTGGAGGCGCTGCAGGACTTCCCACTCGCGTGCCGTCCAGGTCGCTTCCTGCACGGTGCGCCCGAACCGCGTGCCGGCGTGGAGCGCGCGTGCCGCGCGGGTGTTCCCGCCGCCGATCCGGTAGACCAGGCTGCCTTCGCGATAGCGGGCGTCGTTCTTGAACGAGCGCTCGTCGCGCGGGCGATACACCTTGAGCGCGAGCTGCGCGTGACCGCGTGCGGGCCCGCCACGGCAGCGATACACGGTCGCTTCCTTGCCGCTCTTGATCGGTTCGCAGACTTCCGAGATGAGGTCGAGGTCGAGAAAGGGCGCGATGCTCTCGTCGAGATCGCGATCGGTCGTGGACATGTGAAGCTCCGGGACGAAACGCGGTGCGCGCGTGCAGATGGCACGTGGCGCGCGGGCTTGCGGCGACGACTGCGCCTCATGCCGCGCCGGTCAGGGAGCGTTCTCGTTCCCGCAGCTCAGGCAGCGTGGAGGCGCGTGGACACGATGACGGTTCGATTGTGCATGGCGCGCCTCCTTTCCTGCCCGACGGATCACGGATCCTGGGTGCTCCGAGCATGCGCGCGGGTGAACGCGGACGCAACCCGGACCGTCCGAGATCCCGCGGATCGATCCTGCCTGTGCGGCCGCCGTTGCCGCAGCACTCGACGCCGTCGCGTGCGTGGACCGACCCGCGCGTGGTCCCTGGTCGAGGGGAGCGCCCGAACCCCGCTTGTCTGTCCTTCCCGCGATTGAAACGCGTTGCCGCGACACTTACGATGTCGCCATGAAGCTGCACGTCGTGTGGATCGCGGGCCTGCTGGCGTGCGGCAGTGTCCGGAATGAGCCGGGTCAGCTCGATGCCAGCACGACGGACGACGCCGCGATGAGCTGTGCGATCCACGACACGATCGACAGCTGTGGGCCGCAGTGCGCGAAGTGTGCGCCCGCCGATGACCGGCAGATGCCGGTGTGCAATGGCACGATGTGCGATGTCGCGTGTAACAGTGCAGCACCAAAGTGCACCGACAACACGTGCTCGCGGCTGACCTGGAACTTCGATTCCAACATGCTCGACGGGATCACCCCCCGCGCTCCCAATGGTCTGCAGCTGGCGGTGCGCAATCATGCCGGCAACGTCGCCCTCGCGATCGATGTCACGAACCTGACCGAGGTGTCGTTCACGATACCGATCTGCCTGTCTGGGACTGTCCAGCTCCAGACCAGGACGCTGACCGCCTCGGTGTATTTCGATGGCGATTCGACGAATGGCACCGCTCAGTACTACGTGCAGGGCTCGATGCCGGCGCCGATGGACAACGCGTTCCTGACGACGATCTCGCTGCCGTCGCTGACCTACGTGCCGTACTCGACGCCGCTCAGCATGTCGCAGTTCTCCAACACGGCGACCACGATGGTGTTCCAGGCCGGGACGCTCGGCCAGCACTTCTCGGGCACGATCTGGTTCGACGACATCAAGATCCAGTAGCTGGTTGACATTGGTGAGAGTTCTGCGCTGTCCTGTTCTGGATGGACGATACGCTCCCCCCGCGGACGATCGTCGCGCAGCGGTTCGTCATCGAATCCCGGGCGAGCAGCGGTGGGATGGGCACGGTGTACCGCGCGACCGACACGCTCACCGCGCAGCCGGTGGCGCTCAAGGTCATGGGCGGCAGCGCCGGCGCGCAGGACGGCCTTCGGTTCGCGCGCGAGGCCAGGCTCCTGGCCGAGCTCCGCCATCCCGGGATCGTCGCCCACGTCGCCAGCGGGCAGAGCGAAGAC
>DATAPF010000620.1:0-2448 GCA_036265355.1 Kofleriaceae bacterium | reverse complement strand
GCGCGGCCGGGTTGAACGCGTTGGCGGCCGGGTTGAACGCGTTGGCGGCCGGGTTGAACGCGTTGCCGGCCGGGTTGAACGCGTTGCCGGCCGGGTTGAACGCGCCCAGCGCGCGCGCTGCCTGCGCCGCGAGCGCTACTTGCGCCGCCTGGGCGGCCTGCGCGGCGAGGGCCGCCTGCGCGGCCTGGGCCGCCTGCGCCAGCGCCACCTGATCGACCATCCGCGCCACGGTCTGCGCCCCCGAGCTGGGGACCGCCGGGAATTCCTCGGCCGGCAGCTCGGTCGGCGCCGGCGTCACCAGCGCGATCGTCGGCCGCACCGCGAACTCGTCGCTCGACGGCAGCTCGCTCGGCGGCGCCGCTGCCGGTGGGGGTGGATGCGAGGGCCGCGATGGCCGCGATGGCCGCGACGGCCGGCGGGCCGGCGTCACGTCGCGCAGCAGCGATCGCGTCATCAGCGTGACCGGGCGGTCGGTGTGCATCGTGCGCGGCGAGGCGATCTCCGACTTCGGCGCGACCTCGCGGATCGCCTGGGCGAGATCCGCGGCGCCCTCGCGCAGGCCGTTCGCGAACCGCTCCTCGACCAGCGCGTCGATCAGCTGCTGCATCCGGCCGTAGCGGTCGCGCGGCGAGTGCGCCAGCGCGCGCATGCAGATCGCGTCGAGCCCGGGCGGGATGCTCGGCTTGACCACGCGCGGCGGGATCACCTGGATCTGCGCGTCGCGCTCGTTCGGGGTCACCGCCCGGCCGAACGGGTGCTGGCCGGTCAGCAGCTCGTAGAGCACCACGCCGAGCGCGAACACGTCCGAGCGCGGCGACAGCGGCTCGCCGCGCGCCTGCTCGGGCGCCATGTACGCCCACTTGCCCTCGACCACGCCCTGGCCGAGGCCCTCGCGGCGCGCGATGCCGAAGTCGGCGACCCGGACCTCGCCCGACGTCGTCAGCAAGAGGTTGCTCGGGCTGATGTCGGCGTGGATGATCGCGCCGCCCGGCCGCGCGTGGGCGAACTCCAGCCCGGCGGCCGCGGACTGCACGACGTAGGTCGCCACGCCGACCGACAGCCCGCGCGCGCCGCGCGCCTTGATCAGCTGGCGCAGGCTCGGGCCGTCGACGAACTCCATCACCAGGAACACGTCGTCGCCCTCGCGGGCGAGATCGATCACGCTCACGACGTTGCCGTGCTGCATGCCGACCAGGAGCTTGGCCTCCTCGATCAGCCGCTCGACGAACACCTCGTCGTTGGCCAGCTCGGGCAGCAGCCGCTTGATCGCGACCGGCTTCTGGAACCCGTGATCGCCCACCGCATGGCCGGCGAACACCTCGGCCATGCCGCCGCGGCCCAGCAAGTCCCCGAGCACATACCGGCTCCCGGAGCGCTTGTTGCCGCCTTCAGAGGAGGGGCGCACCCCTCCATTTGTAGCGATCCCGGCCACGAGATGCCAATGCTGCAACGGTCATACCGGGCCTAACCGATCGCATCCGCTTGGCTTTGCGCAATTTGCGACAGAAACCACTGGCTACCGGGGTAGGCGATCGGGGGGAGAACCCTCCCCTCTGGGGCCCCAGCCCCTGGCCTGACCGCGGCCGTCAGCCCTCGCAAGGGGTGGACTTTTGAGGCCTCCTCGCGCGTTTCGGCGCTCCACACGGTCTGCCGACCGTGGTTACGTCAGCAGGTGGAGTCTCCCAGCGCCGAGTCCCAGCAGATCTTCGCCCCCGGCATCCTTCGCGATCAGGTCGCCATCGTCACCGGCGGCGGCAGCGGCATCGGCCTGGCCACCGCGCGCGAGCTGGTGCGGCTCGGCGCGCGCGTCGCGATCTGCGGCCGGACCCAGGACAAGCTCGACGCCGCCGCCCAGGAGCTGCGCGCCGCCGGCGGCACCGTCGTCGCCCGCACCTGCGACATCCGCGAGCCAGCGCAGGTCGAGGCGTTCGTCAACGCCACGCTCGGCGAGCTCGGCCGGATCGACATCCTGGTCAACAACGCCGGCGGCCAGTTCCCGTCGCCGGCCCAGCACATCTCCCCCAACGGCTTCCTCGCCGTCATCAAGAACAACCTGGTCGGCACCTTCCACGTCACCCGCGAGGTCGCCAACCAGGCGATGATCCCCGCCCGGCGCGGCCGGGTCATCAACGTCATCGCCAACATCTACCGCGGCTTCCCCGGCATGGCGCACACCGGCGCCGCGCGCGCCGGGGTCGAGAACCTGAGCATGTCGCTCGCCGTCGAGTGGGCGCAGTTCCACATCCTGGTCAACGCGGTCGCCCCCGGCGTGATCCTGTCGTCGGGCACCGCGCGCTACCCGCCCGCGCTGTTCGAGCGCGGCACCCGCGAGACCCCGCTCAAGCGCGCCGGCACCTGCGAGGAGGTCGCCGCCGCGATCGTGTTCCTCGCCTCGCCCGCCGCCCAGTTCATCACCGGCGCCACGCTCCGCCTCGACGGCGGCCAGTC
>DATAPF010000619.1:0-44676 GCA_036265355.1 Kofleriaceae bacterium | reverse complement strand
GAAGTGAGGTGGCAACGATGCCTCCGTATAGCTCACCGTCGACGAGCCACTCAACTCCCTTCCGGTCGTCGTGAACCACGTGTTCCAAAGCTCGACAGTGGATGCTCCGTCAATCTTATCAAAAAACTCGACGTGGTAATTGGCGTTTGGATTATCCACTGTAATATCAACTCTTGATTTGCCGTCGATCTTGCCCCGAAAGGCTCCGAGTCCACCGGCAACAGCCGGAGCCACCTTGTCAACCAGAAGCCACGAATTTCCGTCGATCTTGTCTGCGAAGGAGAAGTTCCCTGTGGTCGATACAGAGAGAATCGATTGGCCATCGAGCTTCTCGAGCATTGTCACCTCGCCTGCCTTCAGACCTTCGAGCCGCACCTTGCTCTGGCCATCGACTAGTCGAATGCGGAGAAGCGGCACGCTGCCATCGATCTTCACGAAGGATTGCCCGTTGACCCATAGCGTCAACGACGAAGCCTGGTTGATTGTACCAGTCAATACACTCTGCCCATCGACGTGGTAGTCGAGATCCGTAGGGGCATCCACGATCGTGGCTGCTTGGTGATTGAGATTGACCGACATTTGACCTCCTCAGCGCCCTTGGTCTTCAGGGTGCCGGCGAAGGAGTAACACAAATCGGGCGTCGATCTGCGCCACGAGATGGCCCGCTACGGCGCACTGGGCCATGCGCCACGATGGGACACCTGGCCGCGTCATAGCCAAGGCCGTCGTGGACAGCCAGGGTCACGTGGCCGCGCGCTCGCGCTCGTCCTGCTGCTCCTGCAGCACGCGCCACAGGATCTTGCCGGTGGCGGACTTGGGCAGGACCTCGACGAACTCGAAGCTCGCCGGAACCTTGTAGGCCGCCATGTTGTCGCGCGCCCAGCGCACCAGCTCGGCCTCGCTGACCTGGCCGCGCGCCGCGGGCTTGAGCACGACGACGGCCTTGACGGTCTCGCCGCGCCGCGGGTCCCGGCCGGCGATGATCACGGCCTCCTGGATGTCGGGGTGGGCGTACAGCATCGCCTCGACCTCGGCCGGCCAGACCTTGAAGCCGGCGACGTTGATCATCCGCTTGAGGCGATCGACCAGGAAGAAGTAGCCGTCCTCGTCGGTGCGCGCCAGGTCGCCGGTGCGGAAGAACCGCTTGCCGTCGAGCTCGACGAAGCACGCCGCGTTGGCGGCGGGGTTGTTCCAGTAGCCCTCGAACACCTGCGGGCCGTGCGAGATGACCTCGCCGACCTCGCCGGGCGCCAGCTCGACCAGCGTGTCGGGGTTGACCACCCGCGCGTCGGTGTTGAAGATCGGGATGCCGAGGCACTGCTTCTTGGGCCGCAGCGGCGGGTTGATGTGGGTCGGCGCCATGGTCTCGCTCAGGCCGTAGCCCTCGATGAACTCCAGCCCGCACAGGTCCTGGAGCTTCTGGGCCACCGCCTCGGGCATCGCCGCGCCGCCGCCGCCGACCTGGCGCAGGCTGGACAGGTCATAGCTGGCGAGCCTGGGGTTCGACAGCAGGTCGACGATCATCGTCGGGACCGCGGTGAACCCGGTGACCTTGTAGCGCTGGATCAGCTGGCCCGCGACGTCGCGGTCCCAGCGCGGCAAGAGCACGATCGACACGCCCGCGTAGATCGGCGCGTTCATCCCGCCCTGCATGCCGGTGACGTGGAAGTACGGCAGGATCGACAGGATGGTCTCGTCCTGGAACGTGCGGTTCCACTGCGGTCCGGCGACCGACGTGAACATGACGCTGCGGTGGCGGTGCACGCAGCCCTTGGGGTTGCCGGTGGTGCCCGAGGTGTAGGGCATCACGCACAGATCGTCGGGGCCGGCGAGGTGCGGCCCGGGCGTGGCCCCGGCGGCCATCGCGTCGCTCCACAGCGTCAGCCCGCTGCCGGTCTGCGACTGGCGCGGCGCCTTGATCCACGCCGGCACCTCGAGCTCGGTCGGCGCCGTGAGGTAGTCGGAGTAGCACGCGACGATCACGTGGGACAGGCCGTTGCCGATCAGCGGCTGGATCCGCGACAGCGACGGCATGCTGGGGCCATCCTGCGCCGCGAACAGCACGGTCGCGCCGCTGTCCTGGACGATGTGGCCGACCTCCCGGGTCAGGTTCATCGGGTTGATCGGCACGACCATCGCGTCGGCCCGCAGGATCGCGTAGTAGGCGATCACGAACTGCGGGCTGTTCTGCAGGTACAGCGCGACGCGATCGCCGCGCTGGACGCCGCACGCCTGCTGGAGGAACCCGGCGAGCCGCTCGGCCTCGCGGCGGAACGCGGAGAACGTGACCACGCTGTCGTAGAAGTTGAGGCAGGTCTTGCCGGGGAACCGCGCGGCGGAGACCTCGGCGTTGAACCACAGCGAGGTCTCGGGCGGCGTCAGGTGGTGGGGGACGTTCGGCCAGAACTGCAGATGACGTGTACCCATGCTGCCTCCGGGGTCCGGGTCGGTCGGCTGCGAACCGGCGGCAATCTAGCACCGGCCCGGCCGCCGGGGCGGCGATTTGTGACCCGATCGGGTTCCCGAAGCGCAGACCGTCGGGTGACCGGTCAGTGTGCCCCGCCGCCCGGCGGTAGCTGTGCGAGCAGGTCGTCTACCTGCTGGACCCGCTCGACCATGTGGAGCCCGGCGTACACCCCGCGCGCGGCGCCGAGCAGCGGGCGAGCCTCGCCGGCGCGGCCCGCACCGACCAGCGCCCGGGCGCGCTCGAGCTGGGCCCACGCCGTGGTCTGCGCGGCCTCGGCGGGCCGCTCGAACCCGAGCGCGGCGGCGGTGAGCTCGAGGCCGAGCGCGAAGTCGCGCGCGTCGTCGGCGGCCGTCGCCGCCAGGGTCAGCGCGAGCCGGTGGCGGTCGGAGCCCGGGCTGCGGGTCGCGTAGATCGCGGCGGCGCGGCGGGCGCTCGCGATCGCCTGGCCCTGGTCGCGCTTGCTGCGGTACGCGGCGGCGAGGTTGTAGAGCACGCCGGCGGCCTCCAGGTGGTCGGCGCCGAGCAGCTTCTCGTCGATCGCCAGCGCCGAGCGCAGCGCGGCGATCGCGCGGTCGTACTCGCGCTTGCCGATGTAGATGGTGGCGAGGTTGCTGTCGATGCTGGCGATCACCGTGCTGGTCTCGCCGAGCCGGCGCACGGTGTGGTCGCGGGCGACCTGGAGCAGGCCGAGCGCCTCGTCGTCCTGGTTGGCGCCGATCAGCACCGCCGCCAGGGTGATCCGGATCGGGTCGAGCCGGTCGTCGTCGGGGTCGATCGCGCCGGCGATGATCTGGAACGCGCGGTCGGCCGCGCGCATTGCCTCGTCGAGGTGCTGGACGTCGAGCAGCGAGCTGGCGTAGTCCGACAGCGCCAGCGCGAGGTCGGGATCGTCGCCGCCCAGGTAGGCGGCCTTCTGCGCGATCGCCGACTCGTAGGCGCGGATCCCGTCGTCGACGCGACCCGACCACATCAGCACCGCGCCCTCGGTGACGTAGGTGTCGATCCGGACCGGATCGCGCTCGTCGAGCACCTCGCGGGCGCGCGCGACGAACCGCAGCGCGGCGGCCGCGTCGTTGCCGGTGTCGGCGGCGCGCGCCGCGAGCGCGTACAGCCGGCCGGCCAGCCACGCCGACCGGCCGCGCACCCGGTCGGCATCGGCGAGCGCGGTGCGCAGCCAGTCCTGGATCTGGTCGTGCGACGCCTCGAAGTCGGGGCCGTGCTCGATCAGCAGGCCGAGCGCGGTGCTCGAGATCAGCTCGTCGTCGATCGCGCGGCCGGCGAAGTACGCGTCGCCGAGCTGGGTCCGCGCGTCGGCGATCCGGCCGGCCTCGAACGCGAGCCAGCCGCGCAGGATCGGCAGGCCGGCGGCGACGCCCGGATCGCTGCGGGCGGGCGACGCCTCCAGCGCGGCCAGCGCGCGGCGCAGCCCGGGCAGGTCGTGGCCCTCGACGCTGTCGAGCCCGGCGGCGAGCACGGCGTTGGCCTCGGTCAGCGCGGCCAGCTGCGCCGGATCGCCGGGGACCGCGCGCCGCGCCGCGAGGTAGGTCGGGCTGGTGCACTGGTCCTCGGTGCGCAGCCGGCGCGCGCGGCGCAGCACGTCGAGCGGCCGCGCCGGGTCTCCGCCGGCGAGGGTGAGCGCGGCGGTGCGGCCGGCGACCGCGAAGCACTGCCGGCTGCGGGCGGCGAGCTCGGGCGACCACTGGCGAGCGCGCTCGGCGGCGCACGCCTGGCGGGCCTGGCCGCGGAACCGCTCGACGAAGCTGCGCTGGATCGCCTCGACCCGCGCGGCGATCTGCGGGGTGCCATGCTCGCGCAGCAACGCGGGCAGGTCGAGCCGGAACCCGGCGAGCTCGGCCTCGCCGGCGAGCTCGCACGACGGCGCGCCCCGGTGGACCACCAGCGCGGCGGCGACCGCCGCGGCCGCGATCGCAGCCGCGGCCGCCAGCCAGCGCCGGCGGCGGCCGCGCGGCGGGCGCATCGCGTCGAGCAGCGCGTGCAGGGTGGGGAACCGCGCGGCCGGATCGACCGACAGCCCGCGCTCCAGCGCCGCCCGGATCCGGGCCGGCACCTTGGGCACGGCGGGCGGCGGCCGGCGGCGGCCCTGGCAGATCGCCGCGGACAGCTCGGCGTACGACGCGCCGGCGAACGGCCGCTCGCGCCACAGCGCCTCCCACGCGGCGACGCAGAACGCGAACTGATCGGCGCGTTCATCGACCGGCGCGCCGGCGAACTGCTCGGGCGCCATGTAGGCCGGCGTGCCCATCACCGCACCGGTCTGGGTCACCGGCGTGCGCAGGTCCTCGATCGACGGCGGCGCGGCCACCGGATCGTCGGTCGAGTCGAGCTCGCGCGCCAGCCCGAAGTCGCCGACCCGGGCGCGGCCGTCGGCGCCGACCAGCACGTTCTCGGGCTTGATGTCGCGGTGGACGAGCCCGGCGTCGTGCGCGGCGGCCAGGCCCTCGCCCGCAGCGATCAGCAGCGCCACCACCTCGCGGACGCTGCGCGGCGTGGCGGCGAGGTGCGCGCGCAGCGTGGTGCCGGTGATGTACTCCATCACCACGAACGGCCGCCCGCCGAGATCGCCGACCTCGAACACGGTGACCACGTTGGGGTGGGCGAGCCGTGCCATCGCCACCGCCTCGCGGCGCAGCCGCTGCGCCCCGCCCGCGGCGCGGTGCACCTTGATCGCGACCTCGCGGCCGAGCGTGGCGTCGCGCGCGACGTAGACCGTGCCCATGCCGCCCGCGCCGAGCACGCGGGTGATCTTGAACCGCCCGACCAGCTCGCTGCCGACGTCGAGCACCTCGGCGGCGCCGGCCGGCTGCACCACCCGCTTCAGGATCGCGTCGAACGAATCCGGCGGCTCGGACGCCTCCACGGTCGGCGCCTCGCCGGTGTCACCCGGCGCCGGCGAGGCCGCGCTCGGCGCCGGCCGTGGCGGGTCAGGCTGGGACGACACGCCCCACCACGATACGTCACCGCGGCAGCGCAGATCGAGCCGGAGATCGAGGCAGTGTTCGCGTCCGTGACCGCGTCAGTGACCGCCGCCCTTGGCGTACGAGATCAGCCGCGCCTCGACCTCGTTGGTCGAACCGTGGTGCGCGTAGTGGAACCGCGACACCCCGGTCCCCGGCTCGAGCTCGAAGATCTCCTCATCGGGCCCGGTGATGAACTTCAGGGCGTAGCCGGTGTCGATCGCGCTGACCTGCCAGCAGTACACCATCCGGTTGGGGCAGATCCGCTGGCCGTCGACCACCGGCCAGTTGAACCAGCCCTGGGCGCCCTCCAGCGTCGGCTCGGCCGAGCTGCCGAACAGGAACTCGTTGCCGCTGCGCAGCAGGAACGTCTCGTTGGCCGGGGATGCCTGGTCGAGGTCGGCGAGGTCGGCGGGCCAGCCCTTGACGCGGTAGGCGGTGACGCCGCCGGCGGTCTTCGCGTCGACGACCTCGGTGACCCAGGTCAGCGTCTTCGTGGTCTCCTTGTCGGCGTCGACCTCGAACCGCTTGATCGTGACGTTGTAGGTCCACGTTGCGCCCTTGGCGAGCGGCAGCGGATCGGCGGCGATCATCTCCTGCTGCGTCATGTGCTTCACGGAGGGACTTCCGCACGCACCCAGCACCGCCGCCGCGCAGGCGAGGCGAGTTGTGACGTTCATGGACACGATCATCCTACCCCTCCGGCGCGTCCTCGCGACGAAGTTCCGATGAAAATCTCGCGGCCGGCTGGTAGGTTCGCTCGGATGGCGTTCGTGGATCGATTCGCGGCCCGGCTGCCCCGGTTCGATGGCAGCCGAAATGTGCTGCGCGACATGTGGAACCTCCTGTCGGGCATGCCAGGCGGCAAGCGGGTGTTCTCGCGGCTGCTCGGCCGGTTCGTCCCGTACAGCGGCACGATCCACGCCACCGTCACGGTGCTGCGCGCCGGCTATGCCGAGGTCCAGATGCACGACCGCCGATCAGTGCGCAACCACCTCGACTGCGTTCATGCCATCGCGCTTGCCAACCTGGCAGAGCTCGCGGGTAACGTCGCCCTCATGTACTCGCTGCCGGACGATGCGCGGTTCATCGTGAGCGGGATCGACATCGAGTACACCAAGAAAGCCCGCGGAACGATTACCGCGGTCGGCGAGCCGCCGATCCCGCGCAGCGCCGCGCGGGCCCAGGTGGACGTCCCGGTCACGCTGCGGGACGACCACGGCGAGCAGGTCGCCCGTGCGGTCCTGCACAGCCTGGTCGGGCCCAAGCCAGGGTCGGCCGGCGACCACAGCCACGAGGTCAACTAGCATCCGCCAAGAATTGGCGTCGTCCGATCGAACCGCTTATGTCTCCTGGAGGTCTAGTAGATGAGGCGTACGTTGCACACGGCCGTGGCAGTCATCGCGGCGGCGGGCGGGGTGATGGCCGCGACGCCAAGTGCCCAGGCGGACGACGGCGCCGAGTTCCTCCAGGACGCCCGGCTGTTCTATCGGGTCGTGGCCTGCGGCGGCAGCGATCCACTGCCGGCGACCCTGGACGCGGCCACGGTCGACGCCCACTGCGCCGAGATGGCCAGGCGCTATCAGCACTACACCGACAAGTACGTGACGCCGGCGCGCGCGTTCTTTGCCCCCCTGCGCCCGGCCAACCTGCCGACCACCGTGGTCTACCCGTTCGGCGGCGGTGACCTCGGCTCGGCGCTGGTCACGTTCCCCGACGCCCGCGAGATCACGACGATCTCGCTGGAGCACGCCGGGGATCCGACCCGGCTGGCCAAGCTCGACAAGAAGCAGCTGCGCGCCGCCCTGGCCGCCTACCGCGACGCCAGCGAGGGCCTGCTCGCGCTCTACGACTCGACCAGCGAGAACATGCGCAAGCTGGAGCGCGGCGGCATCCCCGGGCAACTCTCGTTCCACATCACGGGGATGACCGCGCTGGGCTTCGAGCCGGTGTCGCTCCGGTTCATCACGCTCGACCCCGACGGCAAGGTCCACTACCTGACCGCGGCCGAGATCGAGGCGCTGGCGCCCCGCAAGGCCAGGAAGGTGAAGGGCGGCTGGGTCGACACCGACTTCTCCGAGGCCTTCAACAACATGGAGCTGACGTTCCGCAAGGCCGGCGACCCCGCCGCGCCGCTGATCGTCCACCGCCACTTCGCGGCCAACCTCGCCAACAAGGCGTTCAAGGACTCGCCGCTGCACAAGCACCTGATCGCCAAGGGAAAGTTCGCGGCGATGACCAAGGCCGCGAGCTACCTGATGTGGCTCGACGGGTTCTCCGACATCCGCGACCTCCTGCTCGGTCAGATGGCATGGATGGCCTCGGACTCGACCGGCGTGCCGCCGCGGTTCGCGAAGAAGGCGGGCTTCGTCCAGATCACCTACGGCACGTTCACCGGGCCGTTCCTCGAGGAGGCCGACAAATCGACCGCCGAGGCGATGACAAAATTGTGGGCGTCGCAGGTCCACCGCAAGCTGCCGTTCCGGTATGGCTATCCCGACGCCAACGCCAACCTCCACCTCATGATCACGCAGCCGGCGGAGCCGAAACCATGAAGCTGATCGCCTCGGTCGTCGCGGGTGTCCTCGGATGTGGGCTGGTCTCGACCGCGCGCGCCGACGACCCGACCCCGCCCGCGCCCCCCGAGGCACCGGCGGTGCGCGCCCCGGCCCCGGCGGCCGCGGCCCCCGCGCCCTGGGACGAGGACGAGCCCGCCGCCCCCGACGAGGACGAGCCTCCCGGCCCCGACGACCGCGAGACCGAGCCGGCCCCGGCGCCGGCCCGGCCCCCCGCCCGACCGCCGGCTCCTCCGGCCCACCGGCACCGCGCCCGGCTGTCGATCAGCCCGCGCTCGCACCTGGTCCGCTCGCACGTCGAGGACGACGCCGACGGCCGGCTCGACAAGCAGGAGGACAGCGTGCTGGGCGGCAAGCACTTCCGGATCCGGACCGCGCGCGGCGCGGTGCACGTCTGGGTGCCGCCGGGCTACGACCGCGAGACCGCCGGCACGGTGATCTACGTCCACGGCTACTACACCGACGCCGATGGTGCGTGGCGCGAGCACGAGCTCGCCCGGCAGTTCAAGGCCAGCCGCCAGAACGCGATGTTCATCGTGCCCGACGCGCCGGCCGGCAACGAGGACGAGGTCCAGTGGCCGGCGCTCAAGGACCTGCGGCGCGCGGTCAGCCGCGCCAACATCCACTTGCCCGACGGCCCGGTCGTCGTGATCGGCCACTCCGGCGCATTCCGCACCGTCATGCAGTGGGTCGACCACCGGCTGGTCGATCAGATCATCCTGCTCGACGCGCTGTACGCCGGAGAGGCGGCGTTCGACGAGTACATCGCGAGCGGCAAGCGCGCCGACGACCACAAGCTGATCGTCGTCGCGGCCAGCACGGCCGAGGAGTCGTCGAGCTTCGCGCGGCGCTACAAGTTCGCGGTCGCCCGCGAGCGGATGCCGTCGAGCCTCCCCGACTTCACCCGGCGCGAGCGCAACGCCAAGCTGCTGTACATCCACTCGCAGTTCGAGCACATGGCGATCGTGACCAGCGGCAAGGTGATCCCGCTGCTGCTGCGCGTGACGCCGCTCAAGGCGCTGTGACGGCGCGAGTCGCGACCTGGCGGCGACCACGACATGATTGTCTGCATCGCCGCCGCGGCGCACCGTGTGCGCTCGGGCGCGGGTGAATCCGCTGGCAATGGTGGCTCGCGATCCGCCGGGAACCATCGCGCTCTGCTAGCATGGCCACGTGTTGGTCCTGATCGCCCTTCCTGGCGGCGAAGCGCACGCGCGTGAGCTCGCGGCCCGACTGGGGGCCCGCCTCCTCGCGCCGGAGATCCGGCAGTTCCCCGACGGAGAGCTCTACGTCCGGATCGACGGTGAGTGCACCGGCGACGTCGCGATCGTCGGCAACCTGTCCGCCGACAACTTCCTTCACGTCGCGTTCCTCGCCGGCACGGCGCGCGAGCTCGGCGCGAGCCAGGTCGGGCTGGTCGCGCCCTACCTCGCCTACATGCGGCAGGACAGCCGGTTCAAGCCCGGCGAGGGCGTCACCGCGCGCTACTTCGGCCGCCTGGTGTCGAGCACGGTCGACTGGCTGGTCACCGTCGATCCGCACCTCCACCGGCTCGACTCGCTGGCCGGTGTCTACTCGATCCCGACCACGATCGCGCGCGCCGCGCCGGCGATCGCGCGGTGGATCACCACCGAGGTCGAGCGCCCGGTGCTGATCGGCCCCGACGCCGAGAGCGTGCAGTGGGTGTCGGCGGTCGCCGAGCGCTGCGGCGCGCCGTTCGTCATCCTCGAGAAGACCCGGCGCGGCGATCGCGACGTCTCGATCACCTCGCTCGACGGCGCGTGGAACGGCCACACCCCGGTCCTGATCGACGACATCGTGTCGACCGGCCGCACGATGATCGAGGCGACCCGCCAGCTGCGCGCCGCGGGCGCCGCGCCGCCGATGTGCGTCGCGATCCACGCGGTGTTCGCCGACGCGCTGGCCGATGCGCTGCTCGATGCCGGCGCGCGCGGCATCGTCACCTGCGACACCATCCCGCACACGACCAACCGGATCTGCGTCGCCGAGTCGCTCGCCGACGCGGTCGGCCAGCGGCTCGGCTAGCCGGGCGATCGATATGGACCTCGCCACCGAGCGATCGGCCGATCGGCATCGCGCCCGGGTCGCGCGGATCGCCGAGCAGCTGCGCGCGGTGCCGCCCGGCCGCCCGGTGTCGCTGCGCAAGGCGTCGGTCTCGCACCAGGTGCCCAAGCGCAACGACCTGCGGCGCCGCGACGACAAGATCGACGTCGGCGACCTGACCGAGATCCTCGAGATCGATCCGGTGCGGCGGATCTGCGTCGCCGAGTCCGGCGTCACGTTCGTCGACCTGGTGGCGGCGACGCTGCCGCACGGCCTGGTGCCGATCGTGGTGCCCGAGCTCAAGACGATCACGATCGGCGGCGCGGTCGCCGGCTGCTCGATCGAGTCGATGTCGTTCGTCCACGGCGGATTTCACGACACCTGCCTGGAGTACGAGGTGATCACCGCGACCGGCGAGACCCTGATCGCCACGCCGGACAACGAGCATCGTCTGGTGTTCCAGATGATGCACGGCACGTTCGGCACGCTCGGCATCCTGTCGCGGCTGACGTTCAAGCTGATCCCCGCCCGGCCCTACGTCCGGCTGCGCTACGAGACCTGCTCGACGATCGCCGGCTACCAGGCGGCGATCCAGCGCCACTTCGAGGCCCGCGACGTCGACTTCATGGACGGCATCATCCACTCGCCGACCTGCTACGTGCTGGCGACCGGCACGTTCGCCGACACCGCGCCGTACACCAGCGACTACAGCTGGATGAAGATCTATTACCAGAGCACCCGGACGCGAACCGAGGATTACCTCACCACCACCGATTACTTCTTTCGCTACGACCGCGGCGTCACCAACGTCCGCCCGCGGTCGTGGATCGGCCGCCTGGTGCTCGGCAAGTTCCTCGCGTCGTCGCAGTGGCTCCGGCTCGGCGACAAGCTGCGCTGGGCGCTGCGCGACAAGCGCCCGACGATCACGCTCGACGTGTTCGTCCCGTTCTCGCGGGTGCCCGAGTTCCTGACCTGGTACGCCCGGACGTTCCAGTTCTATCCGCTGTGGTGCGTGCCGTACCGCCGGGTCCACGACTACGAGTGGCTCGACGAGTCGTTCTACCGCGCGCTGCCCGATCAGCTGTTCCTCGACCTCGCGATCTACGGCATGCGCCAGCGCGGGCCGCTCAACTACCACCGCGCGATGGAGGAGAAGCTGCGCGAGCTCGGCGGGATCAAGACCCTGATCGCCCACAACTACTACGGCGAGGCCGAGTTCTGGTCGATCTGGAACAAGCGCAACTACGATGCGGTCAAGGCGATCACCGATCCGGACAACCGGTTCCGCGACCTGTACACCAAGACCTGCAAGACCGTGATGGGCCGGCGCTGACCGCTGCCGATCGGTCACACGGCATGCAGCGCGCGGCTGGCCTGCGGCAGCCGCGGGGGCAGCGCGATGTCGTCGTCCACCGTGCGCAGCGGACCGCACGGTGTGCGGACCGAGGTCTCGACCACGACCGGCACGCGCAGCGCGTTCTGGACCAGGCAGTAGCGCTTGGCGTCCTCCAGCGTGTCCTCGAACTGGTCGACGTTGCCGGCGATGTCGACGTCGAGCTCGAGCACGATCGAGGTGAAGGTCGGACCTTCGGGGGTCTGCTCGACCGTGCCATGCACGCGGGCGCACCACGCGAGCAGGTCGATCCCATCGCGCGCCGCGAACGCCTCGAACGTGGTCAGCATGCACAGGCCGAGCGACGACAGCAGCATGTGTTCGGGCGACCAGGCATCGACGTCGCCGTCGAGCTCCGGCGACGGGCCGCCGTGCAGCGCGGGCCTGGGCGGAGCCTCGATCCGCGCACGCGAAGCGAACGTTCGACACAGCGATGCGCTGTAGCGGTGAGGGAACGGAGCCAGCATGTAGGGAGCCGGAGCAGGAAGTGATCCAGCGGGAGCTCGCGCGCAACGTGCGCTCCTGCCGCGCCCGCACAGCCCGGGACCACGGTCGCAGCGAACATCGCACAGCTGCCGCGCCGTGCGGCGGCGGTCGACGAGCGAATACGATGTGCGCCCTGGGTTCGAACGCGCTCCGAGCGCACGGCCGCGGCGCGATGCGTCGTACGCCGCCGCTGGCCCGACCATCGTGACGACCCGCGGCATGCGCTGGATCTTCGGGGAAACCCCGAGAGTGAATATCGCAGAGCGAGCGGTGTGTACGCTTTCGTGTGCTGTCATGCCCCGGTCGGCAATCGACGGTGGGTGTTGGTCAGGTGTTGGAAAATCACCGATCGTTTCGTTTGAAAGCCCTCGCGAAGCTTTCGAGTATGGCCGCGATGAGGAAATCGCTGCCGCTCGTGCTCGCTCTGTTCCCCGCTGTGTCCCTCGCTCTGGCCCTCGCGATCCCGCTGACCGCCGATGCCGACGTGTTCGACATCCACGTCGGCGGGATCTGCAGCACCGACTTCGGCACCACGCTCGGTCACTGGACCGGCGAGACCAGCATCGACGCGCCGATCGACCAGACCACGAGCATGGCGACGGCGACGACCCAGATGGCGGCGACGCTCGACCGCTACTGCACCGGCAACAACCTGTGTTACGTGTACGTGTACTCGAACGGCGGCGCGGTGATGTCGCGGACGCTCGCGCTGTATTCGACCGCGTGGAACATTGCGTATGTCGCCGCGAGCGCGAGCAACGAGGGCGGCAGCGAGCTCGGTGGCACCGGCTACATCGCGCAGATCTTCGGCCAGTGCGCGCTCGCCGGGCACATCGGCACGAGCGATCACCGCAACGGCTGGAACCACAACGACACCCACGGCATCGTCACCGGCATGGTCGCGGGCGACGGCTGGCTCGCGCCGTTCGTCCAGTCCGCGATCCTGCCCGGCCACGACGATGGCGCGGTGTCGGAGGCGTCCGCCGGCGGCTACACGACGACCGACGGCCGGAGCTCGATCTGCGAGGCGGTGCCCAGGTACGCCAACCACCAGGCGTGGTTCTCCTGCGAGTACGGGTCGCTCAACCACCTCGACATGAAGCTGAAGATGATCTGCAACGACGGCGGGCTGACGACGGGCTGTCCGTGACCCGGCGGCGACGGCCGCCCGAGGCCGCGGCGTGGCCCGGGCGGCATTCCATCGTCCTGGCGATCGGCGGCCTGATCGTCGCGGCGAGCGTGTGGTGGCTGGCGGCGCGCGACCCGTTGCAGGCGGCGGGCGCGCGGGTCGCTTCCGGGGCGGCACCCGCGCCGGTCGCGGCCCCGAGCGCATCCCCCGGCGCGCCGCGCCCCGCGGTCGCCGCGCTGCCGCCGGCGCCGGTCACGCCCTACCCCGCCGGAGGCACACCCGGGGTGGCGGCCGACGACCCGCTGACCGCCTACCGCAAGGCCAACGTCTACCCGCCGACCTCGCGCCCGCTGACCGCCGACCAGGTCGATCTGCTGCGCCCCGGCCAGCGCCATGAGACGATGCGGCCGGACGATCACGGCGCCGGCATCACCTACCTGTTCACCGCCGATCGCTACTTCGTGATCGGCGACGAGACGCTGACCGCGACGCTCGACGTCCGGCGCGGCGGCGCGCCGATCCCGGTCGCGATCACCCAGGCCTACGCGGCGGTGATGCCGCCGGGCGGCAGCGCGCCGCGGATCCCGCTGGCGTTCGCGCCCAGCGGCTCGATCCTCGCGGCGCAGCTCGCGCCCGCCCGGCTCGACCTCGCGCGGCAGGCTGCGATCGGCATCTACATCGAGTTCGACCCCGGCAGCGGTCGCCAGGCCGCGCACTTCGACGTCCAGTACACGCCGGCCCGCGGGATCCCGGCGCGGTTCACCGGCGCGTTCCGCGACGCGATCGAGACCGGCTCGCTGGTGATCCACGCCGGGGTCGCCGTCGACACCCCGGGGCGCTACGTGATCGACTGCAACCTGTTCGACGCCGCGGACCAGCCGGTCGCGTGGTCGCGGTTCAAGGGCGAGCTCGCGGCCGGGGTCCACGACGCCGACCTGATGTTCTTCGGCAAGGTGATCCTCGACGGCCACGCCCGCGGCCCGTTCCACATCGGCCAGCTGCGCGGCGCCCGGTTCGCCCCCGGCCTCGATCCGGACCTCGAGCAGATGCCGCCGTTCCCCGGCAGCTACACGACCGCGCCGTACCCGCCCGACGTGTTCTCGGACGCCGAGTACGACAGCCCGGACAAGCAGCGCATGCTCGAGCTGCTCGGCCAGGACCGCAACCACCGCGGCGCGGCCGGCCAGGGCGCCGGCAGCGACTGACCGGGCTCGCTAGAAGCTGACCGTGACGTTCCCCAGCGACGTGAGGCCGTGCTCGGGGCCGTTGGGCGGCGTGATCTGCACGTTGTCGATCGGGCCCGACGCGCCGACGTCGACCCCCGCCGTGTTGGTGGCCGTCACGGTGATGAGGTACGTGTCCGCGGCGAGCACATCGGTGGTCCCGAAGCCATCTTCGCAATCGAACTTGTCGGTCAGCATGAAGCTGGGGCTCACCGCGATGCTCGCGATCCCGTTGTGGTGGACGCCGACGTCCGCGCAGTGCACGTGGGCACCGCTCTGCTGCAGCTTCCAGCCAAAGTCCATGTACCCCGCGTCGGTGTACACCGGCGGCATCTCGATCGTCTGGTTGCCGTCCGCGGTGTCGATCACGACCGACCCGGACGTCACGTAGACCGCCGAGGGCGGCGTGGTCGTGGTCGCGTCGTCGGTCTCGACCTGGATCCAGACCTGGAAGATGCCGTCGAGCGGATCGGTCGTCCCCGTCAGGTCCGCGCAGTCGAACAGGTCGGACGCAAGCGCCGGGCCCGTGAAGTCGCCGACGAACGGGTCCCAGGGCCGGACGTACACCGCCGTGGTGCCGTAGCCGTCCGGACAGGCGCCGTTCGGCGTGCCCATGTGGTTGGCGAACGTGTTGAACGACCAGCGCGCCGTGATCCGGGCGCTGGTGTCGGAGGTCGTACCGCAGGCGGTGGACGAGACGGCTGCGGCGAGCAGCGCTCCCAAGACGAGGTTCTTCATACGGGTCTCCTGAGATGAAAAGTACCAAGGCCAGGCAGTGCGAAGTCATCAGCCGTCGATCGCAAATCGCGGCGGGTGCAGAGGTGCTCGGGGAAGTGATCGGGAGGTGATCGGTTAGGCGTGCGGGTCGCACAGCTGCCGGTCTTCGTCGACACGCGTGCCGGTGCTGGGCGTTGCGATCGCATTGGACGGGGCTCCCCCCATTTGCTTCACCACGCTTCCACAGGCAAGTGCTGCGCCAGCCGGTTACCGGCTCGTGTGATCCGTCGCAACCTGAGCGCCCATCGGGCACGTGCAAGGTTGGCTCGGGCACGCCGCGTCCGACACCACGAGCTCGACGGCACCCAGGGTGACGACCTCGCCGCGGATCGCGTCGCGCCGCACGGTGGCCGGAGCGATGTACGTGGCGGGATCCGCCGGTTGATCGTCCTCGCACTCCGCGAGGCCGGGAGTCGGCAGGCCGCACTCCAGCGTCAGCGTGAGGTTCGCGGTGCCCTGGGGGACCTCGAACCGGGTGGCCCCGTGGTTGTCGCCGCAGTTCCATGCCCGCGAGCACGTCGCGCTCCCGACCTGCCAGTGCAGCCGGACCCGGGTGATGGCGCGGACCTGGACCTGGTCCACGCTGCGCGCGCAATCGACGAACTTGTCGCTCCCCGCGCCCGACTCCGGTCGCAGGCTCCACGACAGCTCGACCGCGCCCCCGGTGCCCAGGTCGCAGGCGTGAACGACCAGACACAATGTCGCGATCGCGATACGTATCCACAGCCTGCGAGCCGATCTGGCCGCACGATTTGACCCGGAGACGGGGTGCATGCTATCGCCGTGGCTCATTATGCCAGGGTTTTCAGCGGCATCCACGCTTGCAGCAAACCTGGACATCCCGCGCCTGTTCGACCAGGCGCACTGGATCGTCAAGGCCGTCATGATCCTCCTCGCCCTGATGTTCATCATCGGGCTCTACATCATCATCTACAAGTGGCTCTACGTGCGACGCGCGACCGGCGAGTCGAACCGGTTCACCGACTCGTTCTGGCGCTCGCGCGACATCGAGCAGATCTACAAGCAGGCCCAGGCGCTGCGAAATAGCCCGATCTCGCAGATGTTCGTCGCCGGCTACACCGAGCTGGCCAAGCTCGCCTCCGACGAGCATCTGCGCGGCGACCGCGAGGGCAACCTCGCCAACATCGAGCGCGCGCTGCGCCGCGCCCAGACCGTCGAGACCACCAAGCTCGAGGCGATGGTCCCGTTCCTCGCGACCACCGGCTCGTCCGCGCCGTTCATCGGCCTGTTCGGCACCGTGATGGGCATCCTGTTCGCGTTCCTCGACATCGCGCCCGATCCGAACGGCCCGGCCCGGCCCGCCGCCGCGACGCTCACCACCGTCGGCCCGCACATCGCCGAGGCGCTGTTCGCGACCGCGATCGGCCTGGTCGCCGCGATCCCCGCCGTGATGGCGTACAACTACTTCACGCGCCGGATCCGCGTGCTGCGCTCGGAGATGGACACCTTCGAGCAGGACTACCTCAACATCATCAAGCGCCACTTCCTGCGCTGAGCCCACCGACCAGGACGACCCGCCATGGCGATGAAAGCAGGCAGCGGCGACGAGCTGAACGCCGAGATCAACGTGACGCCGTTCGTCGACGTCATGCTCGTGCTGCTGATCATCTTCATGATCACCGCGCCGATGATGAACAACACCGGCGTCGAGCTCCAGCTGCCGCAGGTCACGGCCAAGAACATCGACGACCCCGAGGGCAAGCTGGTGCTGTCGATCAAGAAGTCCAGCGAGATCTTTCTCGGCGGAACCCAGGTCACGTGGCAAGATCTCGCGGCCAAGCTCAAGGCCAACGAGCGCGTCAAGCGAGAGGCTGCCCTGTACATCGAAGCCGACACCAACCTGTCCTACGGCGTCGTCCTCACGGCGATGGCCGTGGCCAAGGATGCCGGGGTCGAGAAGGTAATGATGCTTACCGACCCGAGCGACACGTTCAAGCTGTCCGATCTCGACCAGAAAGCGAAGCACTAGCGGGCGGCGAACAAACGCCGGCGACGAACGTCTCTATGAGCATGAGCTACAACAACGGCCAGATGCACGGGCTCGCCCTCGTCGGGACGGTCGTGCTGTCCGGCGCGCTGTTCGGCGGGACCCTGTACCTGACCGAGGCTGCCGAGCCGGAGCACCAGCCCGAGCTCAAGGAGATGATCACGATCGAGGCCTCGCTCGCGCGCAAGGCGGAGAAGAAGAAGCAACCTCAGAAGGAGCTCAAGGCGCCCGAGCCGGAGGTCAAGCCCGAGGGCGTGTCGCGCGACGAGCACAAGCCGCCGCCCCCCAAGAAGCCCGAGGACAAGAAGCCGCCCAAGAAGCCCGACGACAAGCCGCCCGACATCCACAAGTTCCACCACGCCAGCGACGACGATCCCCAGCCCGGCGCGGCGCCGGTCACCGACATCGGCCAGTTCGACGGCAGCCAGGAGGGCTTCGCGCCGATCAATGCCGGCCATCCATACTGGCAGCACCTGGTCGCGGACTTCCGCAAGGTCTGGGAGATTCCGCAGATCTCCAAGGTGACCGGCGCGGTGAAGACCTGCTTTCACATCCAGCCCGACGGCAAGATCCTCGAGGGCAAGTTCCACCCCAGCGGTGACGAGATCCTGAACGACTCGGTGCAGCGGGCGCTGAAGGCCACGCAGCAGGCTCGCAACGACAACCCACAGCCGGTTCCCCCCGAGGAGCTCGTCCACATCAGGGCAATGGTATGTTTTCGATTCGACCCAAATCAGTAGCCTCGGCGATCACACTCCTCGCGACCTGGGTGGCCGTGCTCGCCGCGGCGCTCTTGGTGCCTGGCCGGACCGCGCGCGCCGATGACCCCAGCGGCGGCGTGGTGATCGACGTCAAGGGCGCCAAGCGCACGCTGTACCCGATCGCCGTACCGGCGTCGCAGGAGGGCGACGCGACCGCCGCGCGGGAGGTCGCGCAGGTCGCGTCGTTCGACCTGTCGGTCGCCGGCGTGTTCAAGGTCCTCGATCCGGCGGGGTTCCTCGCCGACCTCAAGGCGGAAGGGCTGATCATCGACCCGCAGAAGTGGAAGGACGTCGGCGCGTTCGGCGTGATCAAGTACCGGGCGACCGCCTCGGAGATCGAGTTCCGGCTCTACGAGATCAGCAAGGGCACGACCTCGGTGCTGAGCAAGGTCTACCCGCGCAAGGGCGATACGCGGACGATCGCGCACCGGTTCTGCAACGAGGTCGTCAAGTACTACACCGGCGAGCCCGGGTTCTTCGGCTCGAAGATCGCGTTCACCCAGAAGGGCGCGGCGAGCGCGATCTTCGCGATGGACTTCGACGGCGCCAACGCCTACCGGGTCTCGAACAACAGCTCGCAGAACATCCTGCCGGCGTGGTCGCCGAGCGGCGGGCAGATCGCCTACACGTCGTTCATGCGCAACAACCCCGATCTGTACGTCGCGTCGTCGGGAGGTGGCCGGCCGAACAAGCTGTCGAGCCAGCGCGGCATGAACACCGGCGCCGCGTGGTCGCCCGACGGCAAGCAGATCGCGCTCACCCTGTCCAAGGACGGCAACCCCGAGATCTACGTGATCAGCGCCGCCGACGGCAACGTCGTCCGCCGGATCACCAACGACCGCGCGATCGATACCTCGCCGGCGTGGTCGCCCGACGGCGGCCACCTCGCGTTCGTCAGCGACCGCAACGGCGGGCCGCAGATCTTCGTCGTGCCGGCGGCCGGTGGCGCGGCGCGCCAGGTGTCGTTCAACGGCAGCTACAACACCACGCCGACCTGGATGCCGAAGGCCGGCAAGCACGTCATCGCGTACACCACGCGCGACGGCAACACCTACGACATCGTCACGCTCGACCTCGACACCAAGGCGATGGTCCGGATCACCCAGAACGACGGCTCCAACGAGGAGCCGTCGTTCTCGCCCAACGGCCGCGCGATCGCGTTCGCGCGCGCCGGCCAGGGGGTGTTCATCGCCAACGCCGACGGCACCGGCAAGGCGGTCAAGGTGTGGAGCGGCTCGGCCACGGGCGTCGACTGGGGCCCCGCGCCGGGGCCCTGACCCGCGAGACGGGCGCGCGGTCGCCGGTTCGTGAGGATCTGACCGGGTTCTGGCCGGGTTCTGCCGGCCCGGACCGAGCCGGAGCGCTCCCCACAGCGCGCCCTGCACGCGGGTTCCGTACCTGACGCGCCCGCGGCGAGGTGCTATGGTGTGCGGGTGAGCGGTGCCCTGCGCTCCCGGTTCAGCGGCATGCGGATCACCCGCGGAGCGCTGATCGTCTTGGGCCTGGAGGTCGGGCTGTCGCTGGTCTACCTGGCGTCGGATCTCGAGACCCGGGGACTGTTCCAGCGGTCCCTGATCGCCACGCCCGACAACGTGTTCGTGCACGGCCGGGTGTGGACGCTGGCCACCAGCGTGTTCGTGGAGCCCAACGCCCTCGCGCTCGTCCTCCACGCCCTCGTGATGTGGATGTTCGTGCCGACGCTCGAGCGGTTCTGGGGGCGCGGGCGGTTCTACCGGTTCGTCGCGATCACGTCGCTGGTCGCCACCGCGGCCGGCTGCGCCCTCGGCTACGCGCTCGGCGGCCCCTATCACTACGCGCTGGTCGGCGGGCTCGATCCGTTCATCTACGCGGCGATCGTCGCGTTCGGCATCGTCTACGCCCGCCAGCCGGTGCAGTTCTTCGGCGTGCTGCCGCTGACCGGCCGCCAGCTGATGTACGGCATCCTCGGGTTCCTCGCGCTGTTGATCGTGCTGACGCAGCGCTGGCACGACGGCGCAGCCGACGCGGCCGCGATGCTCGCGGCTGCGGTCCTGACCTCGAAGCGGTGGAGCCCGTCGCTGGCCTGGAAGCGCTGGCGGATCGCGCGCGCCCGCGCTCGGCTGACGGTGATGTCGGGCGGCAAGGCGCGCTCGACTCCGCCGCGCGACGAGCACAAGTGGCTGAATTAGCGCCGGGCCGGCCTGCGATTTGGTAGGTTGAGCGCGATGGCAGACGCCGCCGGCCCCTTCGCCCCCGAGGATCCCAATGAACCCGGGACCGGCCTGACCACCCTGTTCGAGGGCGACTGGGCGACGGTCCGCCGGCTGCGCAAGGGCAAGCTCGTGGTCGTGTCCGGCGCGGACCAGGGCAAGTCGGTGGAGATCGCCAAGCCGCGGGTCACCGGCGGCCGCAGCATCATCAGCGACCTGGTGGTCCAGGACAAGGCGGTGTCGGGGACCCACTTCGAGGTGTCGGCGCGCGACGACGGCTACCGGCTGCGCGATCTCAACTCGCGCAACGGCATCTTCGTGGGCGACCTCCGGATCCGCGAGGTGTTCCTGCGGCCCGGCACGGTGTTCCGGATCGGCCATACCAACATCCAGTTCCAGACCCTGGAGGACGTCGTCGAGATCGAGCTGTCCAAGAAGGACCGGTTCGACGCGATGCTCGGCGGGTCTCCCGCGATGCGCGAGATCTTCGCCCACCTCGAGAAGGTCGCGCCGAGCGACCTGACCTGCATGATCACCGGCGAGACCGGCACCGGCAAGGAGATGGTCGCGCGCGCACTGCACAACGCGTCGGGCCGCAAGAGCCGGCCGTTCGTCGTGCTCGACTGCGGGTCGATCCCGCGCGAGCTGATCGAGTCGACGCTGTTCGGCCACGAGAAGGGCAGCTTCACCGGCGCGGTGGCACAGCACGTCGGCTGCTTCGAGCAGGCCAGCGGCGGCACGATCTTCCTCGACGAGATCGGCGAGCTCGACATCATGCTGCAGCCCAAGCTGCTGCGCGTGCTCGAGCAGCGCGAGATCAAGCGGGTCGGCGGCGACCGCACGATCAAGGTCGACGTCCGCGTGCTCGCCGCGACCAACCGCGACCTGCGCGAGGAGGTCAACAAGGGCACGTTCCGCGAGGACCTGTACTTCCGGCTGTCGGTCGTCCACGTCGAGCTGCCGCCGCTGCGCGAGCGCAGGGAGGACATCCCGGGGCTCGCGACCCACTTCCTGCGCGAGATCGGCGCGCGCCGCGGCATGGCGATGGCGTGGTCGCAGGACGCGCTGGCCGCGCTGGTCACCCCCAGCTGGCCGGGCAACGTCCGCGAGATGCGCAACGTGGTCGAGCGCGCCGCGGCGCTCAGCGACGGCCCGACGATCACGCGTGCCGACCTGGTGTTCGGCCGCGAGATGGGGCCGAGCGTCGTGGTGTCCCACGATCTGGCCCAGGCCGGCGCGCAGGCCGCCCAGCGCGCCGCCGCCAGCATGTCCGGCGTCGAGCTGCCGCCGCAGACCGGCGCGGCCACGTTCGACCCGGCGCTGCTCAAGGCCGGCCTCGGGTTCAAGGGCGCCAAGCAGACCGTGGTCGACGCGTTCGAGATGGCCTACCTGTCGGCGCTGATGGCGCGCAACGACGGCAACATCACGCGCTCGGCGCAGGAGGCCGGCTTGACCCGCTACCACCTGCGCGAGCTGCTCAAGCGCCACGGGCTCAAGGGCGGCGACATCGAGTAATACAGGGCTGAGCCTAGGGCTGGATCGCGATCGGCGCGGAGTCGGTGGTGTTGCCGGCCGCGTCGAACGCGCGCGCGACCAGCGCGTGCGGGCCGGCGCCCGGCGTCAGGTTGAGCGAGTACGAGAACGGCGCCGCCGTCGCGGTCGCGACCAGCGCCCCGTCGAACCGCCACTCGACCTTGACCACCCCGACGTTGTCGGACACCGCCGGCGTGAACACCGCGCCGGTGATCGCGATCGCCGGCGCCACCGTGTCGGCGACCGAGATCGTCAGCGTCGTGCTGGCGGTGCTGCCGGCGTTGTCGGTCACGGTCAGCCGGGCGACGAACGCGCCGGCCGTGGCGTACGCATGGCTCGCCGTCGCGGTCGTGGCCTGCGCACCGTCGCCGAAGTCCCAGCGGTATGCGGCGATCGAGCCGTCCGGATCGCTCGACGCCGAGCCGTCGAACGCCACGGTCTGGCCGATCGCCACCGCGGTCGGCTGGGCGGAGGCGACCGCGACCGGCGGCGCATTGTTCGTCGGCTGGATCGCGAGCCGGCTGGCCGGCGCCACCGCGCTGCGCACGACCTGGCGGCCGTCCGGGAACGTCACCCGGACGTCGACCGCGCTGCGCGTGCCGATGCCGAAGTGATAGACCTGGCTCGCCCACGCCCGGCCGGTGGTCAGCTGCCTGGGCGGCGTGACCAGATGGGTCGCGTCGCCCACGAACCCGGTGTCGAACACCTCGATCGTCGCGGCGCCGGTGAAGAACCCGGTGACGCTCGGGAGCGTGACCTTGATCCAGCTGTTGGTCGTGGTCAGGCCGGAGGTCCACAGCCCGAAGCCGCTGTCGGTGCTGGCGATGACGTCACCGCTGCCTGCCAGGTCGACCTTGCCGTCGTCGTTCCAGTCGCCGGGAGACAGGTTGTCGGCGTAGAACTCGGCGAGGTTGACGCCGCTCTGGGTCGGCGTGATCGCCGTGTACGTCCCGTTGGGCAGCTTGCGATAGAGGCTCACGCCGCCCGGCCGCCCGTCGTTGTCGCCGTAGCCGGCGTGGATCAGCACCGCCTGCGACAGCAGGCCGCTGTTGTCGATATCCACACTGTAATGCTTGAACCCCGGGTAGAACGGCAACGCGGTCCGCGCGGTGGCCGCGAACGTGACGGTGCAGGTCGAGCCGGTCTTGTTCTGGACGTACCAGCTCTGGTTGTCGCGGTAGCCGGTGCGATCCGTCCCGATATCGAGGCAGCCGTCGCCGTTGATGTCCTCGACCCGGGTGATCGGCTGGGTGACCGACTCCAGGCCGGTGGCGGTCTGCAGTGCGTACCCGCCGCTGGCCTGGCCGAGGAATACCTGCTGGCCGGCGGTCGAGGTTCCGTACGGTCCGCGATTGTTCGATGGCTGTGGAATCCCGACGATCTTGTCGGGGATGCCGTCGTTGTTGAGGTCGAGGAACGGGGCCGCCGCGGAGGCGTTCGGATCGCTGATCCGCAGCGCGGTGAAGTTCTGGGTGGTGGGCCAGTGGTTGATGTTGGGATCGCCGTTGTTGAGTCGCCAGAGATAGGTCGCGGTCTGGGAATAGTACGCGGGGTACGCGTCGAAGGTCGAGATATCGACGCTGAGCACGTCGATCTTGCCGTCGCCGTTGACGTCGGCGAACGCCAGGCCGTCCGCGGTCCCGTAGCACAGAAAGCTCGGCCCGCTCCAGTCCGCGTGCGGGGCGTTGCCCTGATTGATACACATCGTTCCAAACCCGCTCCAGCCCAGGAAGAAGAAGTCGACGCGCCCGTCCCCGTTGAGGTCGCCGACAAACCGCATCTCGTTGGAATTGCCGAGGTTCGGCGGATTGGCGGTCGACGACTGAAAGCCCACGGTGAACAGGTTCTGGCCAAAGCCGCCGGTGCCGTTGTTGACGAACAGCCCCGATAGATGGGGTGACTGGCCGTGGTTCACCGCGTAGTAGTCGAGCCGGCCGTCGCCGTCGAGATCGGCCAGCCACGAGCCGTAGGCGAGGGTATTGGTCGCGTCGAACGGACCGGCCGACGCCGGCTCCCTGGATCGGACGATTCCGGCCGTCTGGGCCACCTGCGTGAAGGCAATGCGCGGATTCGGATCCGCGGGGCTGCCGATCGCAGCCTGCTGGACGGCGCCGGCGTCTTCCCCCGGATCGCACGCGCATGGCAATACGAGCCCGAGCACCACGATAGTCTTCGCTCTCATCATTCCCCTTCCTTTCCAATCCGGAGTCGTCCGGATGGCCCCACCGCATACCAGCCCGATACAACTGACCTGCCAGTTGGTCAGGCTCGATGCATGAACGGAGCGCTCATCGCTGTCTGGACTCCCCCCAAGCAACAACCAACACATTCACTCCACGTGAACAAGGGGGGAACGCTGACAAAAAATCTCGGACTCGTAATCTTAATACGACAGCCATGGATCGCGATCACGGCTGGATCGCGATCGGCGCGGAGTCGGTGGTGTTGCCGGCCGCGTCGAACGCACGCGCGACCAGCGTGTGCGGGCCCGCGCCCGGCGTCAGGTCGAGCGCATACGAGAACGGCGCGGCGGTCGCGGTCGCGACCAGCGCCCCGTCGAACCGCCACTCGACCTTGACCACGCCGACGTTGTCGGACACCGCCGGCGTGAACACCGCGCCGGTGATCGCGATCGCCGGCGCCACCGTGTCGGCGACCGAGATCGTCAGGGCGCTGGTCGCGGTGCTGCCGGCGTCGTCGGTCACGGTCAGCGTGGCCACGTACGCGCCGGCCGCCGCGTACGCGTGGCTCGCCGTCGCGGCCGTGGCCTGCGCGCCGTCGCCGAAGTCCCAGCGGTAGGCGACGACCGAGCCGTCCGGATCGCTCGACGCCGAGCCGTCGAACGCGACGGCCTCGCCGATCGCGACCGCGGTCGGCTGGGCGGACGCGACCGCGACCGGCGGCGCGTTGCTGATCGGCTGGATCGCGATCCGGCTGGCCGGCGCCACGGCGCTGCGCACGACCTGGCGGCCGTCCGGGAACGTCACCCGGACGTCGACCGCGCTGCGCGTGCCGATGCCGAAGTGATAGACCTGGCTCGCCCACGCCCGGCCGGTGGTCAGCTGCCTGGGCGGGGTCACCAGGTGGGCCGGGTCGCCCGCGAACCCGGCGTCGAACACCTCGATCGTCGCGGCGCCGGCGAAGAACCCGGTGACCGTCGGGAGCGTGACCTTGATCCAGCGGTTGGTCGTGGCGAGGTTCGAGGTCCACAGCCCGAAGCCGCTGTCGCTGCCGCTGCAGGGGTTGCCGCTGCCGCCGAGGTCGAGCTTGCCGTCGTCGTTCCAGTCGCCGGGCGACAGGTTGTCGGCGTAGAACTCGTTGAGGTCGATGCCGCTCTGGGTCGGCGTGATCGCCGTGTAGCCGCCGTCCGGCAGCTTGCGGTAGAGGCTCACGCCGCCCGGCCGGCCGTCGTTGTTGCCGTAGCCGGCGTGGATGACGACCGCCTGCGACAAGAGGCCGCTGTTGTCGATATCCACGCTGTAGTGCTTGAAGCCCGGGAAGAACGGCAGCGCGGTCCGCGGCGTGGCCGTGAACGTGGCGGTGCAGATCGAGCCGGTCTTGTTCTGGACGTACCAGCTCTGGTTGTCGCGGTAGCCGGTGAGATCGGTCCCGATGTCGAGGCAGCCATCGCCGTTGATGTCCTCGATCCGGGTGATCGGCTGGGTGACCGACTCCAGCCCGGTCGCGGCCTGCAGCGCGTACGTCCCGTCGGGCCGGCCGAGGAACACCTGCTGGCCGAGCGGCGACGTGCCGTACCCACCGCGATTGCCCTCGGCGCCCGGGATCCCGACGATCTTGTCGGGGATCCCGTCGTTGTCGAGATCGACGAACGGCGCCGCCGCCCAGGCGCTGGGGTCGGTCGGCCGCAGCGCGGCGAAGTCACGCGTCGTCGGCCAGTGGTTGATGTCCGGATCGCCGTTGTTGAGCCGCCACACGTAGCTCGCGGTCTGCGCGTAGTACGCCGTGTAGGTGTCGAACCCCGCGATGTCGAGGCTGAGCACGTCGATCTTGCCGTCGCCGTTGACGTCGGCGAACGCCAGGCCGTCCGCGGTGCCGTAGCAGGTGAAGCTCGGTCCGGTCCAGTCGGCATGCTGCGCGACACCCTGGTTGATACACAGGGTCCCGAAGCCGCTCCAGCCCAGGAAGAAGAAGTCGACCAGGCCGTCGCCGTTCAGGTCGCCGACAAACCGCATCTCGTTGGAGTTGCCGAGGTTCGGCGGATCGACTCCCGACGGTTGCAGTCCCACGGTGAACAGGTTCGGACCGAACCCGCCGGTGCCGGTGTTGAGGAACAGCCCCGAGCTGTGCGGCGACTGCCCGTGGTTCACCGCGTAGTAGTCGAGCCGGCCGTCGCCGTCGAGATCGGCCAGCCACGCGCCGTAGGCCTCGGTGTTCGAACCGTTGAACGGCCCGGCCGTCGCCGGCTCGCGCGAACGGTCGATGCCCGCGCTGAGCCCGACCTGCGTGAACGTGACACCTGGAGCCGGATCGGCCGGGCTGCCGATCGCGGCCTGCTGCGCGCCGCCGAGATCGCCGGAGGGATCGCAGGCGCATGGCCATGCGAGCCCGAGCACGAGCACTAGCTTCTTCGTCATGGATCCCCTCTTTCCAGTCCGGAATTCTCCGGACAGATGACCCGCGCTGGGCCGCCCCGCGCGACCCAGGAGATCGATCCCATTGCGATATCCCACTATGATGATCCGATTCGAAACAAGCAAGGACGAAATACTCATCATGAAGAGAGTCATTCGAATGAGCACCTGAACCGGGATGACCGACTATGCGCCACACGTTCTGGTCGCGCCGTCCCGATAGTCACCAGGCCGGTAGTCACCAGGCCGATAGTCACCAGGCCGGTAGTCACCAGGCCGACAGTCACCAGGCCGACAGTCACCGGTCGCCGGTGCTCGTGTTCCGCCTTACCTCGCAGCGCACAGGTCATCTGGCGCGCAGTCACGGTGTCCGCGTCGAGCGTCGTGCCGGGTGGCGTCAACGATCCGGATACGGGGCGAACTGCCTCGCCGCGATCGTGTCCCCGCGCCGGGTCCGGCAGCGACGGCGCCCGCCGGTCAGCCAGGTGCGTGCGGTGGCAGATCGGGAACGAGACCGGGGCGAACTGCCTCACCGCCGTGTCCCCGCGCCGCGTCGGGCAGCGACGGCACGATCAGCCTGGTGCGTGCGGTGGCAGATCGGCCGCGGGACGCAGGTGGCGCCGGGCCACGTGGCCGCGCAGCACCGGGCGGAACCGCGGATGCAGGCTCGCGTCTGCGCCGGCCGGTGCGCCGTGATCGTCGGCGTCGTGGTCGCGCGGCTGGCGGTTCACTGGCCCTCCGCCATGAGGAAGCGGACCTTGTAGCCGCGGATCCGGACCGGCACCGGCTGACCGCTGCGCTCGCCGGGGCTGAACCGGCAGGCCGTCACCGCGGCGATCGCAGCCTGCGTCAGGCCGTGCGACAGACCCGCCACCACGGCGACGTCACGGGCGCGGCCGTGCTCGTCGATCGTCACGTCGAGCACCACGACGCCCTCGATCGCAGCCGCGTGCGCCTCCTCGGTGTACTTGCCGGGACAGACCCCGATCGGCAAGGGCATCCTGGTGACCTCGACCGCCGCGACCGGCTCGGCGAGCGGCTTGACCGGCGCGGTCGCCGGGGCGGTGGGCGCCGCGCGCGCGGTGTTGCCGACCGGCATCGCCGGCCCGGTCCCGCCCTGCGAGGTCGACTCCATGGTGACGCCGAACACCGGCGTGGTGGTTGTATCGGTGGTGGCCGGTGGGTGGTCGACCGGCGGGGTATCGACCGGCGCGGCGTCGTGCCTGGCGACCGGCGCGTCATGGGGCCGCGGCCGCTCGTGGACGATCGGCTTGACCGGCTCGGGCGGCTTCGGCGGCTCGGGAGGTTTCGGCGGCTCGGGCTCGGGCGCAGGCCTGGGCGGCTCGACCACGCGCACGGTGACGATCCGGTTCTCGAGCGCCGGCGGGCGGGGCGGCAGGTACTCCAGGCCGCGGGACAGCGCGACGTGACCGCCGATCGAGGCGAGCGCGCAGATCCCGAGCCGCCAGTCGGGGGTCATCCACTGTCTCCGGGCGCGACGATCTCGCGCGGGTCGATCTGGATCGCGAACTGGGTGATGCCGAGCGACTTGACGGTGTCGAGCACCCACACCACGCGGCCGTGCGACACCCGCTTGTCACCGGCGATGATCGCCTGGCTCTTCGGATCCCGGGCGACCGCGTCCTTGATCGCCGCGCGCAGCGCGTCCGGGGTGACCGGCTTGTCGTTGAGGAAGATCGCGCCGTCGGCCTTGAGCGCGATCGCGAGCGTGGTCGGCGGCGGCGCCGTGCTCTGCGAGGCGTGCGGCAGCTCGATCTCGATCGCCTGGCGCGCGATCAGGTGCGCCGTGAGCATGAAGATGATCAGCAGCACGAGCATGATGTCGACCAGCGGGGTGACGTTGATCTCGGTGATCACGCCGCGCCGCCGGGTCGCTCCGCCGGCCATCAGCTCACCTCTTGCGCCGCATCGCTGCGGCCGGGCGCCTTGAGGCAGGCGATGACCTCGCGCGACGCCGCCTCGGCGCCGCCGGCGGCGGCCTCGACGTGGCGGATCAGCGCGTTGTACATCGCCACCGAGGGTAGCGCGACCAGCAGGCCGATGCCGGTCGCGACCAGCGCCTCGGCGATCCCCGACATCACCGCCTGGGTGCCCTGGATCGACGCGCCGGCGAGGTCGTGGAACGCGCGGATGATGCCGAGCACGGTGCCGAACAGCCCGATGAACGGGGCGTTGTTGCCGAGCGTGCCGAGGAACGCGAGCCGCTTCTCGTAGCGCAGCCGCTCGATCTCGAGCGCGGCGGCCTTGTGGTCCTCGACCGCGGCCGGGCCGTCCGCGGCGTGCGCCAGGCAGGCGCGCACCACCGCGACCTGCATCGAGCGCGCCCCGGACAGCTTGGCCAGCGCGGCCGCGGCGCTGCCGCCCTGCAGCGCGCGCAGCGCCGCGGCGAGCCGATCGCGCGGCGGCCGCTCCTGCACGAAGAACCAGATCCGGTCGATCATGACCGCCACCGCGGCGAGGCTGAGCGCCAGCAGCAGCCACAGCACCCAGCGCGAGCCGGCGCGCAGCATGAGGTCGAGCAGCTGGGCATCGATCGTGTCGTTGGTCATCTCGTCTCCTGGGGTCTCCTGAGTGGTCTCCTGGGTGTCGCTCGAGGGCGCCGGCGCCGCTAGAACCGGCCGCGCAGGCCGACGGTCGGCAGCACGTAGCGGATCACGGTCCCGACCTGGACCTCCTCCGGCAACAGCGCGATGTTGGTGATGTCGACGTAGAAGTCGAGCAGCCAGCTCCGCCACACCGCGCGCTTGTCGACCCGGGCGTCGAACCGCAGGTAGCCGTTGCCGCGCGCCTCGTTGTAGCCGGCGGTGATGGTCTCGGGCTTGCCGCTCTGGTACTGCAGCCGCAGGCCGACGTCCCAGTTGCGGCGCAGCGGCAGGCCGGCGACCAGGTTGATCAGGTGGGTGCGGTCGAAGTCGTACGCCACCCACTGGCCGTCGCGCATCCGCTCGGAGCGCGACAGCGTGTACGACACCCAGCCGAAGATGCCGGACTTGGCCTGGCGGCGCAGCAGGATCTCGGCGCCGTACGCGCGGCCGAGCTGCGGCTGGGTCAGCCGGTCGACCAGTTCCTGCGCGCGCATGCCGCCGAGCACGATCTGGTTCGGGATCAGGCTGGAGTTGGCGCCGTTGACCACGCTCGCGTCGTTGACCGACAGATCGAAGATCGTCGGATCCATGTAGTTGAAATAGGCCTCGGTGGTGAACTGGAACCTGTCGGCGAGCGGGACCTCGACGCCGAGGCTGGTCTGGAACGAGCGCAACAGGCCGTACTTGATCGGCATCAGGTCCAGCCCGGGCAGCGGCAGCACGAACCGCGGCGGCTGGTGGTAGATGCCGGCGGCGCCCTTGAGCCACACCGCGCTGTCGTCGCTGCCCGGCGCGACGTCGGGGAGCTCGCGGTCGGCGAGCCGGTAGCGCACGGTGAGCCGCGGATCGACCGACGACCTGGTCGCGGTGTCGTCGGAGTAGACGTCGGCGCGGACGCCGGGGCGGATCAGCCAGTCGCGGGTCGGCCGGACCACCGCCTCGAGCATCGCGCCGCCGGTGGTGAACGTGCCGAGCTGGGACGTGATCGTCGACAGCGGGTTCTGGTCGGTCACCGCCATGGCCCCGCCCTGCGAGACCTTGTGGACGGAGCCCTCGATGCCGGTGGTGATGCTGAGCGCGTCGTCGGGCTTCCACGTCAGGTGCCACGACGGCTCGGCGACCAGCACGCTGAAGTCGGTGCCCATCGAGAACGTCTTGTCGTAGCCGCCCACCGCGCGGAAGCTGGTCGTCACGCTGTCGTACGTGCGGTGGAGCCGGAGATCGAGCCGGTGGAAGCCGAGGATCAGCGACGGCGCGAGCGGCGGGTTCGGATCGTTGGGATCGGCGGTCGGCGCGACGGTGTCGAGCTCGTCGTTGGCGCCGAACGCGAAGATCGTCCAGCCGTTGCGCGCGTTGCCGCCGTCGAGCCGCAGCTGGTAGTCCCAGTACGACAGCGACACCTGGTTGGTCGCGAGGCTGAGCACGAGGCCGGGGTAGCCGTAGCGGCCCGCGATCGTGGCGGTCGCGCCGATCTGCGGGATCGGCTCGCGGACCAGGCCGCCGAGCTGTAGCAGATTCGCGTCGAAGTCGAGCAGGTGCTCGTCGCTGCGGGCCCGCACGGTCCGGCCATCGATGATGCCGCCGGTGTAGCCGCCGTACAGCACGGGCGCGCCGCCGGGGTAGAACTGGATCTCGTCGATGAAGTCGGGGTGGATCACGCTCGGCCCCGACAGCAGGTGGTAGAGCAGCGGCACGCGGGTGCCGTCGAGCAGAAACCCGGTCGAGCTCGGGGTCGCGCCGCGCACGATCGGGAACGGCAGCAGCGACACCACCGACGCGACGCCGGGCAGCGCCTGGACCACGCGGAACGGGTCGCCGAACGTGCCGGGGATCTGCTTGATCTCGGCGCCGCGCAGCGAGATCCGCGAGACCTCCTCGCGGCGCTGCTCGCCGACCACGACGATCTCGTACGGGTCGTAGCGGTCGCGCTCGACCAGGTAGGTCACCGCGAGCTCCTGCCGGGCGGCCAGCGCCTCCTGCTGGACGAAGCGGTTGTGGCCGGCGGCGGTGACCGTGATGCTGGCCGGACCCGCGGGGAGCGGCAGCTCGAAGTGCCCCTTCTGGTCGGCCTCGGCGACATAGTTGCGATCGCCGACCCGGGCGGTGACGGTGGCGCCCTGGACCGGCGCGCGGGTGCCGAGCTCGACCAGCCGGCCGCGCAGCACCGAGGTCGTCGGCGGGCCGGTGTCGGTCGCCGGCGGTGGCGGCGGCGGCGGGGGCAGGAACGTATGGGTGAACGTGATCTCGACCGGCACCGGCTTGCCGCCGTAGGTCGCGGGCTCGAACTGGAACGCCTGGACCGCGGCGCTCACCGCGTCGTCGAACACCGGCTGCGGCGGGGTGACCTGGTCGACCTTGGTCACCGCGCCGGTGGCGTCGACCGTGAGCTTGACGGTGACCACGATCGGGTCGGTGTGCGGCGGAGCATTGTCCGGATAGGGAACATCGGTCGAGCCCCGGGCGTGCGGCGGCTCGAACGTCGGGCCGGGGGCCGGGCCGGTCGGCTGCCCGGCGTCGGCCGGCGCGGGGACCGGCTGGCCGGGGGCCGGCTGGCCGGGGGCCGGGGCTGCTGGCTGCCCGGGGGCCGGGGCTGCTGGCTGCCCGGCGCCGGCCGGCGCGGTCTGCGCGGCCGCGCGCGCCGGTGCGAGCGCGAGCCCGAGGGCAACCCCGAGTGCGATCATGGCGCGGGCGAGCGGCAGGCGGATCATCGCCACGTGATCCCCCAGGCGAGCGTGGCGCCGGTGTGCGGCCACCACTGGCGGCGCACGATCGCGATGCCGGTGTCGGGCTCGACGCGATGGGTGTCGTCGACGCAGCCGGTCCACTGCCCGACGACCTCCAGCGCGACGCTGGTCTGGGTGCGCGGCCCGAGCACGTAGGCCCACTCGGCGCGCACCAGGCCGGCGACGCCGACCCCGCTGCAGCTCGCGACCGGGTGGCGGGCGTCGGGGAACGTGTACGACGTGTCGAGCGTGCTGGGCAGCGGATCGGCGTCCATCCGGCCGGTGCGGCCCTCGACGATGCCGCCGAACCCGAGGCCGACCGCGAGGCTGATGCTCGGCGTGACGTGCCAGGTCGGATCGAGCGTGCCGGCGAACCGCAGCCCGGACAGCCCGCCGGGCTGCGACGCCGCCGCGTACTGGAACGACGCCAGGATCGACCAGCTCGGATCGAGCCGCAGCCCGACCCGCACCGTGGGCCCGATCAGCCGGCCGCTCGGCGCGCCGCGCAGGCCGACCAGCCGGCCGTAGACCAGGCCGAGGCCGAGCCGGAACCCGCTGTTGCGCCAGGCGTCGCGGTCCGCCTGGGTCGGCAGCGACAGCCGCGGCTCACCGTCGTCGTCGGCCGGCTTCGCGGCGGCCCCGGCCGGAGCTCCGCCGGTCGACGCAGCGCTCGGCGCCACCGGACCGGGCGATGGCGCACCCGGCGGCGCAGCGGGACCGGCGGGCGGATCCTCCGCGCGCGCCGGCGCGGCGATCGCCAGCCCGGCGAGCAGCGCGATCGCGGTGGTCCGCTGGCGCTCCATGCTCACTGCGCCTGCGCCGGGCACGGCCACCAGGCAGGTGGCGTCTTCGTGATGTCCCAGTCCGGCTGCGTGCACAGCGGATCGTTGCGGCAGCCGCGCAGCACGTAGTGAGTGAGGCCCACGCACGAGTCGTCGGACCGGCCCGACACGACGTACTGGATCATCCCGTTGGCCTGGCCGGTGCCGAAGTCGGGGACCGGGGCGCACGCGGCGGTGCTGACGGCGAGGTTCGGTGGATCGATCGACGGCTCGCGGTAGCGGATGCTGCTGTCCAGCGTGCGCTCCTGACACGCCAGCTCGTGCAGCTGCGCCGGCGGCCGGTACGCCAGGGTCACCGGCGCGTCGACCGGCTGCTCGCGGCAGGTCGAGGGGTCCTCGGGCGGCAGCTGGCCGGCGAGCTCGGCGGCGATCGCGGCCATCGCGCTGAACCCGCCGGCCGAGACGAGCGAGAAGCTGGGCAGCGGATCGCCGCACCCGGCGCGCGGGTAGAACGCCGCGATCCGGTCGAACCCGCCCTCGCGGTACGCCAGCCGGGTATCGGCCTCGGTCATCGAGGCGAACGACGCCGCATAGACCAGATCGGCGGTCTGCACACCGTTGTCGTCCGGTCGCTCTTGGTCGCGGCCGAGCAGCCGCGCGGGGCGGCCCAGCGTCAGCGTGCCGTTGCCATCGCGATCGTCGTAGATCACCACGCTGGCGTATGCGACGCGCGCGGTGACCCCGCCGATCATCACGTCGGCCCCGGGTAGGTCGAGCAGGTCGAGCTCTGCCGTGCCGTCGGCCGCCAGCGGCGCGCTGGCGGCGACCCGATCGGGCACGAAGCCAAACGGGTCGCGGCAGCCCGCCGCGATCAGCGCCTGGACCGACATGTCGTTGGTCGGCCGCACGCACAGCGGCTCGGTCAGCCATTCGGCACCCCACACCAGCGCGGCCTGCAGCTTCGGTGCGGCGGTCCCCGGCACCTGGACGCTCGCGAAGTCTCCGGTGACCTGGACGTGCACGGTCGCGAGCGGCGGCGCGCTGCCGCCGAGCCCCGACAGGTTGCCGCAGCCGGCCGCGAGCGACGAGGTCATCCCGGCGGCGATCGCGACCCGGATCAGGGCTGCCATGCGACCCCCAGCTCCGCGCTCCATCCCGCGTGGAGCTTGCCGTCGTGGATATCGAGCGATGGGCCGCCGCTGGTCAGCAGCAGCCACGGCCCGGCGATGTGCAGCGCGAGCACCGCGTCGAGGTCGGCCGCCGGCAGCAGCGCGAGCGCCGAGGTCTCGAGCTCGCTGCCGGTCAGCCCGGCGCGCATCCCCTGGTTGCGGAGCCGGGTCTCGTGCACCAGCGTCCCACCGAGCCCGAGCCGGAGCCCGATCGTCCCGCGCCCCGGCGCGGCCTGCACGCCGCCGGTGACCCGCAGCCGCAGGTCGCTCTGGGTCACGGTCCACGGCAGCGACGACTCGGTCGCCGTCGCCCACGCGGCGCGGGCCCCCCAGGTCACGGTGTCGCCGACCGTGACCCCGGCCCCGGCGCCGGTCGACAGCCCGGTCGGCAGCGCGGCCGGAAACCCGACCACCAGCCCGCCGTCCACCGCGACGCGGCCCGACGAGTGGTAGTTCCAGGGTTCGTCGCCGAGCAGCGTGCCATCGTCGGCCAGGGCGCTGCGGGGGGATGCGACACACAGGGTGAGCAGCACGGCGGTACGCCACATGTCGTGTGGTTGTGCCCGCTGGCCGGAGAATCCTTCGCACCTTGTCAGCCAGGCCGTTTCAGCGAAGGATCCGGATATCCGCGGCAACTCAGCTCGTACCGTGGCTCGCGTGCTCGCCCTCGCAGCGCTGTCCCTCGCCGTCCCCGCACTCGTGCCGGGCGCCGGGGCGGGGCTCGCGCGCGCCGGGACGTGCCCTCCGGCGGTCGCACTGACCGGAGACGCCGACGCCGTCCGCGCCGTCCGCGCCCAGCTCGACGCGCGCGGGATCGCCGGCGAGACCCCGAGCTGCCCCGCGCTGCGCGCCCGGATCGAGCGGCGCGGCGCCCTGCTCGTGGTCGGCATCCTGCCGCGCGCGCCGGAGGATGGGCCGGGGACGGTCCCGGGGGCTGTGCGGGATGTCATGCCGGATGTGCCGGGGGATGCGCCGGGGGTCGTGCCCGGGGCTGTGCCGGGGGCTGTGCCCGGGGCTCTGATCGAGCGCGCGGTCGGCGAGCCCGCGACCGCCGCGACCGTGATCGAGTCGTGGGCTCGCGCCGACCTCGCTGCCCCGCTGCTCGAGGTCCGCGCGGTCCCGGCGGCCGAGGCTGCGCCCGCCGCGCTGGCAGCCCCCGCCGCGCCGGCCCCGGCCGCCCAGGGCATCCAGCTGTTCCTCGCCGAGGAGACCTCGCTCGCGAGCGATCGCACCGTCTGGCAGGGCATGCAGCTCGGCGCGTGCGTCATGCTCGGCCCGATCTGCGCCGCGGCGCGCGTCCATGGCGGCAAGGTGATCGCCAGGCCGGACGGCTGGGAGAGCTTCGCGCGCAAGGGCGGGGCGCTCTACGTCGGGATCGACGTCCCGATCGCGGCCGGCCCGACCCGGCTGACCCCGGGGTTCGCCGCCGGCTACGGCATGATGCTGACCCACCACATCGGCGACGGCGAGAAGACCGGCATCGAGATCAGCGGCCCGCGCGCCGAGGTCCACGTCGCGCTCGCGATCCCGCTGACCCCGCACATCGCGATCGACCTGGCGACCAGCGCCGAGCTGACCCAGGCGACCGGGATGGAGACCCACGGCAGCGCGCCGAGCCCCGACGCCGCCATCCTCTACCCCGACGAACCGCGCGCGCTGTTCCGGTTCGCGATCGGCGTGCGCTACGGAGCGCCATGACCGGCAAGCTCGTCCCCCTGCGCCGGATCAGCGGCGACATCACCGAGATGTCCGACGAGGCGCTGCTCGCTGCGTGCGGCACCGGCGACGCGCCCGCGCTCGGCGCGCTGTTCGACCGCTTCCACCAGGCGGTGTATCGCTTCGCGTCCCGGCTGGCGATGACCGACGAGCTCGCGCGCGACGACCTGGTCCAGGCGACGTTCCTCGAGGTCCAGCGCGCCGCGCCGTCGTTCCGCGGCACGTCGTCGGTCAAGACCTGGATCCTCGGGATCGCGGCCAACGTCGCGCGCCACACCTTGCGCGCCGAGCGCCGCCGCCGCGTCCACCAGGCGCGGTTCCTCGAGCGGGTCGATGCCGCCGCCGAGCCGCTCGACGCCCAGCTCGAGCGCCGCAAGCTGCTGGCGCGGGTCGCCGAGGCGCTGTCCCGGCTGCCGCGCGACCAGCAGATCGCGTTCATCCTGTGCGACCTCGAGCAGCTGCCCGGCGTCGAGGTCGCGCGCGTGCTCGACGTCCCCGAGGGCACGCTGTGGCGCCGGCTGCACACCGCGCGCAAGGCGATGCGGCAGGCGATCGAGAGCGCCAACGACCAGGCGAACGACAAGGCGGAGCGGCGATGACGTGTCCCGGCGACGCCGAGCTGGCGCGCGCGCTCGCGGCCGGCGGCGACCCCGAGATCGCGGCGCACCTCGAGGCGTGCGCGATCTGCCGCGCCGTATGGGACGCCACGCGCGCGACGATCGAGCTCGCCCGCGAGCTGCCGATCGCACTGCCGCCGCCGGCGCGCCGCGAGGAGGTGCGCACCGCGGTGCTCGCAGCCGCCCAGGGCCTGGCGCATCGCCCGGCGCGCCGCGCATGGCGAGTCCCCGCGATCGCCGCCGCGGCAGCCGCGGTCGCCGGCACCCTCGCGCTCGCGCGCAGCCCCGCGCCCGGGCTCGCCCACCATGCCCACGGCACCGTCCACCCCCGCCCCGGGGCGCGGTGGACCGCCCGCTCGGCGGGCCCCGACGAGATCGTCGAGCTCGGCGACGGCGCGATCGACGTCGAGGTCGAGCCGCTGCACCCCGGCGAGCGGTTCCGCGTGATCGTCGGCGACGCCGAGCTCGAGGTCCGGGGCACCGCGTTCACCGCGATCGCCCGCGCCGAACGGCTGATCGAGGTCGCGGTGGCGCACGGCCGCGTCGACCTCGTCCACGCACCCGGCGCCCTGCCCGGCACCGCGCTCGGCGCCCCCGCCACGCTCACCGCCGGTCAGTGGTGGCATGCCGCGGCCGATGCTGTCGCCGCCGCGCCGGTGTCCGCCCAGGCCCCCCCGGTCGTCCCCGCCGCGCGGGAATCAGTCGAGCAGCCTCCCGCACCGGCGCCGCCGCGCGCTCCGGCCGCCCCGCCGCAGCGCCCGCATCGCGCGACCGCCGCTGCTCGCCGCGAACTCGCGCCCGAGCCGGCGCCGCCCGCCGCCGCCCCGCCGGCCCCTACGCCCCGGGCGGCCGAGGAGGTCTCGTACGACGAGGCCTGGGCCGCGCTGCGCGCCGGCGACTTCGCGCACGCGGCCGGCGGCTTCACGCGCGTCGTGCTGCTCGCCCCGGACAGCCCGCTCGCCGAGGACGCCGGCTTCTGGCGCGCGGTCGCGCTGGCCCGCGGCAAGCGCAGCCTCGAGGCGGTCGCGGCGTTCCACGACTTCCTCGACGGCCATGCCCGCTCGCCGCGCGCCGGCCAGGCCAGCGCGATGCTCGGCTGGCTGCTGATCGACGCCCGCGTGCTCGACGAGGCCGAGCGCCGGTTCCGGGCCGCGGCCGGCGACCCCGATCCGGCCGTTCGCCGCAGCGCGCAGGCCGGGCTCGACGCGCTCGCCGGCCGCACGCGCTGAGCCAGCTCACTCCGCAGCTTCCACGGCTCTGCGAGCTGCGCACCGCGTTCGCCGCTGCGCTGGCGACCCTGCCCCCCGGCGTGATCAGAACGTCAGCACGACCACGCCGCCGGCCGCCATCGCCAGCCCGCCGGTCGCGGTCGCGAGCGCGTAGCTCGGCCGGCCATCCTCGACCAGGTACAGCGCACCGCCGGTGATCGCGCCGACCAGCCCGATCGCGAGCAGCGCGATCCCGATCCGGGTCGCGTGATGGTCGCGCTCCGCGAGCGCGCCCTGCAGCGGGCTGATCGCGCGATCGACCCTCGCGGCCTGCTCGGCGGCCTCGTCCGGCAGCTGATCGGGCGCCTTGTTGAGCAGGTCGACCGCGGCGAGCGTGGCGCCCCGGATCACCTCGTTGACCCGGCACACGTCGCAGCGGTCGGACTCCTGATCGATCACGTGTCCGGTGTCGGTGCGGATCAGCGTGACGACGTAGCCGAAGCTCGTACCCGAGCCGGTCAGCGCGGCGAGCAGCACCAGCTCGGCGCCGGACGTGCGGATCGCGGCCAGGCACCGTCCGACCACGCAGCCGTCGGTCCACTTGGTCGACGGCAGCAGCAGCCGCCGCATGTACTCCCGGTCGGCGAGCCAGTACCGCTTGGTGTCGATCTGCTCCTCCAGCTGGTGCCGGAAGCTGTCCTTGACGTCCTCCGGCAGGCCCTCGATCCGGACGTCCAGCAGGCTGACCGTGCGGCGGCGGTCGGCGGGCCCCGGCCGGCCACGCGTCCCCGGGCCGTCGGGCGCCGGGGCCGCGGCGGCGGGGTGCTCGGCGGGCCCCGTGCTGGCCGGCGCCCCCCCGCCGCGTCCGGCCGGCGAGGCGCTCGCCGCGCCTGCCACCAACAACAGCGCCGAGACCAGGCCGCTCCGGATCACGCTTCGTCGATCTGGGTGATGAGCTGCTTCATCAGCCCATCGATCATGAGGTTGCGATCGGTGACCGGGTACTTGCCGTCGCGCCAGCCGCTCTGGATCTCGGCGTAGCGCTTCTCGTGCTCGGCATTCACCGTTCGATACGCACCGACCTTCTTGATGATGTCCTTCTGGTTCTTGATGAAGTACGAGATCATCGACGCGCCGGCCGCCAGGCTGAGCACCAGGCCGAGCGGGCCGCCCAGCGCGTAGCGCAGCCCGATCCGCAGCGCGAGCAAGAGCCCCGCGCCGATCGCGACCTTCTTGGTGCCCGAGCCGTCGATCACGGAGTCCTTGGCCAGCGCCAGGGAAGTTTGCCCCGCCGCGATCAGCAGCGCGATGAAGTTACCCTTACGGGTCGTCCAGCTGCGGTCGTAGTACTCGCGGATCGCCTGCTTCAGGAAGGCGTCCCAGGTCGTGTACATCCCCTGGGTACTGGGCGCGGTGTCCTTGGACGGCTCGGCCACCCGGGGAGCTTACCACTCGGGTTTGACAGGGGTACCGCGGTCGCACAGATTCGAGGGCATGACATCCGGAAGGCTGGGACTGGCCCTCGTCGTCGCGATGACCACCGGCCGCATGGCCCACGCCGATCTCGCCTCCGGCCGGGACAAGCTGATCGCCGGCGACTACAAGGCCGCGATCGCCGAGCTCGGCAAGGTCACCGGCAACGACCGCACCGCCGCCCGGCTCCTGCTGGCGCGCGCCCAGATCACGACCGGCGACTACGCCGGCGCCGAGGCCACGATCGCGCCGCTCGCCCAGGGCGCGAGCGCCCAGGCGATCGAGGCCCGGCTCGTGTTCGACCAGCTGCGCCAGCTCACCGGCCGGACCCGCGACGCGCACGCCGACCTCGAGCAGCTGTACAAGGACCATCCGAACGACCGCGCGGTCCGCACCGCGCTCGGCGAGGTCCGCCACGCGCTCGGCGACGTGGTCGGCGCCAAGGCGGTGTTCGACCTGACGATCAAGGAGAGCGACGCCAACCAGCTCGACCTCGACGATCCGGTCCAGACCTACCAGCTCGCGACCGCCGCGTACCACACCTCGGAGTACCAGCTCGCCAACGGCGCGTTCCGCGAGACCCTCAAGCTGCGGCCGCAGATGACCGAGGCCGGCGTGGCGTGGGCCGACCTGTTCCTCGAGAAGTACGCCGCGCAGGTCGCCGAGCAGACCCTCGAGGAGGTGTTCAAGGTCAACCCCAACGACCCCGAGGCCCACGCCGCGATGGCCGAGGTCATCGTCGACACCAGCTACGACCTCGCGGCCGTCCGCCACCACCTCGACGCCGCGCTCGCCGTCAACCCGCGCAACGCGCGCGCGCTCAAGGTCCGCGCGTCGATCGAGATCGACCAGAACCAGTGGGCCACCGCCGGCAAGACCCTCGACAGCGTGCTCGCGGTCAACAAGGACGACGTCGTGGCGATCGCGATGAAGGCGACCATCGCGTGGCTGCGCGACGACACCAGGACCTACGACGCCGAGGTCCAGCGCGCGCTCGCGATCGACCCCGCGTACGCCGGGCTGTACCGCATCGTCGCGCGCGCCGCCGTCCGCGAGCACCGCTACGTCGAGGCGATCGAGCTCGAGAAGCGCGCGGTCGCGCTCAAGCCCGACTACTACGAGGCGATGGCCGGCGTCGGCCTGGGCTACCTGCGGCTCGGCCTCGAGAAGGAGGGGCTCGACTGGCTCGACAAGTCGTGGGCCGGCGACCAGTACAACGTCCGGACCTTCAACACCCGGACCCTGTTCAAGGAGACGATCCCCAAGGAGTACACGTTCGGCACCAGCAAGGACTTCCGGATCCGCTACCACAACGACGAGAAGGCGGTGCTGGCCCGCTACATCGAGCCGACCATGGAGCGCGCGTTCGCCGACATGGTCAAGCGCTACGGCTTCACGCCGAAGACGCCGATCACGATCGAGCTCTACGCCGACCGCAACGACTACGGCATCCGCACGATCGGCCTGCCCGACATCGCCGCGCTCGGCGTCACGTTCGGCCAGGTCGTCACCGCGATGTCGCCCGCCAACGGCGACATCAACTGGGGCATGATCCTGTGGCACGAGCTCGGCCACGTGTTCGCGATCCAGCTCTCGAACTCGCGGGTCCCGCGATGGTTCACCGAGGGCCTGTCGGAGTACGAGACCCTGGTCGCGCGGCCCGACTGGCGGCGCGAGAACGACGCCGACCTCTACGGCGCGGTCGCCAGCGGCACGCTGGTGTCGATCGGCGACCTCAACTCCGAGTTCATGCAGCCCGACGCCAACGCCGTCGTGGTCGCCTACTACCAGTCGGCGGTCACGCTCGAGTACCTGATCGGGACCTACGGCTTCCCCAGGATCGTCGAGGCGCTCAAGCTGTACGCCACCGGCCGCGAGACCCCCGACGTGCTGACCGCGATCACCGGCAAGACCATCGCCCAGCTCGACGCCGACTTCCGCAAGTACCTCGACATCCGGCTCGCGCCCTACGCCGGCACGTTCAAGCTCCCGACCCGCGGGTTCGACGACGTCACCAAGCTCGAGATCGCCGCCGACGCCGCGCCCCGAGACGCCCGCGCCCGCGCCCACGTCGCGCTCGGCGACTACTACGCGGGCGAGGCCGAGAAGGCGATGACCGCGGCCAGCGCGGCGCTCGCGCTCGACCCCAAGCAGCCGATCGCCCGCTACATCCAGGCCGAGGTCGTGCTCCACCAGGGCGACCTGGGCCGCGCCCGCGCGCTGTACCAGGGCCTGATCGCCGACGGCCACGACAGCTTCGACCTCCGATCGCGGCTCGCCCAGATCGCCGAGGGCGAGGGCAAGGCCGGCGAGGTCGAGCAGCAGCTGTGCGCCGCCAAGAAGCTCGACCCCGAGCGCAGCTCCCCGTACCAGGAGCTCGCCCAGCGCTACGAGAAAGCCGGCCAGCTCGCCAAGGCGCTGACCGAGCTCGAGCATTACGCGTTCCTCGAGCAGATGGATCTCGCGCCGCTCAAGAAGCTGGTCGTCGAGTACGCCAAGCTCGGCAACTGGGCCAAGGTCCGCACCTACGGCGAGATGGCCACCTTCATCAACCCGTCCGACCCCGACATCCTCGGCGGCCTCGCCCGCGCGTATCAGGAGCTCCACCAGCCGGCCAGGGCGCTGTTCACCTACGACACCATGCTGCTCACCAACCCGCCGCCGCGCCGCCCCGCCCTGGCCCACCTCGGCCGGGTCCGCGCGCTGATCGCGCTCGGCAAGACCGCAGACGCCAGGGCCGCCCTCGCCCAGGCGATGAAGACCGAGCCCGAGAACGCCGAGGCCCTCGAGCTCAAGGCCAAGCTCAAGTAGCGGGCCGCCGCGCCCGGCTTGCATGCGCCCGGGCTGTGCCCGATACTGTCCGGCGGGACGTGTTGGACGGACGGCTGTGCGCGACCAGGTATTCATCAGCTACAGCAAGCAGGACGATGCGGTGTTTGCTCGGCGGCTGGCGCAGGTCCTGAGGACGGCCGCGTTCAACGTCTGGCTCGACGAGGAGCAGCTCGCCCCGGGCGATGACTACGAGCGGGTGCTGCAGCCGCGCTCGAGGACAGCCGGCACGCGGTGTTCGTGGTGTCCGAGCGCTGGCTGCAGCGCGACTGGACCCGCTACGAGCTGGGCAGGTTTGCCCAGGGCGCGCCGGACCGGCGTCGGGTCGCCGTCCTGCGGTCCCCGCGCGGCACCCAGGAGCTCGGGCCCCACCTCTCGCTGCTGCAGAACGTCGAGTGGACCGACGGCACCCGCGACGAGGCCGCGTGCGCCTGGCAGCTGGTCTGCGGGCTCACCGGTGAGAAGCCCGGCCCGGCGGCGACGTGGTCGCAGCAGGGCAGCAAGTACCTGGGCCGGATCGCCGCCGCGGCCGCGCCCGAGCAGCTGGCCGAGCCGCGGCCCGCGGGCCCGCGCCGCCCGACCGAGCTCCGCGATCGCGACGGCGTGCACCTGTCGTGCGACCGCGCCGAGCAGTGGAACTCGCTGACCGAGATCGTCCGCCACCGGCGGAACCAGCTGATCCTGCTGTCCGGTCCACGCGGCGAGGCCCACGACGAGTTCCTGCGCCGGATCGAGGCGTACCTGCAGCTCGACCGCCCGCGCCGGATCGCGAGGGTGACCTGGACCCAGTACCCGTGCCCGCACCAGCCCGAGCTGCTGCTCGCCGATCTCGCCCAGGCGCTCGAGGTCGACGAGGCCGGGCTGGGACCCGCGCTGCGCACCGAGCTCGCGCGCCGCGATGTCGTTGTGCTGCACCAGACCGCGCACTGCTTCGACAGCCCGGCGCTGCTCGACTACCTGACCGGCACGCTGCCCGGCTGTTTGCGCGAGGCCGGGGGAGCGGCGTTCGCGCTCACCGTGGTGCAGCCGGTCGAGTGGGCGATCGAGAGCCTGCCCAACCGGATCGGCGGCTGGTTCGCCCGGCTGGTCGCCGGCGCACCCGGCAGCCCGGCCGACGCCGCCGCGGACTTCCTGGACCGGATCGCCGAGCGCGCCGCCCCCGAGCTGCCCGCGCTGCGGCTGCCCGAGCTCGGCCGGATCGAGGAGCGACACCTCGAGGCGTTCTGCGAGGACAACCGCCTGCCGCGCGCGCAGCGCGCCGCGTTCATCCACGACGTGCTGCACGGCGCGCGCAGCTCGCGCGACGTGCTGTTCAACATCCAGCGCCTGTTTCCCACGATGGAGCTGACATGACCGACTCCTCGACCTCGTTCATGCAGTACCGCGGCCGCGGCGCCGTCCCGCCGGGCGGCAAGCGGCTGTCCCGCCGCGGGCAGTCCGGCCGCTACCTGGCCAGCGAAGACCTGGCGCTCGCCGTCAACACCGCGCTGGCGGTCGAGCAGCCGCTGCTGCTGACCGGGGAGCCGGGCACCGGCAAGACCGAGCTCGCCTGGTCGATCGCGGAGGAGCTAGGCCTCGGCGAGGTCGAGGAGTTCCACACCCGCAGCGACAGCGAGGCCACCGACCTCCTGTACCGGTTCGACAACGTCCGCCGGTTCGCCGATGCCCACCGCGGCCGCGACGAGGTCGAACAGCTCGATCGCTACGTGGCGCTTGGCCCGCTCGGCCGGGCGCTGGAGTCCGGACAGCGCCGGGTCGTGCTGATCGACGAGATCGACAAGGCACCGCGCGACTTCCCCAACGACCTGCTCGACGTGATCGACCAGATGTCGTTCCTCATCACCGAGACCGGCAAGCGCATCCCGGATCGCGACCCCGAGCGCGACCCGCCGGCGCCGCGCCCGATCGTCATCATCACCAGCAACGTCGAGCGCCAGCTGCCCGACCCGTTCCTGCGCCGCTGCGTCTACCACCACATCGAGCCGCCCGACGGGCAGCGGCTGGCCGAGATCCTGCGCGAGCGGCTGGCCGACCTGCGGATCGAGGACCAGATCCTGGCCGCCGCGATCAAGCGCTACGAGGGCGTGCGGCAGATCGAGGGGCTGCGCAAGAAGCCGGCCACCCACGAGCTGATCTCCTGGGTCAAGGTGCTCGTGCGCGCCGGCGTGAAGTCCGGCGACGTCGCCGCCAGCGCGGTGGCCGACCTGTACCCGGGCGCGCTGCTCAAGACCCGGGAGGACATCAAGCAAGTCCAGGCGCGCGAGCGCTCGACGGTCGCTTGAGCGCATCGCTGACAGCCACGCCCGATGGCGCCCTGCCGTTCGCGGCGTTCCTCGACGACCTGCGCCGGCGTGGGCTGGCGATCGGCGTCCGTGAATCCGCGCTGTTCTACCGGCTGCTCGCGCGGTTCGAGGGCGACCTGACCTCGGAGCTGCGCGACGCGATCGCCGCCCTGCTGGCGCGCAACCAGGCCGAGGTCGCGCTGATCCGCCGGGTGTTCGACGACTCGTTCACCGCCGAGCCGCCGCCGCCGCTCCCGCCGGTGCCCCCGGTGCGATCGCGCTGGCCGTGGATCGCGGGGCTGCTCGCCGCCGCCGCGCTGACCATCGCCGCCTGGGCGAGCGTCCACCACGTGCGCCCTGACGTCCCGCCGCCGCCGGCGAACAGCCAGCCTCCGCCCCGTCTCCCGCCAGCCTCCGGAAACGTCTCCCCGCAGCCGCCCCTCCCCGAGCCCGTAACCGTCGAGGTGCCGCGGCTGTCGTGGGACCTCGTGCGCTCGCCGTGGCCGTACCTCGTGTGGCTGGGCAGCGCGGGAGCTGTCCTGCTCGCGCTCGCCGCGGTCCGCCGATCGCGAGGACGGGGGACGGCCATGCGGAGCGAGCTGCGCTCCCGGATGGCCGCCGTGCCGGGCCCGCAGCACTTCCCGATCGCGGTCCCGCCGTACCGCGGCCTCGGCGCCGACGCGCTCGACGACTTCGCGACCTGGATCGGGCGGATCGCCCGCGACCACGTGGCGACCCGCCACCTGGACATCGATCGCTCGGTGCGCTCGACCGTTCGCCACGGGCGCCCGGTGCTGGTGTTCGGCGACCGTCCGCCGGCGAGCGCGCTGATCGTGCTCGAGGATGTCGGCCCCGAGATGCGACCGTGGCGGCGCAAGGTCGCCGCGTTCGTGACCGGGCTCGAGCAGCGCGGCGTGCCGATCGAGCGCTGGACGTTCGACACCCACGCCGTCACCGTCAGCTCGCGCGCCCACGGCGCGCCGGTGCCGCTCGCCGCGCTGACCGGCGCCGCTGAGGGCGCCCTGCTCGTCGTCGTGAGCACCGGCATGGGCGTGCTCGGCGAGCAGCGCGCGCTGAACCGCTGGGTCCGCGAGCTCG
>DATAPF010000618.1:0-44347 GCA_036265355.1 Kofleriaceae bacterium | reverse complement strand
AGCGGCCCTCGCGGATCGCCTCGGGCGGCGAGTAGCCCGGCGTGCCCATGAAGATCCCGACCTGGGTCAGATCGGAGTCCGGCATCCGGGCGATCCCGAAATCGGCGAGCTTCCAGCGGTTGTCGCCGGCGTGCAGCACGTGGGCCGGCTTGACGTCGCGGTGGACGATGCGCTGGCGGTGCGCGAACGCCAGCGCCGACGCCAGGTCGAGCGCGATCTGCACGCCGCGCGCGAGCGGGAACCGCACGCGATCGAGCCGGTCGGCGAGCGACTCGCCCGGCAGGTACTCGAGCACCATGAACGGCGCGCCGGTCTCCTCGTCGACGCCGACGTCGAAGATCGTGACGATCGCCGGGTGCTGCATCTTGGCCGCGGCCTTGGCCTCGCGCTGGAACCGCTCGAGGAACGCCGAGCGCACCCGCCGGCCCTGGCCCTGGGGCGACATGATGGTCTTGACCGCGACGACGCGATCGAGCAGCGGATCGCGCGCCTTGTAGACCACGCCCATCGCGCCCTTGCCGATCGTCTTGATCACCTCGTAGCGGCCGATCCGCTGCCGGCCCTCTTCCCCGGTGAACTGCAGCCCGGGCGGGGGCTCTCCGCGCAATCGCGTGTTGGTTCGCGGGCGCGCTTCTTCAGGCATCGCGGCCGAAAAACTCTAACACGACCGCGGCGATCACAGGCAACGAGAGCGCATGGCCCCCCCGGCGGCGGCGCCGGGCGCCCCGGCTAGCCCCGGAGCTCGGCCGTCGGGCGCTGGGTCCGGCTCGACCCCGGAACCTTCGTCCCCGCCGGGACCGACATGGTCACGAACGCATTTCCGCCGATCACCGCGGCTTTACCGATCACGGTGTCGCCCCCGAGGATGGTCGCGTTGGCATAGATCACCACGTTGTCCTCGATCGTGGGATGTCTGCGCTGCCCGGGAGTTGGCCGGGTCTCGCCCTGCGGGACGGTCAAGGCGCCCAGGGTCACCCCCTGGTAGATCCGGACCCGCTCGCCGATCAGCGTGGTCTCGCCGATCACCACGCCGGTGCCGTGGTCGATGAAGAACGAGGCCCCGATGTCGGCGCCGGGGTGGATATCGATCCCGGTCCGGCGGTGGGCCAGCTCGGTCATGATGCGCGGGATCACCAAGGCCCCCTCGCGCAGCAGGACGTGTGCCATCCGGTACACGGTGATCGCGTAGGTCCCGGGGTAGCACAGCAGGATCTCGTCGACCCCGGTCGCCGCCGGATCGCACTCGTAGGCGGCGTGGAGGTCGAGCCGGACCTGCCGGCGCAGCTCGGGGATGCGGCCGAGGAAGCGGTCGGTGATGGACTCGGCGCGGGCCGCGCAGTCGACGCACTCGAGGTCGGAGCGGCCGAGCTCCTGCTGGCGCTTGTGGTGCAGCGCGCGATAGACTTGGCGGTGCAGCGCGAGCCGGAGCTCGATGATCCGGGCGCGGATCACGTCGCGCAGCGCGCTCGGCGCACCGCGATCGACGTCGGGCCCGGCGTAGCCCGGGAACAGCAGCGCGCGACACTGCTCGACGATCGACGCCACCTCGAGCTCGCTCGGCAGCACGTAGCTGCCGATGTGCTGCATCTCGTTCGCGTCGGGATCGAGGTAGAGGTCGAGCAGCTGATCGGCCACGACATCGACCCGCGATCGCGACTCACCGTTGACAGGAAGCGACCGCCGTTCGGTGGACATACTAACCGTTAGCATACCCGCCCCGGGGGGTGCTTCACTCTTCGCTGCGCGCCGGCCGCGGCACCGGCGCAGGTGCCTCGTTGATCCGGGTGATCACGTCGTCGAGCCGCTGCTCCGGAATCGTCACCCGGGTCGGCATGCCGCCGCCGATCCCGAACAGCTCGACGAAGTCCCACCCGGAGTCGAACGCGGCGGCGATCGTCAGCATGCCGGAGTCGCGCACGATCGACACCGGCGCGCGGGCCTGGCCGGCGAGCAGGAGGTCGGTCTTGTCGAACGCGCCCTGGCTGCCCGCGGTGTCGACCACCGCGACCCGGCCGCGGATCGTGAAGCGCTGGGCGAGCTCGCGCGTCGCATGGTCGCGGCGCTCGAACTCGGCGGCGGCGTCGTCGATCACCTGGTCGTGGACCCCGGGCTGGAGACCGCCGACCAGGAACTGCACCACGCCGCGCTTGACCTGGTCGTCGCGCGATCTCGCGCGCAGCGCGCGATCGATGCGGACCGCGATCGGCCCCGGCGTACCGACCCGGGTGTCGACCGCGCGCGCGTCGTCGTCGGCGCCGGGGTACGGCTGCTTGCCGCCGAGGATCCACTTGGCGGCGGCGTACAGCCCGTCGAGGTCGACGTGGGTGCAGATGCAGTCGATCGGGCCGGTCTGGCGCACCAGCTCGGGGGTCACCATCTCGGGGCACGCGCCGTGCTGCGCCTTGGTCGCGAGCACGAACCGGGGGTCGGTCTCGAACTGCGCGTGCTTCTCGTGATCGTGGTGGTCGACCCACGCGGCGAGCCGCGCGCCGAGCGCGGTGATGAACGGCAGGGTGACCAGCTCGAACGACACCGTGCTGCCGATCGTGGCGGCGAACGCGACGTCGAGCACGACGACCCGGCCGTGCAGCCGGTCGGCGCGGGGCAGCGCGCGCGGCGAGGCGAACACCAGCTGCGGCATCTGCACGCCCGACGGGGCTCCGGTTCGCGTCATGGTCACGAGGCTCACTTCAGGCAATGCATCGTAACGGACCAGCCGTCGTGCAGATAGACCTCGCGCACCGTCCCGCGGTCGCCGCACTGCGCGCCGCCCGGCACCAGCAGGCACAGCGTGCGCTCGCCGCCGTCGGCGACCAGCGCGCTGCGCCGCCCGGCCGCGACCTGGCCGAGCTGTGCGCCGTCGATCCACACCTCCACCGGATCGCGGCACCGCGAGTTGTCGACGTAGAACGTGGCGCGGGCGCGCGGCCGCGGCGGTTGGGTGGTCGGGATCGCCTCGGGCTGGTCGTCCTCGGCGACCCGGTAGCGGGTCGGGTCGGCGGCGGCCGCGGCGAGCAGGCGATCGGTGCAGCCCGCCGCGGCGAGCTCGGGGCCGAGCGCCCTGCCCCACTCGGCGCGCAGCTCCCCGAGGTCGGCCAGCGCGACCCGGTACGACTTGCGCGCGGCCCCGACCTGGGTGCGCGCGTTGGGCAGCAGGCCCGCCGTGGCCCCGGCCTCGTCGTGGCGGGCGATGAACCGCCAGGTCGCCTCCAGGTCGACGCCGAGCCGGACGATCGCGTCGAGCTCGCGCTGCGCCTGGGCCCAGGTCCCGGCGATGTGCGCGATCGGGCAGCGCCGCACTGGCTCGGCGCGGGGCCGCGCGTGCGGGCCGCGGCCCAGCGCCCCGAGCAGGGCGTACAGCCCGCGCTGGTAGCGAGCGCGCGCATCGGCGATCGCCTGCCCGACCGCCGCGTAGTGATCGAGCGCCTGACCGACCGCCTCGGCATCGCCCCACGGCCGGACCAGCTCGGGCGCAAACTGCACGGTGACCGCGGCGCCGGCGTCGAGCGCCCCGAGCGCGGCGCGCGGCGCGGCGAGCGACGGATCGGCGTCCGATGCGGCGGCGAGCTCGGTGCGCGCCTCGTCGCGCTCGCCCAGCATCGCGTGCGCGACCCCGGCGAGGTAGTGCAGCGGGGCGTCGCGCGGCCAGCTCGGCAGCGCCGCGGCGGCGTCGCGGACCGCGATCGCGGCGTCCTTGCGCGCGAGCTCGGCGGCGATCAGCGCGCGCCAGGTCGGTGCGCTGCGCGGAGCGCCCTGGGCGGCGCGCCGCAGGTACCACGCGGCGTCGTCGGGGCGGTGCTGGAGCAGCGCGATCACCCCGAGCGCGTGCTCGGCGGCCGGCAGGTCGTCGCGGTAGCGCTGCAGCGCCAGGTAGGCGCGCCCGGCCTCGGTCAGCTTGCCGGCGTCGAACAGCGCCTGTGCCGCGGCGAACCCGGGCCAGCTCGACTCCGGCGCCAGCCGGGCCGCCCGGGCGTACCACGCGAGCGCACCGTCGAGGTCGTTGCGCCGGCGGTGGACGTCGCCGATCCGGACGTGGAGCGCGAGGTCGGTCGGGCGCGCCCGCGCGATCGCCTCGAGCTCCGTGATCGCCCGGTCCCAGCGCGCCAGCGCGGCGTACGCCGACGCGAGGTCCGCCTTGGTCTCGAGGTCGTCGGGCGCGCGCGCCGCGATCGCCTCGAGCTCGGCGACCAGCCGCGGCGTGTCGCTGCGCGAGGCGTGGATCAGCACCAGCACGCGGCGGGCCGCGAGGTGATCGGGGCGGTGCGCGGTGACCTGCTCGAGCTGCTTCTGCGCGCCCGCCGGATCGCCGGTGCGCCACAGCGCGGCGCCGAGCTCGTAGCGCGCGTCGAGATCCCACGGCCGCCGGGTCACCAGCCGGCGGAACAGCTCGAGCGCGAGCTCGTGCTTGCCGGCCTCGGCCGCGCCCGCCGCCGCCGCGCGCAGCGACGCGATGTCGTCGGGCGCCAGGTCGTTGGCATAGTTGAACTTGGCCAGCGCCCGCGCCGCCGCCTTGGGATCGCCCGGCGCCGCGCGGTAGAGCTCGCCGAGCAGCCGCTGCGCCTCGAAGCACTTCGGATCGCTGAACACCGCGCGCTCGAGGTCGTGCTCGGCCGCCTTGACGTCGACCTGGCCGGCCGGCCCGGCGGCCGATCCGCTGCCCGCGCTGCCCGGGTGGACCGGCGGCGGCGTCGCCGGTGGCAGCGCGCCGATCAGGTGGCCGAGCCCGCGGCCCATCAGCGTCACCGCGTACAGGTCGACCGCCAGCGCGCGCTGCAGCGCCCGGCCGTGAGCGTCGTCGATCGCGAGGCCGGCGCCCTTGGCCCACACCTCGCCGAGCGCCTCACCGAGCAGCTGGTGGTACGCCTTGACGTCGCCGGTGCGCTGGGCCTCGGCGGCGACCACCGCCGCCGGGCCGGTGACCTTCCACAGCGTGAGGTCGATCCGCAGCTGCCAGTTCGGCCGGTCGACCCAGCCGGTGATCACGAACCCCGCGGCGCGCCCGGCCGCGAACGCCGCGACCGGCGCGACGTCGGGCTCGACCGGCAGACCGCCGACGTGGAGCGGCCCGCCGGTCGGCTCCAGGCCGAGCACCGCCTCGGTCTTCTCGCTGATCTCGAACGGCGCGCCGGCGACCAGCCAGTCGAACGCCCGGACGCTGGAGCGGTTCTCGAACGGCGCGACCGCGAACCGCGGCGGCGGCGGCGCCCACCCCGGCACGTCGGCCGACTCCACCGCCGAGCTCCCGGCTGGCCTGGGCGCACCCGCCGCGGGCCTGGCCGCCGGGCGGCCCGAGGCCCCGGGCGCCGGCGCCCCGGTCGGGCCTGGTCCGGCCGGACCTCCGGAGGCCGCGGGAGCGAGCGCAGCCCCGGCAGCGACGGCGAGCGCCGCACCCAGCCGCGTCGCGTGCAGCCATCGCCGGGACCTCATAGACTTCCAGCATACCGTGGCCGAGCCCGCGATCCCCCGCAAGCGCCGCAGGCGGCTGCGCACCGTGTCGGTGCTGCGCCTGGGCTTCCTGCTCGCGATCTACGGCGCGTCGTTCGCGGCCGCCGCGCTGTACTACGCCGTCCAGACCATCAACGACGAGCTGCCCGGGGACCTGTCGCAGCTGCTCGACTACCAGCCGAGCCGCAAGAGCGTCGTGCTGTCGTCCGACGGCGAGGAGATCGGCGGGTTCTCGATCGAGAACCGGCAGATCGTCGCGCTCGATCGCATGCCGCCAAACGTCCCCGCGGCGTTCCTGTCCGCCGAGGACCGCCGGTTCTACAAGCACAAGGGCTTCGACCTGCTCGGGATCGTGCGCGCCGCGGTCACCAACTTCCGGTCCGAGGGCAACATCAAGCAGGGCGGCTCGACGATCACGCAGCAGATCATCAAGCAGACCCTGCTGGTCGGCGAGGAGCAGATCGGCGCGCTCGGCCTGACGCCGGCCGAGTACGCCAGGGAGCGCAGATCGCGCAAGTACCGCCGCAAGGCCAAGGAGCTGATCCTCGCGGTCCGCCTCGAGCGCGAGCTGACCAAGGCCGAGATCCTGTCGATCTACCTCAACCACGTCTACCTCGGCCACGGCGCGTACGGCGTCGGCGCCGCCGCCCAGACCTACTTCGGCAAGGAGGTCGAGGACCTCACGATCGCCGAGGCCGCGATGCTCGGCGGGCTGGTCGCGTCGCCGACCAAGTACGCGCCGCACCGCAACATGCAGCTCGCGCGCGAGCGCCAGCGCTACGTGCTCGGCCACATGCGCGACGACCAGTACATCTCCAACGCCGAGTACGAGGCGGCGCTCGCCGAGCCGATCGCGCTGGTCGACGAGAGCGACCTCAACCACCTGGCGTCGCCATACTTCGTCGAGCACATCCGCCAGCTCGCGACCCTGCGCTACGGCAACCGCGACCTGTTCCGCGGCGGCCTGAAGTTCTACTCGACGCTCGATACCCGGATGCAGGCGGCGGCCGAGAGCGCGATGCGCCGCGGCCTGGAGGCGCTCGATCGCAAGCTCGGGTTCCGCGGCCCGATCGGCGCGGTCCAGCCCGCCGCGCGCGGCGCGTGGACCGGCGGACCGGCCCACCCGATCAGCGGCCCGACCGACGACGTCACGGCGGTCGCCGACCAGGTCCTGCCCGAGCAGGCGTACGCCGCCCTGGTCGTCGACCTGCCGCGCAGCGGCGCGGGCGTCACCGTCGACCTCGGCCCCCGGCGGATGGCGCTGATCGACGCCGACGCCCGCGACGTCCGCGCGTTCCGCGACGGCAAGACCGGCAAGCCGGTCGCGCCCGGCGATGTCCTGCCGGTCCGGCTGTCCCCCGACGGCAACCAGGTCGTGCTGGCGCAGCGCCCGGCGCTGCAGGGCTCGTTCATCGTCATGGAGCCGACCACCGGGCGCGTGCTGGCCCTGGTCGGCGGCTACGACTGGACCACGTCGCAGTTCGACCGCGCGACCCAGGCCAAGCGCCAGGTCGGCTCGTCGATCAAGCCGTTCATCTACTCGGCCGCGCTCGAGGCCGGCAAGACCCCGGTCGACCACCTGGTCGACGGCCCGTTCTCGGTCACCACTGCGACCGGCGTGTGGACGCCCGCGAACTACGACAACAAGTACCTCGGCGACGTCACCCTGATGACCGCGCTGGCCTACTCGCTCAACACGATCTCGGTCCAGCTCGCGGTCTCGGTCGGGCTCGACCGCATCATCGAGATCCTGCGCGGCTACGGCGTCACCTCGCCGATCCCGCGCCACATCTCGATCAGCCTGGGCACCCCGGACCTGACGCCGCTCGAGGTCGCGTCCGGCTACGCCGGGATCGCCGCGGGCGGCCGCCGGATCACCCCGCGGTTCTTCGACCTGGTCACCGACACCGCGGGCAACGTCATCGAGGACCTGCGCCACGAGCCGCCGGGCCCGCAGGTGGTCTCGCCCGACGTCGACTACGTCGTGATCAACCTCATGAAGGGGGTGGTGGCGCGCGGCACCGCGCGGTTCGCCGCCCAGCTCGGCCGGCCGATCGCCGGCAAGACCGGCACCTCGGCGAACTACCGCGACGTCTGGTTCAACGGCTTCACCACCGACCTGCTGGGCTCGGTCTGGATCGGCCGCGACGACTCGACCCCGATCGGCGACAAGATCACCGGGGGCGGCGTCGCGGTGCCGATCTGGCTCGACTTCATGCAGAAGGCGCATCCCCGCACGCCCGTCCGCGACTTCCCCGTGCCGCCCAACGTGAGCTTTGCACGGGTCGAACCGTGGAGCGGCGATCCCACCGGCCCGTCCACCGAGGCGGTGTGGATGCCGTTCGTGCGGGGCACCTTGCCCGGGAAGTTCCTCACCGGCCCGGCGATCCGCGCGTTCGACGACCTGGTGCCGGCGCCGGTGCTCCCGGTCCCGCCGAGGTGACGCTGCGCGCTGTACGCGGTTTGCGCGCCCGCGCGCTTCGACGCGGCGTGGGCGATCGTGCCGCGATGTGCCGGCCTGTGATCGATGTCCGGGCGGATCGCCCGCCCTCCGGGGGCCCCCGCCCCCCGTGCTAGGTTCCCGCCATGCTTCGCGTTGTCGCGATCGCCAGCCTGGTCTTTCCCCTGCTCGGGGGCTGCCGGATCTCGCTGGAGAACCCCGACCTGTCGACCCCGAGCAGCGACGGGGGAAGCCGGGCGTGCGTGGTGAGCACCACATCGCAGCCGTGCATGGACGCCACGATGCACTCCGATCTCGCGTTCATCGAGCAGAAGATCTTTGCACTGTCCTGCAACTTCGCCGGCTGCCACGACAGCGCGACCGACCAGGGCAAGCTCGATCTCCGCGCCGGCGTGAGCCACGATCACCTCGTGGGCGTGTCGTCGCAGATCGACCGGACGCGCATGCTCGTCGTACCCAACGATGTCACGGCGAGCTATCTCATGCTGATGCTGCGCGACCTCGCGCCGGCGATGGCGAATCCGCCCGGCAGCCCGCCGCCCGGCGACATCGGCTTCATGCCCGCCCCCCCCGGCACGCCCACTTTGTGCTGTCAAAAGCTCGATGCGATTGAACGTTGGATCAACGCCGGTGCTCCAAACCACTGACCCGTGCCGCAAGCCCCGCCCACCATCGCAAGCAAGTCCCTGTTAATTCACTGGATTTCGCCGAGAGCTTGCTTGACGGATTTCGCAGTCTATCGCTACAACAGTCCCAAGTGCCGCTCGGGGGTGTGCCCTCGCGCGCGGAGGCAAATCGACCGATGAGCTGGTTAAGCGATGTCTTCCAGAAGGGCGGCCCGTTCTTCCTCCTCAACACGGTGTTCCTGGCGGTCGTGATCGGCCTCATCGTCGAGCGTGCGATCTACTTCCTCGGCCGCGGCCACCTCAACGCCAAGGCGTTCCTGGAGCAGCTGCGCAAGCTGCTGTCGGCCAACAACGTCGACCGCGCCAAGAAGCTGTGCGACGCGACCACCGCGCCGGTCGCCCGGGTCGCCAAGGCCGGGCTCAACCGGCTGCACCGCGGCGAGGCCGCCGTCGCGCAGGCGATGGAGGAGACCATGACCGACACGCTGCCCGAGGTGAAGACCCGGATCGGCGCGCTGTGGTCGCTCGCCAACATCGTCACGCTGATCGGTCTGCTCGGCACGATCACCGGCCTGATCCACACCTTCGCCTCGATCGGCAACGCCAACCCGGCCGACCGCCAGAAGCAGCTCGCCGACGGCATCTCCGAGGCGATGTACAATACCGCGTTCGGCCTCACGATCGCGCTGATCTGCATGGTCGCCCACCTGCTGCTGTCGGGCGCGATGAAGAAGGTCGTCGCCGACCTCGAGGCGTTCAGCCTGCGGTTCGAGAACCTGCTGGCCGACGGCGGCGCCGCCGCGCAGAGCCGCGCCCCCGCCGCACCCACCGACGACGAGCACGAGTCGCCCACGGCGTAGCGATGGAGTACTCCGCCCAGAGAGTGCGCTCCAAGACCCGCGCCGCGATCAAGCGGCGCGAGGATCTGATCGAGCAGGACGAGCTCGAGAGCGGCGAGCTCAACCTGATCCCGTACCTCGACATGGTCACCAACCTGATGCTGTTCCTGCTGGCCTCGGTGTCGGCCGGGCTCATCCTGGTGCAGATCAACACCACGCTGCCGGACCGCAAGGCCGACACCGCGCCGGCCACAGCGTCGCCGGCGACCAGCCCCGACGACCAGCCGCTCAAGCTGTTCGTCTCGGTCGCGCGCGATCGCGTCGTGCTGTGGTCGCTGTCCGGCCTCGAGGGCACGACCAAGCAGCCCAAGCTCGTGCTGCTGCGCACCGGCCGCGAGGGCGAGGCGTGCGACGGCGCGTACATGTGCGAGTCCAACCTGTGCGACTCCGCGAGCCAGAAGTGCGCCGCCAGCCACGAGGAGTCCGCCCCGGTGTTCGACTACCGCGCGCTCAACGCCGCGCTGTTCGAGATCGCGAGCCGGCGCTACGCCGGCCGGCCGCGCAAGAGCGACACCTACCCGGCCGTGCTGCAGGCCGACGGCGACACCCCGTACTCGACGATCGTGTCGATCATGGCGGCGATGCGCTGCAAGCTGCCGGACTTCGGCAAGGAGCCCACCCCGTGCGCGCTGCCGACCGAGGACCCCGCGCTCAAGCAGGCGCCCGATCCGATCTCGCCCGACGGCAAGCTGTACGACACCGCGCGCGCGATCTACGACCCCAGCAAGATGGCGCTGTTCCCCGACATCCAGTTCTCGACGGGATTTGAAGGATAGCGATGGCGTTCACGCAGCGCGAAGCGCGCCGATTGATCCGCAAGGCGGTGGGCCGGGTCCCCGAGGGCGAGGAGATTCGCCACCTCAACATCATGCCGATGATGGACATGATGACGATCCTGCTGGTCGCCTTCATCTACCAGGCGGCGGTCAGCGCGACCCAGCTGCTCGCCGGCACGGTGTCGCTGCCCAGGTCGCTGACCGCCGACGAGCTCCCCGAGAGCGCGACGACGGTGGTCATCACCAAGACCGGGATCGTCGTCGCGAGCGGCAAGGACGCCAAGACGATCGTGCCGGTGTCCAACGGCGACGTCGACGCCGGCGAGAAGGAGCAGGGCGCGATCGACGCCAAGATCCCCCGGTTCACCCAGTACCTGGCCGCGCTCCACCGCGAGGAGGAGACCGTCCGCCAGCGCCAGCCCGGCTACGACCCGGCCCGCGCGCCGCCGGCCGAGCTGCTGATCATCGCGGACCGCACCACCCCCTACCACCTGCTCATGGCCGTGCTGTTCTCGGCCAAGCAGAAAGAGGCTGGCTACCAACATTTCCGACTGATCGTCCAGAAGTCGTTCCCCAATCCGCCACCCAGGAAGTGACAGCCCCCGGGCCCACGCTATAGTGGAGGATATGAAGCTCGTCGGCGAACGGCGCGCCCTGGCGGCGGCCATCATGGCCTTCTACTTCCTGCTCTACGGCGTGATGGCGTTCTCGCAGCTGGCACCGGATTTCACCAAGGCATTCGCTGCCATCTCCGGGGTCTACTTCCTGGCGTTCTTTGCGCTGGTCGCCGGCTACTTCTGGGCCCGGTGGTACGCCGTCGGGGTCGGGCTGTACGGCGTCATCACCGCCGCCGTCGGCATGTGGCAGATCGGCGCCGAGCCGATCCTGCTGTTCATCGGCGGGACCCACCTGGCGGCGACCGTGTTCCTGTGGGGCGAGGCGATGAGCCAGCCGTACGACGGCCAGGCGGCGTGGCGCGAGAAGTTCCACATGGACGACAGCGCGGTCCAGCGGCTCGGCCGCTCGGTGATCCGCGCCGGGGTCAGCCTGCCGTTCATCCTGCTCTACGCGTTCATGCCGAGGCCCGATTCGGCGACCACGGTGGTCTCGCTCGCGGCCGTGGTCCTCGCGGCCGCCGGCCTGCGCGGCCTGGTCCGACTCCGGACCTGGGGCGTGCTGGCGCTCGGGGCGGCCGGCGCCCTGACCCTCGCGATCGCCGGCGCCGACGCCGCGTCCTCGGTCGCCTCGGGTGGCCTCGGCGCCCTCGGCCCGTGGATCCTGCGGCCGGCGCTGGCGGGCGGCCTGATGCTGTCCGCGGTCGCTCCGTTCCTGCGGCCGATCCTGCGGTTCATGCTGCCGGTTCATCCTATCGCCTAGGCCGCGGTCGTTGAATCTGCGGATTCGTCGCGCTACCGTCCGGCCATGGTCAGCGGTTTCATCGGGGCACGCCTTGGCGTGAGCCTTGCGCGGTGGGTCTTTGTTCTCGGGTCGATCGGAGTTCTGGGCGGCGGCGTCGCCGGCTGCGAGCCGCTGTACGGTGGCAAGCCGGAGAAGCTCACGACGCCGGTCCGGAAGAAGCCGCCCAAGGAGGAGCCGATCGTCGAGGCGCCGGTCAAGATGGTCGACGAGTGCACCGCCGACTTCCAGGCCGATCCCCGCACCGCCCGGCCGCAGAGCAACGTGTCCAGCGAGCTGACCGATCAGGGCACCACCGCGATCGCCAACTCCGACAAGGCCAGCGATCCGACCGCCCAGGCCGGCCTGATCCGCGAGGGCATCGACAAGTTCCGCAACGCCCTGATCAAGGACCCGTACAACGCCGCCGCGACGCTCAAGCTCGCGCTCGCCTACGACAAGGTCTATCGCAAGGGGTGCGCGCTCGCGATGCTCAAGCGGCTCGCCAAGCTGGCCACCAACCCCAAGTTCTCGCGGACCGCGAACGCCGAGATCGACTCGATCGGCGACAACAACCTGTGGTTCCGGCACTACCGCAAGGACGCGATGACGGCGGTGGGCCGATGACCGCGCGCCGTCGGTCCCTGGTCGGGCTCAGGCTCGCGGTCGGGCTCGGCCTTGCGCTGTCCGGCGCGGCCTGCCACTCGCAGGAGACCATCACCCCGCCGCCGCCCCCGCTGCGCCCCGAGCCCGAGGCACCCAAGGCCAAGGCCACCGCCGCGACCCAGAAGGACTGCGACCCGGTCGACCCCGGCCGCGAGCCCAAGCCGCTCAGCTTCGACGAGCGGTCGATCCCCGAGGGCAACCGGCTCGCCGAGCAGGGCCGGTCCAAGCTGCGCACCGCGCAGAGCGCCGAGGTCACCCGCGCGACCCGCGAGGACATGATCACCCAGGCGGTCGACGACTTCATCACGGCGCTGCGCGCCGATCCGTACAACATCGAGGCCACCTACAGCCTGTCCGCCGCGTACGCGACGATCGGCCGCTACCAGTGCACGATCAACCTGCTGACCCGGCTGCTGCAGATGCGGCCGCACCCCGCCAAGCACGCCGACGTCGAGGCGCACATCGACAAGCTGCTCGGCCGCAAGCAGCCGCTCGACCCGGACTTTGCCGAGATGCGCAAGGACGATCGGTTCCGCGCGCTGATCCAGAAGATGTGCGAGGGCACCAACGACGCCAACTGCGTCTACGGCGCCCAGCGCGAGAACCGCGAGCGCTGATCGGCGCGGCGCGAGCGCCGGGGAGCGGCCACCGGTGCGCCGGCCACTCGTACGTGGCAGCTTCGGGCAAGCCGTCCGTCCGGCGCTGCCGTGCGAGGATCACGCTCACGCTCCCACCCAGCCCACCGGCCCCCCGGTCCGGCCTTGCGACGCCCGATCGCATGGGCGCGCATCACCCTGTGAGCCATCGCGGCTTTACCTCGCCGCGCTGGTGCCGTATGAACCAAGGGTGCGAATCTTCGGCGCCGCCCTCGTTCCGCTGACCCTGGTCTTGCCCCTCTGGCCCCTCTGGCCCCTCTGGCCCGTGGCCGCGGTGTCTTCCGCTCACGCTCAGAAGCGGGCCGGGGCCGCCCAGGCCAAGAAGGTCGAGTACGCCAAGGGCCCCACCGGCAAGACCCCCGGTGCCTGCGGCGCGAAGATCCTGCCGCTCGTCGAGGGCAACCAGTGGACCTACGGCTTCGTCGCGTCCGGTACGGAGCCGCCCCCCGAGCTCGTCAAGCTGCTGCCGTCCGAACCCGGCACGATCATCATCACCGTCAAGTCGATCGAGGCCAAGGGCGACGAGACCGTGGTCCACCTCGAGGAGAAGACCACCGCCGACATCAGCAAGGACCCCAAGAAGCACGTCCTCGACGAGCGGACGATCAACAGCACGATCACCTGCAGCAAGACCAAGTTCGAGATCTCGCCCGACAGCTTCTTCTTCGCCGGCGAGCCCGGCGGCTACTTCGGCATCGCGTTCGACCAGTTCGAGCGCCCCAAGGACACGACCTGGAAGCTGGCCGCCGGCGTGATCAGCGACTCGGCGTGGCGCGAGGACATCGTCGCGCACTTCACCCGCACCGCGTTCGTGGGCTCGGGCGCCAAGCTCGACAGCGGCAAGCTCGAGCTCGAGCGCAAGTTCCAGCCGGCGCAGCCCGAGTCGGTCAACACCAAGATCGGCCTCTACACGCTCGCCGAGAAGCTCGCCATCACCATCACCGGCCGCGTCACCCTCGATCACCAGACCGACCCCAAGCCGTCGGATCTGCCCGCCGACTGGATCAACTTCATGTGGCTGTACCCCAACACCGGCGTCGTCCAGGTGCTCAACAAGTTCTCGCACAAGTACCAGCTGGTCGACGCGCAGCTGAAGTGACTCGAGCCGGGTCGATCGGGCCTACCGTCCGGCTGACCAAGCCGCTGCGCGACCGGATCCGGGCCGGGCACCCCTGGATCTACGACCGCGCGATCGCCGCCCTGCCGCGCGGCGTCGCCGCCGGCGACGTCATCGCGATCGCCGACACCGAGGGCGACGTCGCGGTGGCGTTCGCCGACCCCGGCTCGCCGATCCGCGCCCGCGTCGTGGGGCCGCCCGGCGTCGCGCTCGACGCCGCCTGGACGCGCGACCGCGCCGAGGCCGCCGCCGCCCGCCGCGCCCGCGATCCGCTGCTCGCCGGCTGCACCGGCCGCCGCCTGGTCCACGGCGAGGCCGACGCCTGCCCGGGCCTCGTCGTCGACGCCTACGATACGACCGCGGTCGTCGTGTTCGACGGCGCCGCCGCGACCGCGTTCTGGCGGCCGCGGCTGGCCGACGTGCTCGCCGGCCTGGAGCGCGGCGGCGCCAGCCTCGCCCACGCCTGGCTGCGCGGGGACCGCCGCCGCGGCGCGACCACCCCCGGCGAGGCGGTGCGCGGCGACCCGCCGGCCGAGCTGGTCATCGCCGAGGACGACGCGCGGTTCGCGGTCGACGTCCGCGCCGGCCAGAAGACCGGGTTCTTCCTCGACCAGCGCGACAACCGCCGCACGATCCGCCGCCACGCCGCCGGCCAGACCGTGCTCAACCTGTTCGCCTACACCGGCGGCTTCTCGCTCCACGCCGCGCTCGGCGGCGCCGCCCGCATCACCTCGGTCGACCTCGCCCCGCCCGCGATCTCCGGCCTCGAGCGCAACCTCGCGCTGTCCGGCCTGCCCGCCGGCGCCCACGAGCCCGTCATCGCCGACGCGTTCGACTTCCTCACCCGCGCCGCCCGGGCCGGCCGCCGCTGGGACCTCGTCATCGCCGACCCGCCGAGCTTCGCGCCCAGCGAGCGCACCCGCCCCGCCGCCCTCGCCGCCTACCGCAAGCTCGCCGCCGCCGCGCTCGCCGTCACCGCGCCCACCGGCCGGTTCGCCCTCGCCTCGTGCTCCAGCCACATCACCGAGGCTGACCTGCTCGATCAGGTTTCCGGACTCGCCCCGGCCGCCTCCCTCCGGCTGCGCGCCGCCGCCGGCGCTGCCTCCGACCATCCGGTGCTCCCCGCGTTCCCCGAGGGCCGCTACCTCAAGTTCCTGCTGTTCGACGTCTGACCCCGATCCTGGATCAGCGGTCCAGCCGGCCGGCCACCATCAATCGTTGCCGTAGAACACCAGACCGGCCCACTCGTGGGCGGGGCGATCACGCAGCTCGGCTTGCATCCGGGCGAGCGCGGCCGCCGGCCGCTCGTCGCGCAGCCGCCGGTACAGCGCTTCCATCAGGGCGACCGACGGTGCGTCGTCGATCGGCCACAGCGCAGCGATCACACCGCGCGCGCCGGCATCGAGCAGCGCGCTCGGGATGCAGATCCGCGCGCCACCCGGCAGCACGGGCGCGTCTGCCGAGCGGCAGGTAGCCAGCGTCACCAGCCAGGGCCGCGCCGCCTCGATCCGGCGTAGCTCGCGCAGCGCCAGCGTCCGGTATCCGGCGCCGTCGCGGAGCAGGATCCCGCTGCCCGCCGGATCCGCGGCGTGCATCGCGCCGTGCGCCGCGACGTGGACCCACGCGGCATCACGCAGCGCCGAGCGCATGGCGTCGCACGTCGATCGATCGCCGACCAGCGCGTCGCCGCCCAGCACGGCGGCGACCGTGCGCGCCTCGCGCTCGGCATCGGGGAGATCGGGGGCACCGCTGCCCCGGTAGCTCGCGAGGCCGATCGCGACGCCGCGCCCCGTCCTGCGGAACCAGCGCCGTCGCTGGAGCCGCTCGAGCCGGTCGATCTGCGAGATCGCGACGCGCCGCGTGCACAGGGGCTGGCCATCGACCGGCAGGGCTGCGAACGGCACGCCGGCGATCGCATCGTGCGGCACGATCACCAGGCGACGGGTGCCGGGAAAGTCCTCGAGTGCCTCGGCGATGCCGGTGTGGCTGGCGAGCCAGCGGAGCCGCTCGGGATCGCCGACCGCGCGCCGCATGTCGAACTGGAGCTGCAGGCGGCCGACCCGCAGGGCGCGGACATCGATGTGACCTCGCACCATGCGAAACAGGTACGAGCGATCCGGCAGCACGTGGTAGTGAAGGACCAGGGTCCTCCGCGGCAGCCGCCACAGGCTCAGCGGCGAGCGCAGCTGGAATCCGCGCAGCTGCCTCCGGCTCGACGCCGCCTGCAGCTCGTGAACCCATCGCGCATGTGCATCGGAGGTCTCGTGGAGCAGCAGCTCGGCGCCGTGATCGCCGAACGCCTGATCGACGGGCCAGTGGGTGAGCAGCTCGATCTCGCGAAATGCCCGGCAGACGTCGCGCTTGCGCGCGGTGATCACACCGGTCTGGTCGTCGTGCCGGAGCTCCCGCATCCGGCCGGCGACGAACTCGTCGCGGCCGTTCCACTTGTTCAGCAGGTACTGGCTGCGCTGCACGGGCGGCAGCTCGCCGGCGATGTCCTCGATGAGCGATGCCGCGCGCCGCGCGAGCGCGACGTAGTCGTCGATCCGCTCCTGCCTCGCCGCGGACCACGCTGCGTAGCGCATGGCCTGCGCCTCGGCGCCGCGCGCCCCGATCGCGTGCAGGTCGCTGGCGATCGCCTGCAGCGCCTCGCACGTGGCGGGCCCCGGGCCGGCGCAGTAGGCCACCAGGGCGGCCGACAGCCGGACGCGCGCCGCGATGTAGGTCGACTCGACACCGCCGGTCGCCGCCTCGAGCGCCGCCTGATGCTGTGCGGCGGCGGTGGGATCGCCGCGCTCGAGCGCCAGGATCACCTCGTTGGCGTGGCGCGTCCAGCGCTCGGTGAACCGGGCCGGCGCGGCGACCGGAACGTCGAGCCGCAGCAGCTCGTTGCTCGCGGTGTCATCGTCCTGCCCGTCGCGCGGCGCGATCGCGAGCTCCCACAGCGCGAGCACCGACCTGCCTCGGGCGCGCGCGGCGGTCCGCGCCCGGGTCAAGCGATCGACGAGCGGTTGCACCGCCGGCCCGGTGCCGAGCCGCTCGATCGCGCGGGTCGCGACATCGGCGGCGGTCTGCCACAGGTTCAGCTCGGCGAGGATCGCGATGCGGGCGGCGGTCGCCGACGTCGCCAGCTGCGGGTCGCCGTCCGGCGCGGCAGCGAGGTCGTCGAGGCAGCCCGCCGCGTCGGCGATATCACCACCGGCCAGGCCGAGCCGCGCGCGAACCAGCGCTGCTCGGGTGCGATCGATCGCGTCGTCCGCGGGCGCCAGCTGCGCGAGCCGCTCGCGCGCGGTCCGGAGCTCGCCGGCCTCGATCAGCAGCTCGACCTCGCGCAACCGCGCCTGATCGATCCGGATCGCGATCTCGGCCGCGGGCAGATCGCGCTCGATCGCCGCGATCAGCCGCAGGGCGGAGCGGTACTTGCCGCGCTCGCTCCACAGCTCGACGAGCGTGAGCGCAGTCTCCACGCGCACCAGCGCGACGTTGGGCTGCGGCCGGTCCGGGAATCGCAGGTCGCGGAGCCAGGCGATCACCGCGCCGCAGCGCTCCGCGGTGACCGGGCCGAGCGCCTCGTCATCGGCGCACAGCCCGGCGAACAGCTGCTCGGCGCGTGCGAGATCCAGCGCTGCGATCGCGACCTCCGCGCGCGCGAGGTCCATGCGGAACACGCCGTGTCGCGAGCCCGCGTCGTGTGCCAGCCCTCGCGCGATCACGAGCGACGCGTCGGCATCGGCGTGCTGCCCGAGCGAGCTCTCGAGCCGCGCGCGCCACTCGTGGAGGTACTGGTATCTGCGGCCACCGGACTCCGCGGCCGCCATGGCGCGGGTGAGCAGGCCGAGCGAGCGGCGGAGCTCGCCCGCGGACTCCGCGGCCGCCGCGCGTGCGAGCTGGGCGTCGAGATCGCCGTCGCTGGCGCTAGGGGCAATCATCGCTCGTCGTCGCCGTCCTGTGATCGCTGTCGCACTGCTCGACCAGGTGGATGTGCAGGTGCGGCACGCCCGGCGTAGCACCGCCGCGCGGCGGCGGCGGCGCGTCGAACGTCCTGCCATCCGGCAGCTGCAGCCGATCAGGCAGGTCGTCCGGCCGGTCGGAAGCGGCACCGAATGCGCTGGCGTCGAGCTCGGACATCTTCACGTTGCGGACCTTCCGCCAGCGCGCCGCAGACCCTCCGGTCTCCGACAGCAGGCCATCATGGGCGGCGAGCACGCGGCCATCGATGTAGACCTTGCTGCTGGACAGATCCGTCGCGTCGACCAGGTGCGCGTCCGCCACCACGCTCGGCTCGATGTCGCGCGTGACGATGACGCGGCCATCGACCGCCGACACGGTCTCGCTCGCATCGCTGAGCGGCGCGCCGCGCTCGATCATGTCGGTGACGCGCCGCGCGACCGCGGGGCTCGCCAGCTGGTCCAGGGCTGCGCCGAGCGCGCCACGCGCTCCGGGCGTCAAGCCGGCGTGGTGGGCCTCGAGCAGCCCGAGCTTGGCCGCCAGATCGGTGGCCCGGCCGTGAACCGCGTCGACCAGCGCGAGCCGCGCGATGTCGTCCGGTGTGGTCGGGTTCGCGATCAGCCGCTCGTAGGCCTGCGCAGCGAAGACCGCGTGACCGCGCTGGGTCACCGCATCGGCCGCCTCGATCGTCCCGATCGTCGCCGGCTCGCCGCCGCGTGCCCGCTCGACGTCGCCGCTCGCCCAGCGCTGGCGGACGCGGCCGCGCTCGACGGAGATCGCCAGATCGCCGATCGAGTCCTTGCCCTGCCCCGCGCGAATGACGAGCTCGCGCGGCGTCTTCCCGGCCTCGTAGCGGACTCCCGGTACGCCGAGCGGCACCCGCCTCTGCGCCGTGTTCGTCGGGGCGCGAGCGGCATTCTCGAACCCGACCTTCGTCCGCGCCAGCACAGGATGCGCGCGCGTCGTGGTCCGGGCGGCCGCCCCGCCGGTCTCGGAGACGTAGGGCTTGCGGCTGCCGAGTGGACGCACCGGATCGATCGCCGGCGCCGCCCGGGGGGCGTCGAGGCCTGCCGTGCTGACGCCACCGCTGATGTAGCTGTCGGTTCCGAAGGTCTGGAACATGTAGGACGCGAGGATCGGAAGACACTCCCGGCCCGGGATCGTGCGGTGAACCTGGGGCAGTGCGTCGGCGAATCTCAGCTCGCCGGACTTCGCTTGCTGCCAGCTGGCGAAGGTCGCGCCGTCATCCACGGGGGTCGTCCGCAGGTACGCCGCGGCCGCCGAGTCGGCCAGTGCCGCCGTGATCAGCGACCATTTCATGATCTGATTCTGCCGGTGGTATTGCGGCTCGTAGTCCGCGATGTCGTCGAAGTGACGATCCCACCAGCCCAGCGTGCGGCGCGAATCCTCGCCCGGCGCGACCTCGACGCCGGGTTGCGCCGGGTTGGTGCCGGCGGCGTAGATCCGGCTATAGCGGTGCTCGAATGCGAACCGGACATCGCCCGCTGGATCGGTGCGCGCCACGTGATTGGCCCGCGGACCAAACCACAGCCGCGTGCCCGGGTTGAGCTCCACCTCGGCGCGGAACGCAGCAGGCAGGTCGATCCGGGGTGTCGACAGGAAGCCCGGAACCTCGACCACCGGCGCGGACAACCCGAAATCGGTGGACTCCCACAGCTTGGCGAGCAGGTCGGTGTAGAACAGCGTCATTCCGACCTGTGTCCCGGGGATGCCGTCGTAGCGCGCGCACTGGACCTTGCTGCTCGCCTCGCGGAACCGAAGCGCACCGCTGGTCACGACCGCCGCTCTCCAGCCCGGTCCCCCCTGCGGTCTGGATTGCCACTCCGTTCGGAACTGATAGTACGCCGCGAGTGCAACGTCCCAGTTCGAAGGGGCGGCGGCCTCGAGCTTGGCCGCGACCTCCCGGATCTTCGGCGACACGGTTCGCTGGATCTCCGCGCAGACTTCGTCGGGTACGTTGTCGGCATGCTGTAGGTTCGTCGCGAGCCGACCCCGCCAGGTCCGGCGGGTGTCGTCCGGCTCCTGCTCGAGAATCGCGCGGGCCTCCTCGGCCATCGCGCGCAGCTCGCGACATGGATCCGCCGCGAACGCGCGGAGCGCGACCAGGAACTGGGGATGCTTGACATCGCCAGGCAGCGGAAGCCACTCGGGATCGAGCGAGAACCCCGGATCGCGCGCCGGCGCCGCAGCCTCGGCCACAACCTGCAAGGTCTGTTTCGCCTGGTCCAGCGACATCGTGCCGGCGAGGATCGCGACGTCGGCGTGGGCAGCTTGCTGCGTGACCGGACCGGCCTGGACGAGGGCCACCAGGTGGGCGGCCGCTGCCTGGGCCCTGGGCGGCAGCGTGCGCAGCTTGGCCTGTGCGCCGAGCCGCGGGCCATTGAGCAGCTCGTGCGCCTGGTAGAGCGCAGCGATGTCCTCGACGGTGAGGTTGGGCGTCCGCGTGGCGGTGAACCGCCGGCCGCCGAGCGAGACCCGCCCTGCGTGGCTGATCTGCACGTACGTCAGATCATCGGCGCGGCTCAGCCAGTCCGCGAGCGCAGCGGGATCGCCGGCGTCGCCCTCGACGTAGCCATAGGCGGATGACAGCAGCGCCGCGCGCGACACGTCGGGCGTGCGCTCGACGACGATCTCGCCGCGATCGCGCTGATCGTGCACCACGTAGATCTCGATCGCCGCCGGCAGCTCACCGCTCTCCATCCGCACGCGGTCCGCGAGCCGACCGATCGTGGCCACCGGATCGGGATCGCTGGCATCGCGGAACAGCAGCACGCGATCGCCGAGATAGGCGCGGCGCCCGCGGCCGTACTCGAAGCTGTACAGCTCGTCGAGGTACGGCAGGCGCGCGGGCGGTAGCTCGTAGGTCGCCGCCGCCGCCTGCTGTGGACTGGCGCCCAGGCGCACGATCGTGCCGAGGACGGCCCAGTCCCGGACCTGCTCGCGACGCTCGCGCTCGTCGAGCTCGCGGACGAACGGTGCCACGGGCGGCTCGATGACGAACGAGTTGCCCACCGCGACCGGGCCGACCGCGGTTGCCGGCGCGTGCACCGCGGGCGGCTGCGTGACGTCTGCCTCGAGCAGCGCACTGCCCGCGAGCAGCGTCGTCCATGTCGCAACCAGCGCCATCCATCGCTTCTGCATCCTGAGCTCCCTCGCGGATCGCGGACCGAGCCCGACCCGACGCTCAATGGGCGACTCGACCTGCCGAGATCCGACAGCGGAACAGCGGTCCTGCACGTTTTTGTCGGGAGCTCCGGAACGCGCCGGCGGCGGCTCGCCGGCGATCGCGATGCAGCCTGTTGATCTCGAAGTAGTTTCAAGCTGTTCCGAGATCGCGTTCCCCGACGGCCGCTCCCTCAGTTCCTGGTGTTCGACCGGTGAAGCGGACCCCGGTCACCGCCGGATCCGCGTCACAGGCCGCGGCGGCGGTTCGCGCGCTCGCGCACGGCCTGTGCATGCGCACGGCGCGCAACCGCGGCGGCGACCAGGGCCTGGCCGTGTCCGGTCGCCGCCAGCGCCGCGGGCGTCGCCGGCGCCAGCGACGTGGGCCCGTCGATGAAGTCGGCGAACTGCCGGTAGTCGGTGAACGCCGACGTCGTGCCGATCGTCGAGAACAGGAACGTCGCGCCCGGATCCAGCTGGCCGAGATCGGTCGCGAACAGGTGCGCGAGCACCAGGCCGCGGCTGTCGCGGGGATAGGCCGTGATGCCGATGTTGTGGATCGAGCCGCCGACCCCGGTCAGCGTGCCGGCGACGTCGTACTCGCCGAGCGACATCTCGGCGTGGGTGGCGAACACCGGCGCGTGCGGCGACGGCACCGGACCGGGGAAATCGTCGAGGTCGAACGCGACCTCGATCCGCGTCACCGACGACAGATCCGCCGCCGTCGCGACAAACCCGTTGTCGTAGAAGCTACCGATCTGGCCAGGTGCGAGGCAGGGGATCGTCAGTGTCCCGCCCAGCGCGCTGTACGGATCCGAGTCGGCGAAGCTGTCGAACGCGGCGACCTGGATGCCCGAGGCGTTCTTGAGGGTGACGTGGACCTCGGTGAGGCACAGCAGCGTCGAGCCGGCGTTCTTCATCTCGCCCAGCCACTCCTGGAAGCTCTCGCCCCCGCTGGGCGACTGCAGGACATTCGAGCTGAGCAGCACCGCGTTCGGCGTCGCGCCGATGTCGACCAGCACCGCGCCCGGCGTGTTGGACACCAGGCCGCCGGTCCCGCCTCCGGAGCCGGAGCCGCTGCCGGACCCGCTGCCGGAGCCAGAGCCGCCGCCGCCGCCGGCATCGCGGCCGACCGACGCATCGGGCCCGGGTCCGGCGGAGCCGCCGTGCATCGGATCATCGCCGCAGGCGGCGCTGCCGGACAGGAACCAGGACAGGAACAGGGACGGGACAAGACCGGCGCGCATGGCGCTCGAAAGGCGTGACATACCCTCCAGAGACGAGGCGCCTCGGCACGCGTCGCGGGCCAGCCGCGGGATGCCAGGAGTTGCCGCTCCGTGAACGTGTGTCCGGCCAGCGCTGCAGCAAGCCACGCCCGCGCGGCTCGCGCGCAGTCGCCGCTGGTCCCCGTCACCTAGAGGAGCTCGATCCAGCCGAGTGCATGCCCGAGCGCGTGCTTGGCTTCCACCACTCGTCGCGGCGATAACTGGCCGGCGAGCGTGCGGAGCACCTGCTTGGGCACCGTGCGAAGGTTGTCGAAGTTTGCGACACAGCGCCGTGGCAGGCCTTCGCGTGCACCGAGGTCGACCTCGTGGGGAATCCCGCGCCGGTGGCTCGTTACCTCCACGGCGAGCACGCGATGAAGGTACTGGTACGCCCCGTCGCGCGAGAGCAAGAGCACCGGGCGAGTCCCCACCGGCTCCGGCAACTCGGCCCACCAGATCTCGTACTGCTTCACCGCGCAACCCGCCGCCGCACGCGAGTCCGGCCGGCCTTGGCCCCACGCGCCACTCGCCGCCCGCGGGGGCCGTCCACCGGATGCACGGCTTCGGCGTGCGCCGCCCACTCGTCGGGATCGAACGTGGCGGGCTTGTCGGGCCGCTTCTCGTACGCAGCCCTGGTACCTCGCTCGAGCTCCTCCAGCAGCGCACGCGCCACTGCGCGCCGGATGAACTCCGAGCGCTTGCGGCTGCGACCTGGCGCGACGCGCTCGAGCAGCGCCGCGGTCGGGTCGTCGAACTGGACGAGCACCTGTTTCATATGAACGATCATATCATCGATCCGGCAGATCGGCCGCAACGTGTGGGGACCCGTAGCTCTCCACGTGGTCTCAAGCTCGTCGGAGGCCGTCCGGATCCGGTCGGAGGCTCGGACGCCCGGTACGCCGCGCGCTCACGCCGGGCGGATCCGGCCTCGCCGCCGCGCCTCGACGCGCAGCGCCGCCGCTCGCGCGTTCATGTCCGCCTCCTCGGCGTCGGTGCGGTGGTCGTAGCCGAGCAGGTGGCACAGGCCGTGCGATGCCAGGTGCAACAGCTCGCGGTACAGCCCGTGGCGGGCCTGGCGGCGCGCCGTGTCGACCGAGATCACGATGTCGCCGAGCAGCCCCGGGTGGATCGCGCCGGCCGGGCCCTCGCGCTGCGCGAACGCGAGCACGTCGGTCGGCCGGTCCTTGCGCCGGTAGCCCCGGTTGAGCGCGTGGATCTGCGCGTCGCCGACCAGCCGGAGCGAGACCTCGTAGTCGGCGCGGCCGTCGCGGCGCGCGGCGGCGCGGATCATCCGGGCGACCTCGGTGCGCAGCCGGCGGCGCATGGCGGGCGGCAGGCGGGCCGCATCGTCGACGGCGAGGTCGAGCATCAGATCCGGAGCGGCGGCAGCGTCCAGACCCGGGCCTCGATGAACACCTCGAACAGGTGGGCGTCGAGCTGGCCGCGCTTGACGTCGGCGGCGAGGATGTCGAGCGCCTTCTCGGTCGGCATCGCGCGCTTGTACGGCCGATCGCTCGCGGTCAGCGCGTCGTAGATGTCGCTGATCGCCATCATCCGCGACGGGATCGGGATCTGCTCGCCGCGCAGGCTGTTGGGGTAGCCGGTGCCGTCGAGCTTCTCGTGGTGCCAGCGCGCGATGTCCGGGACGTCGCGCAGCGTGCGGCTCCACGGGATCTCGCGCAGGAACTTGTAGGTGTGCTCGACGTGGCGGTTGATCTCCCGGCGCTCCTCGTCGTTGAGCGAGCCGCGCCGGATCTGCAGGCAGCCCGCCTCGCTCGAGGTCAGGTACGGCAGCTCCCGCCCGTCGTCGTCGTGCCACGACTGCGCCGCGATCTCGGCCACCCGCTCGAACGCCCCGTGATCGAGCACGGTCGGCTCGTTCGACGCCAGCACGAACCGGATGATGTCGTCGAGCTCGGCGACCTTGCGGCCGATCTCCGCGTCGACCGTGGCGAGCTGCGACGCGACCTGCTCGCGCGACGCCTCCATCAGGTAGCGGACCTTGGACTCCAGGCTCTCGATCTTGTAGCCGCGCCTGATCAGCTGGAACCGCTGCAGGATCAGCTCGCGCTCGTGCTCGTACAGCTTCTTGGCCTTGACCAGCACGTGCTCGCGCACGCCGACCTTGCCGAAGTCGTGCAGCAGCCCGGCGTACCCGATCTGGGTCAGGTCGTCGCGCGAGAACCGGACCTCGCGGAAGTGCCCGGAGTCGGTCTGGTTGACCGACACCGCGAGGTTGACCGTCATCTGCGCGACCCGCTCGGAGTGGCCCGACGTCGTCGGATCGCGCGACTCGATCGCCGTGACCGCCGCCTTGACGAAGCCCTCGAACAGCGTCTTGACCTCGCCGTACAGCAGCACGTTCTCCAGCGCGATCCCCGCCTGCGACGCCAGCGCGAAGATGTACGTCTCCGAGATCTCGTCGAACGGCACCACGCCGTCCTCGAAGTCGCTCGGCAGATCGAGCTGGATCCAGCCCTTGGCGCGCTTGTTGATCAGCTGGATCACGCCGATCACCTCGTTGCGCGCCGAGATCATCGGCACTGCGAGCACCGAGCGGGTCTGGTAGCGGTTCTGGTCGTCGAACGAGCGGTCGTGGGTGAACCCCCAGGGGTTATTGCCGGTGCCCGGCGGGTCCAGCGCGTACAGGTTCGGGATGTGGATCCGGTCGCTCCCCAGCACGCAGCTGCCGACGATCGACGCCGCCGACACCGGCAGCACGACCCGGCTGGCGTCGGGCAGATCGCGGCTGTCGTTCTGCGACACCTTGAACCGCAGCGTGCGCTTCAGGATGTCCTCGTCGTGGCCCTCGACGATGTAGATCGAGCCGGCGTCGGCGTTGGTCACCTCGCACGCGTGGTGCAGGATGATCGCCAGCAGCTTGCTGATGTCGCGCTCCTGCGACAGCGCCCGGCCGATCTTGATCATCATCTCGTTCTCGTGGCGCGACCGCTCGAGCTCCAGGTCGATCGTGGCGCACAGCATGCGCTGGTGGATCGCGTCGGCGCGGGCGCGCAGGCTCAACAGCAGCCGGGTCATCCCGATCGGCCCGATCACCGCCGTCAGGTCGGTGTCCGCCGGCATCGCGTCGAGCTGCGCCGCCTCGAGCTCGGCGTCACTACCCACCACGAGCAGCCCGTAGTTGCCCGACCGCGCCCGCAGCAGGTGGGGCTGCAGCTGCTCGGCGTCCTGCCACACCTGGGGCCACGCGAGCACCAGCATCACCGGCGTCCGGGCGCGCTGCGCCACCACCTCGAGCTCGACCCAGCCGTCGCCCTGCCGCCGCACGCGGTAGCCCGCCATCCGGCGATCGCGCGAGACCGCGCCGACCAGGTCGTCGGGGGAAGCCACCATTGTCATGTACGCCGCATGATGCACCACGACGCCTCCGTCGATCCACTTGCACCGGGAGTGGCGAGCGCCTGCGCATGTTGGGCGGAGGCCATGCGATGAGAGCCCCGATCCTCGACGCACACACCATCCCCGCTCATACGCTCGGATGGACCGCCCGGGGGGCAGTTCATGGCAGCGGATGGTTCCTCGATCCACGCTACGTTCGTAAACCTGCCTCCGCATGGCCTGGTCCGACGCCGTCAGCCTCGAGCCATGGACAGGCGGTGGGATGTTATTTTCGTGTGAATTTAACTATTTGACTTATATTGTCCGTCCAGGAAGGACAAGATGGACAAAACTTGTCCGTCCAGGAGGGACAAGATGGACAAAACTTGTCCGTCCAAGGAGGACAAGATCCGGTAGATTTGTCCGTTCAGGAAGGACAAGATGGACAAAACTTGTCCGTCCAGGAAGGACAAATGGACGAGCTGCTGCTGGACGAAGCCGTTGCGGATGCGCACACGCAGCCATTGCCGGAGCTGACCCATCGACGCGCGAAGCTCCCGTGGCTGCCCCGCAAGGTCGATGCCATCGTCGGCATGCGGCGTTCCGGGAAGACGTCGCTCATGTTTCAGCGGATGCGCGAGCTGGTCGAGACCGGCGTCCCACGCGAAGATCTCCTCTACATCAACTTCGAGGATGACCGCCTGGGTGACATCACCGCCGCGGATCTGTCGAAGATCGTGGAGGCCCACTATCGGCGCAACCCGGCCGGAAGATCTCGCCCGGGTGCGCTGTTCTTCGACGAGATCCAGGTCGTCGATGGATGGGAACGGTTCGTGCGGCGCCTCGTCGATACCGAGACCGCCCATGTCTGCGTGACCGGATCATCCTCGAAGCTGCTGAGCCGCGAGATCGCGACGAGCTTGCGAGGACGCTCGCTGGCCACCGAGCTGTTTCCGTTCAGCCTCGTCGAGGCCCTGCATCATCGCGGGACACCGGCGGAGCCACGCCCGCCGGCGCGGCTTCGCTCCGCGATCGAGCACGCAGCGGACGACTACCTGCGTCGCGGCGGGTTTCCCGAGGTCCAGACGCTCGATGAACCGACGCGCATCCGCGTGCTGCAGGACTACCTCGACGTCGCGATCCTCCGCGATCTCATCGAGCGCCATGCGATCACGAACCCGGTCGCGCTCCGGCGGTTCGTGCGCCAGCTCATGAACGCCCCCGCTGGCATGTTCAGCATCCACAAGCTGCACGATGACCTCAGGTCCCAGGGGCTGGCCGTCAGCAAGGACTCGCTGCACGCCTGGCTGGATCACGTCCAGGACGCGTACGTGTTCTTTGCGATCCCGATCCACACGAACTCGGAGCGCGCCCGACAGATCAATCCCCGCAAGGTCTATGCGGTCGACCCAGGCCTGGTCACGGCGTGCGCGCGGCGCGGCAGCGCCGACCTCGGCCAGCTGCTCGAGACCGCCGTGTTCATCGAGCTCCGGCGCGCGACGTCCGAGCTCGCCTACGTGCGAACACCGTCCGGCTTCGAGGTCGACTTCGTGACGCCGTCGGGCCTGGTCCAGGCATGTGCAACACTCGACGATCCCGCGACCCGCGAGCGCGAGATCCGCGCGCTCCGCGAGGCGATGGCGTCGCTGGGGCACAAGGAGGCGACGGTCGTGACCGTCGCGGCGAGCGAGGAGATCCGCGTCGCCGAGGGCACGATCCGCGTGCTCCCGATGTGGCGATGGGCCATCGAGCGAGCCACCTCATAGCCGCTTGCCGTCGCCACGACGTACCAGGCCCAGCGGAATGCCGGATTCGCCTTGGCCTCCCAGCCCGTCAGCGCTGTGCTTCTTCGAGCAAGACCTCGAGCTCGGCGATCGCCTCGAAGTCCTTGGGGCGACCCGCGGCCCGCTTGACCTCGATGAGCTTGGCCAGCGCCAGGCAGCGCACGCTGCGGCCGAAGGTGTTCAACACGACCGTCGACGGCAGCAAGTCGTGGTAGTTGCCGCCGCCCGTGACCTCGGCGAGCAGGTCGATCGCACCAAGATCGGTCTGCAGCGTGAAGTTGGCCCCGTTGCGGAGCGTTTGAACATCGAAGGCGAACGGCAGGCCGGGCGGAGCGCCACGCGGGTACGGATGGTGCGCGCTCAGCGCGGACACGAGCCGTTGCAGGTTCGCCACGGATCGCTCGTACACGACATCGATGTCCTGGGTCAGACGAGCCGCGCCGTGCGCCGTCGCTGCAGCGCCGCCCACCACGATCATCTCGACGCCGGCGTCAGCAAGCGCCCCGAGAAGTCCTCCAAGGTCCGTCATTTGCTTCGATCGCGACGGCGAGCCTCCCTGCCAGCACGCTGCAGCTCCTCTGCGAAACGCTGCAGATCCATCAGCTTGCGAAACCTCTCCTCGACGGTGAGCCGCAGGTTCTCGCGCAGCAACGTACGGTCAACATGCTGCTTGTAGACCTCGATCACCGGGTCGCGCCACATGGGCGTAGTATGCACAGGGAACGCCACGCCAGCCATGCGTTCACGACGGCGCCCGGACGACCGCATGGTCCTGCGTGCTGTGCGACAGGAAGATCTTGGCCGCGCGCGATTCCGCGGAATCGTCGTGCGCCTTGGTCGTGCTCGGGGTCATCAGAGGACAGGCGACCGATCCCGACGGACCACGACACGTCGCCAGCACCTCCGAAATGTCACGCCGAATTGCCGGCTTGACACATCGAGCGCGTTGTCGCTCGACGTCATCGAGACCATCGAGGTCACGGTCACCGGCTCTCGGCGGATCCGCACGCATTCCTGCAGAACATCTTGCACAATCGAGCACTTGTCGATTGCGCGCGGGGTATGCGCTCGTGCGGAAGCAGAGCCTGGGACCCAACCCGCGAGGCCCCAGTCAGTCCACGTTCTCGAGCACGATCTGGAGGCGCGCGAGCAAGATCGCACGCAGGTGGAGGTCAGCCACCACCGCGATGCGAGCGCGCGCGGTCTCGACGTCCACCAGCTTGTAGTGGATCAACGAGGCGATCAGCTCGTTGTCCTTGAGCCGACCAGCAGCGAGCTTCGATAGCACGAGGTCGTGAAGCTCCAGACAGTGGCTCGTCAGGTCACCCGAGACGAGGAGCTTCGCACGCTGCTCCCAGCCGTCGGGCAGGAAAGGGAACGTCGGGGAGACGGTATCGATGTACGTTCCAAGCTCCTCGCGGTAGCGAGACATCGAACCGAGCTCGGCGTCGATTCGCTCGCGCACGGGATCGGAGTCCTCGATGAGGATGTCGCACTCACGAGACATCAGCACCTCGGCCGGCGGTGCGTCCGTGGCGGCATGCACGCACTGAGAGCCGATCATCGCGACGTCTCGCTTGCCCAGCACGCGCTCCAGCTCGCGCAGAAGGTCTTCAAGCTCCGCGCGCTTCATCGAGCCGGCCAAAAGAACGGGCTCGAGATCCGCATGCGCTTGGCGCGGGGGGTAGGGCTCTCGAGAAAGTCCGCGAGCTGTTCAGCGTCGAGCATGGCCAGCGCCGTCTCCCATTCCACGAGAGCGGGATCAGGTGGATCGCCGCTGCGAACGATCCAGCGCTCGAGCCGCGCGGCGGCTTGCTCGATGATGCGCGGGTCGCGCCGGATCTCGGCGGCGGCGCGACGGTGGATCTCGGCGTTGCGCAGTTCTGTCGGATCGACCTTTCGCGTCACGCCGTCAGTATGCCATCCCGTCGATGAAAGCGGTTGGCGTGATCGGGTCGGACCCTCGCGCCGCGCAATGGTTGTGGGACAGCTTCATCTACTCGGGCGTGATGTGCTGGGCCTCGTCGAGGACAAGGAGGCCACGATCGTGACGCTTGCTGCCACCGAAGAGATCCGCGTCCTGGAGGGGATGATCCGCGTCCTCCCGATCTGTCCGCGAACGATCGAGCGCGCGGCGTCATGGCACCTCTGCCATCGTGACCAGACCTGACACCGGGCAACCGGGCGCCGCGACCGGGACATCACTGTCGCGTTTCCGGGGAACCGCGGCGAGCGGGCCGCGGGGATGCAGCGACTTGGCGGCGCTGGACCTGGCCATCCCTGTGCAACCAGTGCGTTGCGATGCGTTCCCTCGTGCTTCCCCTCGTCGTCGCCGCGATCGCGACCGGCACGGCCCGCGCCGAGCAAGCTCGACCCGACGAGCCGAGGTCCAGCACGCCGTTCGCGCTCGCGGTCAACGTCCTGCCGGTGGCCTCGGACGCGTTCGCTGTGTCGGCGTGGATCGGCCGCGACGCTCACCACGCGATCCGGGCGAACGTGGCGCGCTACCGCGGCCCGCTGTGGCTGCGCGTGCTGGCGCCGGTGTTCAGCGACGGGGAAGAGGACAGCGACGTGGCGCCCGACTTCGGGACCACCACGGATCTGGGCCTGGGCTGGGTCTATTACCCGCGACGGCTGCTCGACGGCGCGTCGGTCGAGGCCGGCGTGCTGTGCCGGTTCGACCGCCGGCGCAACGACATCGACGAGCAGGATGCCGCGGCCGAGGAGCACCACACGAACGTGTACAGCGGGCGCTTGCTGGTCGGCTGGACCTGGCGGCTGTCCGACTGGTGGTTCGTCGCGACCGCGGCCGGCGGCGCGCTCGGCTACGAGCGCGGCCATGAGAAGACGTACGTGGGCGTCGACGGCCATGGCGACGTCAGCCGGTCCGGGCCGGTGTCCCGGGTCAGCGTGTCCTTCGAGAGCTACGTGCGCCTCGGCATGGCGTTCGGGCAGTAGCCGGCGCGGCGACCTACGACGAGCCGCTGCCGCGCTCGGTGGCGCTGCCCGGGCCCGGTCCGGCCGGGGCTTCAGGCGACGGACGGTCCTCGCCGCCATCGCGCGGCTCGGGGGCGTCGCGCGGCTCGGGCGCGCGCGGCTCCGCCCTGCCCTCCGCCGCATCGCGCGCCTCGCGCGCTTCGAACCGCGTGCGGTCGCGCTGGTCATAGGCGCGGATCAGGGCCGCGACCAGCGGGTGGCGGACGACGTCCTGGTCGGTGAACTGCACGGTGCCGATGCCGCGGATGCCGGCGACCAGCTCGAGCGCGTCGCGCAGCCCGCTCTTCTGGCCGCGCGGCAGGTCGGTCTGCGTGGCGTCGCCGGTGATCACCGCCTTGGAGTCGAAGCCCATGCGGGTGAGGAACATCTTCATCTGCTCGGGCGTGGTGTTCTGGGCCTCGTCGAGGATGATGAAGCTGCCCGACAGGGTCCTGCCGCGCATATAGGCGAGCGGCGCGATCTCGATCGTCGCGTCGGACAGGAAGCGCTCGAGCTTGTCGGCCTCGATCATGTCGTGGAGCGCGTCGTACAGCGGGCGCAGGTACGGATCGATCTTCTCCTCGAGCGTGCCGGGCAGGAAGCCGAGGCGCTCGCCGGCCTCGATCGCCGGCCGGGTCAGGATGATCCGCCGGACCTGCTTGTCGAGCAGCGCGCGCACGGCGAGCGCGACCGCGAGGTAGGTCTTGCCGGTGCCGGCGGGGCCGACCGCGAACACGATGTCGTTGCTGCGGACCAGGTCGACGTAGGCCTTCTGCGCGGCGCCCTTGGGGGCGATCGGGCGGCCGGCGCGCGGGGTCAGGATCGTCTCGCCGAACACGCCCCGGATCGAGACGCCCGCGGCGCCGGGGTTGCCGCCGCCGGAATCGCCCTGCAGCAGCTTGACCGCGCGGACGACGTCGTCGGAGGACAGCGCCTTGCCGGCGAGCGCCAGGTCGTAGAGCTGCTCGAGCGCCGAGCGGGCGGTCTCGGTCGCGGCGTCGTCGCCCTCGATCGTGACCTCGTTGCCGCGCAGGTGGACCTGGGCGCCCGCGGTCCGCTCGATCAGCTTGAGCCGGGCGTTGTTGCTGCCGCACAGCGCCTGCAGCGCCTGGGGATCGTCGAACGAGAGTTTCTCGCGTCGGGTGGACTTGGTGGTCACGTGCGTTCCGTGGCGCCGCAGCCGCGGAGGCCGCGCGCCGGAGCGGTCGTATAGCACGGGAATCCGCTATGGTGCGCGCCATGGACTCGGAGCATCCGCCGCGCCCGCAGGCCGGGGCATCGCTGACCCGGCTCGTCGACATCATGGACCGCCTGCTCGCCCCGGGGGGCTGCCCGTGGGACCGGGAGCAGACGCTCGACACGCTGCGGCCGTTCCTGGTCGAGGAGACCTACGAGGTGCTCGACGCGCTGGCGCGCGGCGACGTCGCCGGCCACCGCGAGGAGCTCGGCGACCTGCTGATGCAGATCGTGTTTCACGCCGCGCTGCGGGCGACCGAGGGGGCGTTCGACATCGACGCGGTGATCGCCGGGATCTCGGACAAGCTGGTGCGCCGGCACCCGCACGTGTTCGGCGACGCCACGGGAGTTGCAACCAGCGCGCAGGTGCTGGCCCAGTGGGACGAGATCAAGCGCGCCGAGAAGGCGGCGGCGGGGGCCCGCGACCGCATCCTCGCCGGGATCAAGCCCGGCCCCGCGCTGAGCCGGGCCCAGAAGGTCGGCACCCGGGCCGGCAAGGTCGGCTTCGACTGGCCGGGCTGGGAGGGATCGTTCGCAAAAGTCGAGGAGGAGGTCCGGGAGGTGGCCCAGGCGATCCGCGGAGGGGACACCGCGGAGATCCACGCAGAGATCGGCGATCTGCTGCTCGCGGTGGTGAACGTTGCTCGCAAGGTCGGGGTGGATGCGGAGAACGCGCTGATCGACGCGACCAGCCGGTTCCAGCGCCGGTTCGAGGCGGTCGAGGATGCGCTGACCGACCGCGGCAAGACCCCGGCGACGTCGACGCTCGAGGAGATGGACGCGCTGTGGAACGACGTCAAACGACGCGAGCGCCAGCAGTGAGTGACGAAAGTGATGCTTTTTTGGGCACGCGAGATCGAGTGAAAGAGATCTCGATGAGATCAGCCACGCCGTCACCAAGCGGTCCGCAAGTTATTCACAACCCGCGTGAGTACTCCCGCGGGGTTGCTGGGCAAAATCGCAGGCGGCCCGGCCGGCAGGCCCGCCCCCGACCATCACCCCCGTGACCGGCTTGACTCGGGGAGCCGGGCGGGTTAACCACTCGCCTCCCCAGGAGAGTTTGTCGTGGCCAATATCGCGTCGGCCGAGAAGCAAAACCGCAAGATGATCAAGCACCGCGCGCGCAACCGCGCGGCGATGGCCACGTTACGGACCGCCGTGAAGAAGGCGCGGGCCGCGGTCGACGACAAGTCGAACGAGGCCAACGCCTTGGTGCGCGAGGCCGTGTCGATCATCGACAGCGCCGTCACCAAGGGCATCCTCAAGCGCCGCACCGCGTCGCGCTACGTGTCCCGACTGGGGACGCGCAAGCCGGCGGCCTAGGGTCCTGACGAGCCCCGCCCGGGCGCGCGTGCCGCTGCGCCCGCACCGCGTTCGCTGCCGAGCGGAGGCTGACCTTCCGTTCCGTGTCTCACCCGGTGGTCGCCACGGCCGCTGCCGCTCGGCGACGTTCAGTGTCCGGTCAAGGTGACCGTCGCGTCGCCGAACTCGTCGACCTGGTACCAGGTGTCGAACGACGTGGCGTCCGGGCTCTGGGCGGAGATGTTGCCGAACACGGCCAGGCTGGCGGGATGGGTCCCCGACAGCGGGCGCAGGTCGAGCGTGAAGCCGTCGAACACGTCCGCCGCGACCTGGGCGGAGAAGTCGTGACCGACGAGGTACTGGTGATCGCCGAGATCGGACAGCAGCGCCGTGGCCGCCGGGCCCTGGCGGAAGAAGCTCATGAACAAGAAGACCTGATGGGGGGCGACCTGCTGGAGACAGAGCTGGTCGAAGCCGGTCGGCGTCGCCTCGCCCATGAGCTCCACGAACCCCTGGTTGCCGGTGGCGGAGACCGTGGCGGTCACCGGCGCGCAGAGCAGGTTCGAGACCAGGAACGACCACGGGCCGGTGGTATGCGCGGTGACCGTGTAGCTGTCCCCGGCGTCGTCGAGCGCCGGCAGCCGAAGCGCGAGCGCGGCGGGCGCGTCCGCCCCGACAAACACGAACCCGGCGGTGAGCGATCGGCCGGTGATCGTGAAGTCGAACGCCGTCGCCGCGGTCTCGTCGACCGCGACCGAGACGTCGATCGCGCCGACCTGGAACGTGATCGGGCCGATCGCCGCGACGTGGAACCGGATCACCAGGGGCGTGGTCTGCTGGTCCACCACGCTGATCGTCGACGACAGGTCGAGCACGCCGGAGACGGTCTCGGTGGTGCCGTCCGCGTTCACGCGGGTCAGCGGCCAGACCGCGGTGTCTCCGGCGAGATCGGTCAGGCTGACGCTGTAGTCGCCGGGCCGCACCTGGAGGGTCTGCGACGTGGCGTCGTCGTCGAGGCCGAACACGTCGACGAGCTGGCCGGACTGGCTGAGGTTCAGCTGGCTGTTCGGCGGCATGCGATAGATCGCGCCGCCCGCGCCGAGCGCGGTGAGCGGGATGGTGATGTAGCCGGCGGAGCCAGACGCGGGGTCCTCCGCACAACCCACGCCACCAGCGGCCACGAACAGAAGCGCTACGAGACATGACAGGGAACGAGCCACGACATCCTCCGGGAGAATGAAGGGTGCTCGACGGAGACGGACACTCGTCCGGCTCGCTTGCGGCACCCGGAGGCTGGCTTCAACGCACGTGACCCGGGAATGATGGCAAGCGCGAGCTGGCAAACTTTGATCAGCGGGCAACGGTCAGTTGTCGTCGTCGCCGTCGCCGCCGGTCTCGCCGGCGGTGATCCCGTACTTGCGCAGCAGCTTGTGGAGGTACTTGCGATCCATGTCGGCGTCGCGCGCCGCCTTCGAGATGTTGCCGTCGGCGCGCCGGATCAGCCAGGTCAGGTAGCGGCGCTCGAACAGCTCGTTCCACTTCTCCTTGGTGTCGCGGAACGACACGCCGGGCTCGAACTCGATGCCGTCGCGCAGCTGCGCGGTGCGGGCGGTGGACTCGCCGCCGAGCGGGGCGACCAGCGTGCCGGGATCCGCGCCCAGCGCGAGCGCGCGCTCGATCACGTTGCGGAGCTCGCGGACGTTGCCCGGCCAGTCGTGCGCCATCAGCGCGGCGCGGGTCGCGTCCGACAGCGCGATGCCGCCGCCCGGCGCGAGCTTGCCGAGCATCGCGTCGATCAGCAGCGGGATGTCCTCGCGGCGCTCGCGCAGCGCCGGCGCGGTGATCGGCACGACGTTGAGCCGGAAGTAGAGGTCCTCGCGGAACTTGCCCTTCTCGACCTCGGAGCGCAGGTCCTTGCGGGTCGCCGCGATCACGCGGAGGTCGACCTTGATCACGCGGCTGCCGCCGACCCGGCGCAGCTCGCGCTGCTCGAGCACGCGCAACAGCTTGGGCTGGAGATCGAGCGACAGCTCGCCGAGCTCGTCGAGGAACACCGTGCCGCCGCTCGCGAGCTCGAACGCGCCCTGGCGCGCGCTGACCGCGCCGGTGAACGCGCCCTTCTCGTGGCCGAACAGCTCGCTCTCGATCAGGGTGCCGGCCACCGCGCCGCAGTCGACGACGATGAACGGCCCGCCGCCGCGCGGCGATAGCTGGTGCAGGGTCCGGGCGATCAGGTCCTTGCCGGTGCCGGTCTCGCCCTCGATCAGCACGGTGGCGTCGGTCGGCGCGATCCGCTCGACCAGCCCGAAGATCTCGCGCATCGCGGGCGACCGGCCGACCATCTCGCCGAGCGCCTCCTTCTCGCTCGGCAGGATCTCGATCCGCTCCTCGAACGGCGTGAACTTGAGCTCGCAGGCGCCCAGCCCGATCACCGAGCCGGCGCGCAGGTAGGCCTCCTTGACCTCGGCGCCGTCGAGGAACGTGCCGTTGGTCGACCGCAGGTCGCGCACCAGGTAGCCCTTGGTGTCGCGCATGATCTCGAAGTGGACGCGCGACACGGTCTCGTCGCTGAGCACCAGGTCGTTCTCGGCGGCCTTGCCGACCCGGAACACGTCGCCGGCGATCACGAACTCGGTGCCGCGCTGCGCACCCTTGATCACGACGAGCTTGCAGCGCCGGAGGTTGACGGTCGCCGGCGTCGCTTCACGCCGGATGCGCGTCCCCGTCAGGTGCTCCATCAAGCCATGGTACCGCGATCACACTCGCGCGTCTCGCGGCGCCACCATCCCCGCCCGGTCGGGTCGCGCCGGTGCGCAGCGCTCCGCGTTCGCTCACATCCACCTGTGTGGCACCGCGTGGCACCTGCGTCGCGCCTGCGCGGCACCGAAGGCACCGCGGCCCCGCCGGTGCCGCGCGCGGCGTGGATCTCCGGCCCGGTTTCTTGTCTGGTGGATCCAACGAGAGTACCTTCCAGTGAGTGCAGCGTTTGTTCGGGGGACCTGTGCTCGCGGCCTCGCTCACGATCTGCGTCGCGATCGCCGGCGCGACCGTTGCCCGCGCACAGCCCGCCCCGGCCCGGCCGTCCGATGCGCCGCTGCCGTCGTGCCTGGATCAGACGATCAAGGATCAGCTCGGCGCCGACCTGAAGCCGCGCGGCGTCCAGAAGCGCGACTTCATCAAGAACAAAAAAATCGTCGTGGTCGCGCACGGCGGGCTGTACGGCGGCGACATGACGTCGTCGAACTGGATCGCCGGCGGCGCGCTCGGCTTCTTCTTCACCGAGGACCTCGGCGCCCAGGTCGAGCTCGACCTGACCCCGCTCACGCTCGACCTCGACGCGCCGCTCAACAAGTTCTTCGGCGACAGCCGGTTCAACCCCGGCATGGCGTACCTCGGCCTGGCCAACCTGCTGTGGTCGCCGATCCACGCCAAGCTCAAGCTCGGCGGCGGCATCGTCCACTCCGACATCATGGTGTTCGCCGGCGGCGGCCGGATGTTTCACGACGCGGTCCAGGGCCTGTCGTTCGACGCCGGCAGCGCGATCGACCTGTTCGTCACCCGCGCGCTGACCATCCGGATCGACGTGCGCGACCTGATGGCGGTCGAGGAGATCTCCGGCGAGACCCGGTTCACCAACAACCTCATCGCGACCGCCGGGCTCGCGCTGTACCTGCCATCGGGGCTGTGATGCGCGCGGCGATCGGCGTGGTCATGGCCGGGTGGGTGGCGGGGTGGATCGCGGTGCCGCGCGCCGCGCGCGCCGACGACGCGCCGGCGGGCGACCGCATGATCGACAGGAAGCTGGCGAAGGCCGACGCCAGGCCGGCCGACGCGGGCAAGAAGCCCGACGGCGAGGCCGCGCCCGGCTCGACGGCCTCCGGCTCGACGGCCCCCGGCTCGACGGCCCCCGGCTCGACCGCGATGTGCATCGACCAGGAGATCGCCGACCGGCTCGCGATCAAGCGCAAGCGGCGCGGCGCGGTCGACCGCCTGTTCGTCAAGCAGGGGCGCCACGAGTTCACGGCGAGCGGCGGTTACTACGCGAGCGACCTGCTCAGCGGCACGTACATCGTCGGCGGCTCGTACGCCTACCACATGACCGATGAGACCGCGGTCGAGTTCGCCGGCTGGTGGACGCACGCCAACGCCGACATCATCCGCGCGCTCGAGGACAAGCGCGGCACGGTGATCACGGATACGTACTCGCGCGAGATCTTCGCCGAGTCGCTGCTGGTGTGGAGTCCGGTGTACGGCAAGCTGCGACTTGGCGGTTCGATCGTCCACTTCGACCTCCATGCCGACGTCGGCGTCGGCGTCATCGACTCGGGGACCAGCCGCGGCGCGGCCGGCGTGCTGGGGTTCGGGATGCGGCTGTTCGCGGGCGACGCCCTCGCCTTCCGGGTCGACGTCCGCAACCGGACGTTCCGCCAGGACCTCCTGGAGGAGCGGTTCCTGGTCAATGACAGCGCCGTCACCTTCGGACTGTCGGTGTTCCTGCCGCTGCATAATTGATAGCGCCTGCCTCGTGATCACGTCATTTTGGGGAGACCGTCGATGCCCGTTCGTTGGAAGCCCATCGCATTGCTTGCCCTGGTTCCGGCCCTGGCGATCGCCGCTCCCAAGCCCCGGCCCAAGAAGCCGCCGCCGGCCAAGCCGGCTGCCCCGGCCGCGCCGGCCGAGCCCGCCGACAAGGATGCCGGTGCCGCCGAGGCCAAGGACCCAGGCGGCGCCAAGCCCGAGCCGCCGGCGATCGCGCCCGGCACGCCGGCGACCGGCGGGACCGCGGGCGCGGCCGGCAGCCCGTCCGGCGGCGCGTCGGAGGGCGCGGTCAAGCCGGCCGGGGACGCCGACCGGCCGGCGGGCGACGCCCAGGACGTCGACAGCCTGCGCCAGGAATACCTCGGCCTGCGCGACGAGCTGTTCAAGTCGCGCGCGCGGGCCAATGCGGTGGCGAGCCAGCTGTACTCGACGCGGATCCAGATCAAGCTGACCTACACCACCGGCCGGTTCTACAACCCGGCGAAGTCGTCGATCCGGCTCGACGGCGCCAGCGTCTACGAGGACGCGAGCGGCGCGATCGGGGTCGACGACGGCGTGCGGTTCGACGGCTACATCGCGCCCGGCCGCCACCTGCTGACGTTCCGCGTCGAGGCGACCGGCAAGGACGACGACTCGTTCACGTCGACGACCGAGAGCCAGATCGTGGTCAAGGCGGTCGCCGGCAAGGACCTCCTGGTCGCGGCGCGCGCGAAGGACTCGGGCGACATCGCCTACGAGTGGAAGCGCACCGAGCACGGCAGCTACGGGCTGGGCATCGACGTCGCGGTGCGGACCGCCAAGGTCGAGACCGCACCGACCGGCGCGCCGGCCGCCGCCCCCGCCGGTGCGCCCGCCAAAGGAGCCAAGCAGTGACGCGATGGGCGTGCGCGGTGGCGCTCGTGGCCGCCGCCGGCGCTGGACATGCGGCCCCGGCGGCCCCCGCGGCGAGCACCGCGCCGGGCGACAAGCCGGCGGCCGACCGCCCGCCGCCCGACGATCCGGTCGCGAAGTACCTGTCGGCGCTCGCCGCGATGAAGCTGGTCGACACCGAGAGCGGCACGCTGGACACGCTGCGCCGCGAGCTCGGCACCGCCGAGCTGCTGCTGCGCGACGGCGCGTTCGCCAGCGCCGCGGTCGCGCTGTACGCGATCGTCAAGTCGCCGCGCTACGCCGCGTTCACCGAGTTCGTCGAGTACCAGAACGCCGAGTACGACCTCGGGGTCGCGCTCGCGCGCGCCGGCAGCTACGGCGCGGCGCTCGACGCGCTGGAGGCGGTGCTGCGGCGCGGGCCGGGGGCGCCGTACTGGGGCCCGGCGCATCGCCGCGCGGTCGACATCGCGCTCGAGACCCGCGACCATGCCGGCGTGCTGGCGCGGCTCGAGGCGATCAAGCTCGCCGACCCGATCCCGCCGTCGGCCGCCGGCGAGCGCGGCTACCTGCGCGGCCGCGCCGCGTACGACGCCGGCAAGCTGGCCGACGCCGAGGGCGAGCTCGCGCTGATCTCCAAGCAGAGCCGGCTGTACTCGTCGGCGGTCTACCTGCGCGGCGTGATCCGCGCCCGCCAGGGCAAGTACCGCGACTCGGCCGAGGCGATGTGCGAGGTCGCGGCGACCGCGGACAACGACAAGGTCACGTTCGTGGTCGACGACCGCTACTTCACGATCAAGGACCTCGCGCGGCTCGGCCTGGGCCGGATCGCCCACGAGCAGGGCGAGTACGACGACGCCTACTACCACTACTTCCAGATCCCCGAGGACTCGGCGTACCTGCCCGACGCGCTGTTCGAGGCGTCGTGGTCGATGTACCAGAAGCGCGAGCTCGCGACCGCGCGCGACCTGGTCCACGAGTTCCTCGCGACGTTCCCGTCGTCGCCGCTGTGGCCCGAGGCCAGCCTGCTGGCCGGCTACGTCGAGCTCGCCGACTGCAAGTTCGACGCGTCCCAGAAGTGGTACGACGAGCTCACCGCCAAGCTCCAGCCGATCGTCGACGAGATCGACCGGGTGCGCAAGGACCCCGAGCTGCGCAAGCAGCTGTTCGCGCGCGCGGTCACCCGGTTCCACGAGATCAAGGACACCGGCGAGCTCGCCGGCGCCAAGGCCGACAAGATCGCGCCCGCCACCGCGATGGACCAGGTGGTCGCCCTGCTCCGCCTCGATCCGCGGTTCCTCCGGCTCAACGACGCGCTGACCGGCATGCGCGAGCAGGCGGGTGCGTCGGCCGCGGTGGTCCGCCAGTGGCAGCAGCTCGCGCGCCAGGTCTCGGAGACCCGGGTCGCCGCGATCTCGACGACGAAGACCCTCGAGCAGGAGCAGCTCGCCGATGCCAACGCGGTGGTCGAGGACCTGCGCCGGCTGATCGCGCAGATCCAGGACGAGCGGTCCGAGCTCGCGCGCGCCCGCCGCGAGGGCGTGATCGCCGCCGGCGACGCCGCCGAGCAGGACGCCCGGCTCGACAAGCTGCTCGACCGGACCCGCGGCGCCGCCCAGCGCGCGATCGCCGCCGCGGACCGCGCCGCCGAGGCCGCGACCACCCAGGCGGCGCCGGGCATCAAGCCGCTGATCCAGGCCGACATCAGCGATGCGCGCCGGCTCGACAAGGCCGCGCACGCCCTGCTCGACAAGCTCGGCGAGGCCGGCGACCGGCTCGCCCAGCAGGCGGTCGACCGGCTGTACGCCGACACCCGCCGCGTGCTCGACAAGGCCAAGCTCGGCAAGATCGACGCGATCATCGGCCAGAAGCGCAAGCTCGACATCGAGGTCCAGGACCTGGCGGCGGGCCGGTTCCCCGAGGAGCTGATCGGCCGGATGTGGAACGCGAGCATGATCGGCGACGACGAGGAGTACTGGCCGTGGCAAGGCGAATACTGGGCCGACGAATACGAGGGCTGGCGATGACCGAGCGCGGCCGATCCATAGGGGACGTTCCCGTCCCCTCCATCCCGGCAAAGCCGGGATCTTTTCCCCCTCCGGCACCCCTCCGCACGTCGCGTCGCGCGGCCCTGCACCTGCAGGCCCCCTGCCCGCCTGGGGCACCCACGACACGTCGCCTTCTGCCGATCCTCTTGCCTGTCGCCTGCGCGATCGCCGCCGGCTGGCCGGCGCTCGCCGCCGCCCAGGCTCCGGAGCGCCAGATCGACACGTCGCGCGGCCCGACCTCGGAGCTCTACATCCGCAAGCGGCCGCCTGCGCCCGAGGCCCCGGTGCTGTCGGCCGAGCTCAAGACCCTGCTGGCATCGACCGAGAAGAAGCGCGACGACAAGCGGCTCGAGGCGATCGGCCTTTTGCGCGGGTTCCTCGACAGCAAGCCGACCGGCGAGTCGCGCGCCGACGGCGTGTTCAAGCTCGCCGAGCTGCTGTGGGAGGAGTCGCGCCGGCTCTACCTGATCAAGATGGACGAGTTCTCGCGCGCGCTCGAGGCCTGCGCGCAGAAGCAGAACGTCTGCGAGCAGCCCAGGGAGCCGCGGATCGACCTCGCCGAGGCCGAGGCGCTGTACCTCGACCTCCACGAGCACCACCCCGAGTTCCGGCGGATGGACCTCGTGACCTACCTGATCGGGTTCGCCGAGAAGGAGGCCCAGCACGAGGACGCCGCGCTGGTCCGGTTCAACGAGGTGATCCAGCGGTTCCCGAGCTCGCCGCTGTACGGCGACGCGTGGATGATGGTCGGCGAGCACTTCTTCGCCGCCGCCGAGTGGCCCAAGGCGATGGACGCCTACCGCCACATCCCCGACGACGCGGCGACCAGCGATCTCGCGACGTTCAAGATCGCGTGGTGCGAGTGGAAGCTCGGCAACGCGATCCAGGCCGCCAAGGACTTCAAGCGCGTGCTCGACAAGGCGGTCGCCGCCGAGCGCAGCGGCACCGAGGCCCAGCGCCGGCGCAGCGCATCGCTGCGCGACGAGGCCCTGCAGTACATGGTCGTGGTGTTCACCGAGGACCGCTCGATCACGCCCAAGGAGGTCTTCGACTTCCTGGTCTCGATCGACGGCGAGCAGTACTCGCGCGACGTCATGGTCAAGGTCGCCGAGAGCTACGCCGCGCAGGCCGAGTGGGACCGCTCGAACTCGGCGTACCGGTTCCTGATCAAGATGGATCCGGAGTCGATCAAGGCGGCCGACTACCAGCGCAGCGTGATCGCGAACTGGAACAGCGCGCTCGACCTCGACCACGCCGAGGAGGAGATCGGCGTGCTGCTCGCGAGCTACGGCCCGAACAGCGCGTGGGCCAAGGCGCAGCGCAACCGCGAGGCGCTGGCGCGCTCGCTCGACACCACCGAGGACCTGGTGCGGGTCACCGCCACCAACATCCACGGCGAGGCCCAGCGCCGCGAGCGCGGCCTGAGGCGCCCCGAGCAGAAGCAGTGCGCGACCCGGCCCGAGCTGCCCGGCGAGGTACTCGGGCTCTACACCCGCGCCGCCGACGCCTACGCGGCGTACCTCACCGCGTTCGGCGGCAAGGCCGCCGACAAGGCCGACAAGGCCGCCGACAGGTCGCCCGACAAGGCGACCGAGATCCGTTACTACCGCGCCGACATCCTGTGCTTCAAGCTCGGCAAGGTCGAGGCCGCGGGCGACGAGTACCTCGCGGTCGGCAAGAGCGCGCCGGTCGGCAAGTACCACCGCGACGCGCTGCTCAACGCGATGAACGCGTTCGAGATCGCCCGGCCCAAGGACACGCAGGGCCGCCGCCAGCTCTACCCGGTCGACAAGAAGTTCGGCGAGGCGATCGACCTCTACGCGACGCTGTTCCCCGCCGACAAGACCCTGGTCGGCGTGATCTTCAAGAACGGCCAGATGTTCTACGACTACGGCGAGTACGACGAGGCGATCAAGCGGTTCGGCGTGATCGTCACCAAGTACCCCGACGACGAGAACGCCGGGCCGGCCGGCGATCGCATCCTGTCGGCGCTCAACAAGGCGCAGGACTACGAGAACATCGAGAGCTGGGCGCGCAAGCTCAAGAAGGCCAAGGCGTTCTCCGACCGGGCCCAGCAGGACCGGCTCGACCGGCTGATCGTCGAGTCGATCCAGAAGAGCGGCGACAAGTACGCCGATGCCGGCAAGTACATCGAGGCCGCCGGGTTCTACACCCGCGTCCCCAAGGAGACCAGCGACGCCAAGCTCGCGGCCCAGGCGCTGACCAACGCCGGCGTGATGTACGAGAAGGCCAAGCAGCCCGAGAAGGCCGCCGACGTCTACCTCGACCTCGCCGAGAAGTACGGCGACAAGGCCCCCGAGATCGCCGAGCGGGCCGCGTTCTCCGCCGGCCAGGTCTACGAGAAGGTCATCTACTACGACCGCGCCGCCAGGGCCTACGAGCTGGTGTGGAACCGGTTCCGCACCGGCAGCAAGGCGGCCGACGCGCTGTACAACGCGGCCCTGTTGCGCCAGGCGCTCGGCCAGAACAAGGAGGCGATCGCGCACTACGCCGAGTACGCCAAGAAGTTCCGCGAGCGCAAGGACGTGGCCGACGTCGCGTTCAACATCGGCGTGGTCTACGAGAACGCGGGCGACGATGGCCCGGCCTACACCGCGTTCTCCGACTACGCGCGGGTCTACCGCTCGACCGGCAAGCGGATCGTCGAGGCCTACACCCGCGCCGGCCGCACCGCGCTCCGGCTCGGTCAGCTCAGGAAGGCCAAGGACGACTTCGCCGCCGCCCAGAAGACCTGGAAGACGGCCACCGGCAAGGACAAGAAGGACGCCACGACGTGGGCCGCCGAGGCGCGCTACCACGAGGGCGAGCTGATCTTCCGCGAGTACGAGAAGGTGTCGCTCGACGTCAAGCCGGCCCTGCTCGCGAAGACGCTCAAGGCCAAGGGCAAGCTGCTCGCCGAGGCCGAGAAGGTCTACACCTCGGTGATCGACTACCAGGACCTCAAGTGGGCGACCGCCGCGCTGTTCCGCGTCGGCCAGGTCTACGACGGCTTCGCCGAGGCGCTCGCGACCGCCGCGAGCAAGCCGCCGAAGAGCCTGACCGCCGACCAGGTCCAGGCCTACCAGGACGGCATCAACGCCTACGTGGTCGATATCCAGGACAAGGCGGTCGCGCTGTACACCGCCGGCTACCAGAAGGCGATCCAGATGCAGGTCTACGACGAGTACACCGCGAAGATCCGCGAGGCGCTCGGCCGGATCGCCGCCGACAAGTTCCCGCCCGAGAAGGAGTCGCGGCAGCGCGAGCGGACCGGCGATCGCCCGCCGACGTTCGAGCTGATCACCGAGGTGGCCCGATGACCGAGGGCGATCGATCGCGCCCGGGGCGGGGGCCCCGGGCCACCCTGGCCCGAGGGAATCCCTGCGGGATGACGGCGACGACCGCGACGCGGCCCCGCCTCGCCCTGGCGATCGCGGCGTGCGCGCTGATCGCGTGCGGCGGCGCCAGCACCAAGCGCGAGACCACCCCGGTCGCAACCGCCGGACGAACGCGCACCGTGCGCGAGCCGATCAACCCCAAGGCGGCCAAGGAGTTCGAGGGCGCGATGCGCGCGCTGCGGGTCGGCGGCCCCGAGGCGCAAGACACCGCCCGCGCCCGGCTGCGCGCCGCGGTCGAGGCCGACCCGTCGCTGTGGGAGGCCTGGTACGACCTCGGCGTGATCGCCTACAAGGAGGGCGATGACGACACCGCGGCCGACGCGTTCTCGCGGGCACTGCGGCTCAAGCCGAACCACACGCCGGCCCTGCTCGCCCGCGCCGAGGCCTACCGGCGCAGCGGCCGGCGCAAGGAGGCGCGCGC
>DATAPF010000617.1:0-1945 GCA_036265355.1 Kofleriaceae bacterium | reverse complement strand
GCAGACCAGGTTGCCGGGCTGGATCTTGTCGAGCTCGTGGGGGTAGCGCAGCGGCCTGAATCGAGCCCTCCTCATCGAGATCTCCCAGCCTCACGCAGGGCTTGCGCGGACCCATCATTCATGGTGTCTGCTGTGGGTGATGCGAGCCGTTGCCCCGCCTCGTGCCGGTGCGCCGTGCTGATCGTCCCCGGCCGCGCGGCGCTCAGCGCGGCCCGGCAGGCGCGTGCACTGGCGAAGGGACGGGGGGTGTGCCCGGGGTTGCGCGGGCTGACGGCGCGCTGGCTCCACCTCGTGGTCACCGCGCAGCCGCTGACTGCTGCGGAGGCGACCCAGCTCGACGCGATGCTCGCCTACGGGCCGGTCGACGAGGTGCCGCCGATCAGCCCGGCGGGCTCGGTCGAGAACCTGGCGTTCTACGTCGCGCCGCGGCTCGGCACGACCTCGCCGTGGTCGTCGAAGGCGACCGACATCGCCCACGTGTGCGGGCTCGCCGCGATCGCGCGGATCGAGCGCTGCATCGCCTACGCGGCGACCGGCGCCGGGCTGTCGGTCCGCGTGCTCGGGGCGGCGCTGTCCGATCGGATGACCGAGAGCGTCGTCGTCCGCGAGGCCGATCTGGCGCGGGTCGTGGCGCATGGCGGCGCGCCGCGGCCGCTCGGGACGATCGCGCTGGGCCCCGAGCCAGGCGCGACGCTGCGCGCGGCGAGCGACCGGCTCGGCCTGGCGCTCGCCGACGACGAGATCGCCTACCTGATCGAGCGCTACCGCGAGCTCGGCCGCGATCCGACCGACGTCGAGCTGATGATGTTCGCGCAGGCCAACAGCGAGCACTGCCGCCACAAGATCTTCAACGCCGAGTTCCACCTCGCCGGCGAGCGCCAGCCGCACTCGCTGTTCCAGCTGATCAAGCGGTCGACCGAGCGCGCGCCCGAAGGCGTGCTGTCGGCGTACCGCGACAATGCGGCGGTGGTCGAGGGCATGGACGTCGAGCGGCTGGTGCTCGGCCCCGATGGCGTGTACCGCAGCCACCGCGAGCCGTCGCACATCCTCGGCAAGGTCGAGACCCATAACCACCCGACGGCGATCTCGCCGTTCCCGGGGGCAGCGACCGGGTCGGGCGGCGAGATCCGCGACGAGGGCGCGACCGGGCGCGGCGCCAAGCCCAAGGCCGGGCTGGTCGGCTTCACGGTCTCGGACCTCCGGCTGCCCGGCGCGCTGGAGCCCTGGGAGCCGCCGGCCGAGCGCTGGATCGGCTCGCCGGGTCGGATCGCGACGGCGCTGGAGATCATGACCGACGGGCCGCTCGGCGGCGCCGCGTTCAACAACGAGTTCGGCCGGCCGGCCGTGCTCGGGTACTTCCGCACGTTCGAGCTGGCCGAGCTCGGCGGGGAGCCGGCCGGCGGGCGCGTGGCGCGCGGCTATCACAAGCCGGTGATGCTCGCCGGTGGGATCGGCGCGATCCGCCCCGGCCACATCGCCAAGGCGCCGGTGCCGGCGGGCGCCGCGCTGATCGTGCTCGGCGGCCCGGCGTTCCTGATCGGGCTCGGCGGTGGCGCCGCGTCGTCGCTGGCCCAGGGCGCCTCGGCCGAGGACCTCGACTTCGCGTCGGTCCAGCGCGACAACCCCGAGATCCAGCGCCGCTGCCAGGAGGTGATCGACCGCTGCTGGGCGCTGGGCGATGCCAACCCGATCCTGTCGATCCACGACGTCGGCGCGGGCGGGCTGTCGAACGCGCTCCCCGAGCTGGTGCACGACGCCGGTCTCGGCGCGGCGATCGACCTGCGCGCGATCCCGACCGGCGAGCCCGATCTGTCACCGCTCGAGCTGTGGTGCAACGAGGCCCAGGAGCGCTACGTACTGGCCATCGCGCCCGAGCGGGTGGCGGAGTTCGCCGCGCTGTGCGCGCGAGAGCGTGCGCCATGGGCGCGGGTGGGGACGGCGACCG
>DATAPF010000616.1:0-3432 GCA_036265355.1 Kofleriaceae bacterium | reverse complement strand
GGGTTGACCGCCGGACGCGGCTGGATCGCGCTCGCGCTGACGACGTTCGCGACCTGGCGCCCCGGGCGCGTCCTGCTGGGCGCGTATCTGTTCGGGGCCGTCACGATGCTGCAGTTCTCCCTGCAGGCCCGCGGTGTACAGTTCGGCGACAAGATCGCGACGAGCTTCGTCGAGAATGTCCCCGAGGCGGCCGACGCCGAGCGCGTGATCCGCGACATGGTCGCGCAGGGCGCAGGGCTCGTGTTCGGCACCACCTTCGGGTACATGGAGCCGATGCTCAAGGTCGCGGCCGACGCCAAGGACGTCAAGTTCGAGCATGCGACGGGGTTCAAGACTGCGCCCAACCTCAGGACCTACGACTCGCGCACCTACGAGGGCGCGTACCTGGTCGGCGTGATCGCCGGCGGGATGACCAGGTCGAACGTCCTGGGCGTGGTGGCATCGATCCCGATCCCCGAGGTGATTCGCAACATCAATTCGTTCACGCTCGGCGCGCAGAGCGTCAATCCCGCCGTCACCACACACGTGGTGTGGGTGAACAAGTGGTTCGATCCGCCCAAGGAAGGCGAAGGCGCGCAGGCGCTGATCAACGACGGTGCCGACGTGCTGATGCAGAACACCGACTCGTCGGCGGTGCTGCAGACCGCCGAGAAGGCCGGCAAGTTCGGATTCGGGTGGGACTCCGACATGCAGAAGTTCGGTCCCAGCGCCCACCTGGCATCGGCGGTGATCGACTGGTCGCCGTACTACAGGAAGGCGATCAAGGACGTGCTCGACGGCACGTGGCAGACCGAGCAGACCTGGTGGGGCGTCAAGCAGGGCGCGATCGACGTCGTCTCGGTGTCCGACAAGGTGCCTGCAGCGCTCAAGGACAAGCTCGCGACGGCGAAGAAGGGACTGGCCGACGGGTCATTTGCAATCTGGAAGGGGCCGATCGCCGACCAGGCCGGCAAGGAAGTGCTCGCCGCCAGCCAGGTCGCCGATGACAAGTTCCTGCTGAGCATCAACTTCTACGTCAAGGGCGTGCAGGGCAAGCTGCCGTCGGCGCAGTAGCGCCTGCTCGCGACCCTGGGGCTGGTTTGACGCGGTGCGCCCTTGCTACGATGGCGCGGTGGTGTACCAGATCCTGACGTGGTTTCTCCGCGTCGTGGCCCGGGTGTTCTTCCGCCAGATCGAGGTCGTCGGGCTGGACAACATTCCCGACACCGGGGGGGTGCTGTTCGCCGGCAACCATCCAAACTCGCTGATCGATCCGATCCTGATCATCACCACCTGCGGCCGGAGGGTTCACTTCGCCGCCAAGGACGCGCTGTTCAAGGGCCGGCTGATGCGCGAGGTGCTGCGCGGTCTGGGAGCCGTGCCGATCCAGCGCCGCGATGATCGCGATGGCGCGCCGCGGCGCGAGGTTCCGGCCGCCCGTCCGTCCGAGCCGGCACTCGGCAACGAGGCAGCCTTCGATGCGATGTTCGCGGTGCTCACGTCGGGCGGCGCGATCGGCATCTTCCCGGAGGGCCTGTCGCACGATGACTCGCAGCTCGCCCGGCTCAAGACCGGCGCGGCACGGCTCGCGCTCGGCGGTGCGCATCGCGCGAGTCGGCCGATCGCCATCGTTCCGTGCGGCCTCACGTTCATTCATCCCAGGCGGTTCCGCAGCCGCGTGCTCGTGCAGTACGGGCCGCCGATCGCGGTCACCTCGGACGGGCCGCCGGGCGCCGAGGCGGTTCGCGCACTGACCGGTGAGCTCGAGGCGGCGCTGCGCCGGCTCACGATCAACGCACCGGACTGGGACACGGTCCGCGCGCTCGATACGGTGCGCCGCCTCTACCAGCCACTCGAGATCTCGATCGGCGATCGCGTCGAGCTCGCGCGGCGGTTCAATAGCCACTACCCCGCGGTGGCGGCCGATCCGCGCGTGGTCGAGCTGATGCGCCGGGTCCGCCGCTATCAGGTCCAGCTCGACGAGCTCGACCTCACCGATCGCGAGCTCGCGCGCGACCTGTCGAGCGGCGAGATCGCGGCGCGCATGCTGCGCCACCTCGCGCTGCTCGGGCTGTGGGTTCCGCTCATGGTGCCCGGCGCGCCGCTCTACGTCCCGGCCGTGGCGTTCGCACGGATCGCCGGACCGCGTCTCACACCGCGCAAGGACGTGATCGCGACCACCAAGCTGCTGGTCGGCATGCTGCTCATCCTGCTGTCGTCCGCAGCCGCGATCGCCATCCTGTGGTGGCGCGCCGGCCTCGCCGCCGCGCTGGTCGCCGCGATCGTGCTGCCGCTGTCGGGTGTCGCGACGCTGCGCGTGCTCGACCGCGCGCGCCTGGTGCGCCGCGCGTTCGGTGTGCTGGTGCGCCGGCTCAGGTTCCGCCGCGAGGTCGCCGCGCTGCGCCGCGAGCGCGCCGAGCTCGCCACCGAGGTGATCCATGTCGTCAGCGAGGTCAAGCCGGCGGAGCTGCCTGCGCTGTTCCCGCAGCGAGATCCGCCGCGCAGCGATGCCGGCGCCAAGCTCGGCCAGCCATGAAGCCGCTCGTCGTGCTGCTGCATGGCCTTGCGCGCGGGCCCAGCTCGATGGCCCGGCTGAGCGCGCACCTGGCCGTGCAGGGCTTCGACCCCTGGAGCCACAGCTATCCATCGCGGCGCGCCTCGCTCGCCGAGATCGCCGCGGAGCTGGCCGACGCGATCACCCACAAGGCAGCCGGCCGGCCGATCAGCGCGGTCACGCACTCGATGGGCGGCGTCGTGGCGCGCCATCTCCACGATCCACGGCTCACCTGGCACCGCATCGTGATGCTGGCGCCGCCCAACCAGGGCAGCCACCTCGCCCGCACGCTGGCGGACAGCTCGCTGTTTCGCTGGTTCTACGGGCCCGCCGGTCGCGAGCTCGCCGACGCCAGCCGCTGGCCGCTGCCGCCCGCGCCGTTCGCGGTGATCGCCGGCACCCGGGCGCGCAGCTGGTCGAATCCGACCAGCTGGACCGCCGGGCGCCGGTTCTCGCGTGATGTGCCCAACGACGGCACGGTCGCGGTCGCCGAGACCCGGCTCGACGGCATGACCGACTTTGCCGAGATCGATGCCACGCATACCTGGATCATGAACGACGCGCGCGTCCACGGCCTGGTGGTGCGCTACCTGCGCGACGGGCGATTCTGAGCTGTCCCGGCCACGCTGACCATCGGCCAGCCGGTGCCAGACGCTACCGCGCTGGCCGGCTATCGATCCGAGTGCGGCTACCCCGGGACGCAGCACACCGTCGTCGCGCTGCATCCGGTCCCCGGGGTCGGATGACGATCGTTCTGCTCGTTGCACAGCTTGAGGGGGATGCAGGCGGCGCCCTTCTTGCTCCTGCAGGTCGGTGTCGCCGGAGTGATCTGGAACGGCTCGGGGACCGTGATCTGCGACTCCGACGTCGAGGCGGTCTCTGCCGCCGGGGTCGAGTCG
>DATAPF010000615.1:0-10109 GCA_036265355.1 Kofleriaceae bacterium | reverse complement strand
GATCCCCGCGCTGACCGCCGAGCTCGAGCGCGGCCGGGTCGCGACCCCGCTGGTGCTCAAGGCGCTGGGCGCGACCGGCGATTCGCAGGCCCTGGTCCCGGTGCTCGGCGCGCTCGCCAGCAAGGACGCCGCGATCCGGCTCGCCGCGATGGAGGCGCTGCGCCCGCTGCTCGGCTCCGACGCGCGCGCCGGCGACGTGCTGCTCGAGCACCTCACCGACGACGACCTCGAGATCCGGGTGCTCGCCGCCGAGTACCTCGGCGTGCTCGGCGTCGGATCGGCGACCGGCAAGCTCACCGCGCTGACCGCGCCGGGCAACCCGATCCGGCTGCGCCACGCGGCGATCGACGCGCTCGGCGAGGTCGGCCGCGCCCACCACCTGCCGGCCGGCGGCGCGAGCGACGCGATCCGCGCGCTGGTCGACGTGCTGCGCGAGGGACCGGCCGAGCTGCACGCCTCGGCGGCGACCTCGCTGTCGTACGTCGCGAGCTCGGCCGCGCTGCCACCGCTGATCGTCCTGGCGCGCTCGGACCGCGGCCCGACCCGCTACGAGATCGTGCGCGCGATCGGCGCGACCCTGCGCGCCCAGCCCGGCCCGCCCGATCCGGCCGCCCGCCAGCTGCTGCGCGCGCTGGTCGACGACGCCAGCGTCAAGGTCAGCCTCGCCGCGATCGCCGGGCTGGCCGCCGCGCGCTCGCTCGACGATGCGCCGCTGTTCCGCAGCCTGGTCGACCAGGCCGCCACCGATCGCCGGCGCGCCGCCGCGTGGGCGCTCGGCGAGCTCCACGACGCCGGCTCGATCGACACGCTCGCCGCCGCGCTGTCGAGCAAGGACGATCGCCTGGCCGGCGACGCCGCGTGGGCGCTGGGCGAGATCCTCGCCGGCCGCGGCCCCGACGGCAAGCCCCCGGTACCCATGCCGGGCGATCCGCGGGCCGGGGTGATCGTCGATCGCTGGTTGCACCTGCTGCAGCGCGGCGGCTGGGCCGCTGCGATCAACAGCGCCGCCGGGCTGGCGCGCCTGCTGTGGGCGCTGCCGGCGCCGGCGCGCGCCGAGCTGTTGACCGCGACGCGACGCGACGCCCTGCTCGCGCGATCGTTCCACAAGTCGCGCCTGGTCCGGATCAACCTGGCGCTGGCGTACGCCGCTCTCGGCGACGACGCCGCCGTCAAGCAGCTCGCCCAGCTGGTCAAGGACGATCCGAGCTCGCACGTGCGGATCGCCGCCGCCCGCGCGCTGCAGCGAATCGGCCCGCAGACCACCGCCACGTTGCAGTCCGCGATCCACGACCATGACCGCGACCACGAGCCCGATCCCGCCGTGGCCGAGGCCGCCAGGACCCCGCCCGGTCCGCTGCCGCCGCGCAGCGAGTGGCGGACGTTCTACGTCGTCGATCCCAGCGCGAGCGACGCCCGGGTCCGCCAGGAGCCGTACTTCGTCCACACCGCCGACGACCTAATCTGGGCCAGCTACACCGACGCCCGCGGCGAGCTCACCACCGAGCACATCCCGGCCGAGACCGCGCGCGACAGCATCTCGCCGGCGAGCCGCGAGTCCGAGTACTGACTCAGCTCACGCCCGGATCCGCTGCGGCTCAGGCGGCGCGCTTGATGCCGTAGTCGCGGGCGGCGAACCCGGCGAGCTCGGCCTCGAGCACGCGGCGGGCGCGGAACAGCCGCGACATCACGGTGCCGATCGGCACGTCGAGCGCGTCGGCGATGTCCTTGTACTTCTCGCCGCGCAGGTCGGCACGCTCGACCACGTCGCGGTACTCGGGGCCGAGCCGGCCGAGCGCGGTCTTGACCTCGTCGCACAGCTCGTCGCCGAACAGCTCGACCTCGAGGTCCTCGGTGCAGTCCTGGTCGCGGCCGTACAGCGCGGCCAGCGCGTCGCCCGGGCGCTCGGTCGCGAACCGCTGGTGGCGGCGGCGCTTGCGATAGCCGTTGATGAACGCGTTGGTGAGGATGCGGAACAGCCAGGCCCGCAGGTTCGAGCCGGTCTGGAAGCTGTCCCACGCGCACATCGCGCGGAGCAGGGTCTCCTGCACGAGGTCCTTCGCGGTATCGGGATCGCGGCAGATCCGCATCGCCACGCCGAACAGCTCGGCCTGGTGCGGCAGGCAAGCGGCTTCAAACGCACGATGCGCGCGTTCGATCTCTTTCGAACTCTCTTTCGAGCTCTCGTTCGAACCCTCCGGGGAACCGACCACCCGGAGCGACCGGCGCGGCGCAGCCGTGGGCTTGCGCACGAGGCGGGAGCTGGAGGGGACAGGCTTGGTCGAGCTCATCGGGGTTCGCGACATGTCCGCGACAAAAGCAGCCGACGTGCCATGTACAACCAGCTGAAACTACAGTGTGTTTTTCGTCCAGAGGTCGGAGAGACACGCGCGGCGTCTCCAGCCGAACACGAGAACGTCCGTTGCCAGCGGCGTGAACAAACCGCCACGCCTCCCGCCCGGGTTCGTGGGTGACATCACGGTCGCGCCGCCGTGACGCGTCACGCTCGCGGTGCGCGCGGGTGGCCCAGCGATCGGATCGCCTCCGCGATCGCCTCCGGCAGGTCCGACGACATCGCGCCGCGATCGCCGTGGCGCCGCGCCAGCGCCTCGCCGGCCGCGCCGTGAACGTACACGCCCGCGCGCGCCGCATCGCCGGCCGACAGGCCCTGCGCGAGCAGCGCGCCGATCGCGCCGGACAGCACGTCGCCGCTGCCGCCGGTCGCGAGCGCGGGACCGCCGGTCGGGTTGATCGAGCACAGCGCATCGCCGCCGGCGCCGTCGCAGACCAGCGTGCGGGCGCCCTTGAGCACGATGACCGCGCGGGTCCGGGCGGCGAGCTCGCGCGCCGCGGCGATCCGGTCGGCCTCGATCTCGGCGGTGGTCTTGCCGAGCAGCCGCGACGCCTCGCCCGGATGCGGGGTGAGCACGATCGGCCCGGCCGCGCCGGCGATCGCGCCCGGATCGGACGCCAGCACGTTGAGCGCGTCCGCATCGAGCACCGCCGGCACGCCGGCCGCGAGCACCTCGTGGACCCGCGCGATCGCGCTCGCCGCCTGGCCGAGCCCGGGGCCGATCACCACGGCGGCCTTGCCCGCGACCAGCGGGCCGATCGGCGCGCCGGGCGCGAGCGGCCGGGTCATCACCGAGTCGGGTGCGGTGAGCTCGCCCGACGCGTCGGCGTCGGCCGCCAGCGTGCACAGTCCAGCCCCGGCGCGCAGGGCTGCCGCCGCGGCGAGCCGCCCTGCCCCACGCATCCCCGGCGAGCCGCCGACCACCAGGACGTGGCCGCGGCGGCCCTTGTGCTCGAGCGCCTGGGGATGCGGCAGGCAGCGCGCGATGTCGCCGGCCTCGACCACGCCGACCCCGACGCTGGTCGATCCGATCAACGCCGCCGGGATCCCGATGTCGGCGACCTCGACCTCGCCGCACCGCGCGAACCCCGGCGCGCTGCACAGCGCGATCTTGAGCGCGCCCATCGTCACGGTGCGCTCGGCGATCACCGCCGTGCCCAGCGTCCGGCCGGTGTCGGCGTCGAGCCCCGACGGGATGTCGACCGCGAGCACGCGCTCGGCCATCAGCATCATGGTCACGACCTCGGCGAGGTGGCCCTCGATCGGCCGCGCGAGCCCGACGCCGAACAGCGCGTCGATCACCAGCGCGGCGTCGATCACGCGGGCGTCGAGCGCCGCGAGCTGCTCGGGCGTCGCCAGCATCCGGACGATGCCGCCGGCGCGCTCGAGGATCTCGAGGTGGATCCGAGCGTCGCCGACCACTGCGTCGCGCGGCGCCGCGAGGTACACCACCGCATCGCACCCGCGATCGCGCAGCACCCGCGCGGCCACGAACCCGTCACCGCCGTTGTTGCCCGGGCCGCACACCACCGCGACATGTCCGCGCTCGTTGCCCAGCATGCGCAGCGCCGCGTCGGCGACCGCGCGCCCCGCGGTCTCCATCAGCGTCACCGCGGGCAGTCCGACATCGTCGATCGTCGCGCGATCGAGGGCACGCATCTCCGACGTGGTCACCACCGGTCTCATCGCCCACAGCCTAGCGCGCTGCGGGCGCGGCCATCGCCGATCGCGGCAGCGAAACGCGCGACCGCAGCGGTCCTGTGCGTCAGCGCCCGGCCGGTCAGCGCGCGAAGCGCTCGAACCGGCGGGCTCCCTCGGCGGCGCGCGGAGGGTCGATCGGCGAGACTCCCGCGGCCCTGAACCGCTGGATGGTTCCCGACAGCGAGCTCTCGATGATCCGCTTGCCGTCGCTGACCGGGGTCTCGATCGTCACGTTGCGGTCGTCGATCAGCACCGACCAGTCGACGTCGACGCCGGGCAGCAGGGCCATGTCGGCGGTCCATCCCGAGAGCTGGCTCAGGTCCGGCGTCGCCACCGTGACCGCGGACTGCCCCTGCGCCCAGCCCGGGCGCACGATGATCGCCACCGTGCGGCTGGTCTGTGCGTTCGACGTCGTGAAGCTCGCCTGGTAGAGCGCGTGGCCGAGCGTCGCCGGCCGGATCGGCAGCTGCGCCGTCGCGCGCGGGATCGCCGCGTCGTCGACGGTTGGCGGCGTGGCGGTGACGACCTCGGGCAGGGTCATCGTCAACGAGATCGCGCTCGCGGTCTGGATGTTGACGACGCGCATGTAGCTCAAGCCGGCCGCGGTGGTCCCGTTGGTGAGCGCCCGCGCGTACATGATCTCGCCGGCCTGGCGCATCGCAGCCGCCGGGGTCCGGTACTGCGTGGTCGTGGTCACGGGAAGGTTCGGCGTGAGGGTGTCCCGGAGCAGGATGTGCCCGCCGTAGGAGTACTGCGTGTAGAAGATCGAGGTCACCTGCGCGAAGGTCTCCACCGAGCCCGCCGGCTGAGCGTCGACGATCGTCAGCGGGTGGCTCTCGAGCGCGATCGCCTGGGTCAGATCGACGGCCAGCGACGCGTTCGCGGTGACGTCCAGCGTGACGCCGCGCAACGCCCTGGGATCGGTGGCCGCGCCGTCGGGGCCGACCTGCGTCGCAACGAACACGTCGGCCTTCTGCTTGGGGACGCTGAGGGTCACCGAGCCGCTATCCGCCAGCGCTTTGCCGATCGCGCCGACCGAGACGAAGCTCTGCCGGCCGTCCGCGTTGAGCACGCTGACCGTGATGCTCGCGGGATCGGCCGGCGGCTGAAAGCAGCCCTCGACCGGCAGATCGGTCGCGTCGCCGACCGCCTGGTAATAGACGGTCAAGCCGCCGTCGGGCGGCGCACAGCCCACGGCGACGCCATACCGGGCCCCGGTCGCGGTGGCGTGATACACGCCGCCGGCGCCGGTCAGCGCCGTCCACGCGCCGTCCCCGTCCTGGAACGCCAGCAGCGGCACGTTCTCGGTCACCCCGGTGAACGTGGGCACGCCGTCGGCGAACACCCGGATGGTGATCGGGGTGCTGCCCGCAGCGGCGTCGACCCCGCCACCGCCGGATCCGCTGTCACCCCCGGATCCGGGACTGGCATCGCCCGGAGCGCCACCGTTCGAACCCTTGCCCCCGCACGCAGCCATCATCAGCGCCGCCGCAGCGAACCACCGCGCCGCGCCCGCAACCGAACATCGCAAGACCATGTAGACCTCCCGCTCGCACGCGCGAACCGCGCGACCTTCCCACTGACGAGACGCGATGTCCACGCCCCGGCGCCTGCCCGCGCTACACCCCGCTCGCCGCCCGGCAGCCCCGAGCCAGCGCCCCGGCGATCTCCTCGGCCCAGCTCCGGATCCGGCTCTCGTCGATGCCCTCGATCATGACCCGCGCCTTGCTCTCGGTGCCGCTGTAGCGGACCAGCACGCGGCCGTCGTCGCCGAGCTGGCGCTCGATCTCGGCGATCATCCGCTGCACGTCGGGCAGCTGGTCGAGCGGGACCTTCTTGTCCACGCTGGTGTTGATCAGGACCTGCGGGGTCCGGGTCATCACCCGGGCGAGCTCGGACAGCGGCCGGCCCTCGCGCGCCATGATCGCGAGCACGCGGAGCGCGGCGACGATGCCGTCGCCGGTGGTCGCGTGGTCGAGGAACACCAGGTGGCCCGACTGCTCGCCGCCGAGGTTGTAGCCGTGCTTGCGCATCTCCTCGACCACGTAGCGATCGCCGACCTGGGTGCGGACGACGAGGCCGCCGGCGCTGCGGATCGCACGCTCGAGGCCGATGTTGGACATCACGGTCGCGACCAGCGTCGACTTGGCCAGCGTGTTCTCCTGGATCATCCGGGTCGCGCACAGCGCCATCACCGCGTCGCCGTCGACCACGCTGCCGTGCTCGTCGCACAGCACGACGCGGTCGGCGTCGCCGTCGAGCGCGATCCCGATGTGGGCCTCGTGGCGGCGCAGGGTCTCGCACATCGCCTCGGGGTGCAGCGCGCCGGCCGCGGCGTTGATGTTCTTGCCGTCGGGCTTGGTGTGGATCGCCGTGACCCGGGCGCCGAGCTCCTCGAACACCGCCGGGCCGACCCGGTAGGCCGCGCCGTGCGCGCCGTCGACCACGACGTGGATGCCGTCGAGCGTGAGCTCGGTGGGGAACGTCGCCTTGCAGTACACGACGTAGCGGCCGCGGGCGTCCTCGATCTTGCGGCTGTAGCCGACGTCGGCGGGCGCCGCGCGCTGGCCATCCAGCTCGGTCGAGCTCATCAGCGCCTCGATCTCGGCCTCGATGTGATCGGGCAGCTTGTAGCCATCGCGTGCGAAGACCTTGATCCCGTTGTCCTCGAACGGGTTGTGCGACGCGGAGATCACGACGCCGGCATCGCACCGCATCGACGCGGTGATGAACGCGATCCCCGGGGTCGGCAGCGGGCCGGTCAGCCAGACGTCGGCGCCCATCGCGACGATGCCGGACGCCAGGGCCGACTCGAACATGTAGCCCGACAGGCGGGTGTCCTTGCCGATCGCGATCCGGGTGTGGCGGCCGGGCTGGCGCAGCCGCGCGGCGATCGCCATGCCGAGCCGGGTGACGGTGGCGCTGGTCATCGGCTCCAGGTTCGCGACGCCGCGCATCCCGTCGGTGCCGAACAGGGTACGACCGTTGCTCATCGCAACCTTGGTAGCACGGGGTCGGCTACGGCGTCCGCGGCGGCGGCGGCGGGCTCGCCGGTTTTACCGGCACCAGCCGGGCATGCTCGGGCGACACCTTGACGCCGATGCCCGCCGGCACACCCTCGACTGTGATCTCCACCTCACGCGGCTTGGCGTCGGGGGCCTGCTTCACCACAGGGACCAGCGTGGTGCGCGCCTTCTCCACCGCGAGCAGCGCGCCGGTCAGCGTGACGTCGACCTGGGCAGGAGTGACCGTCCAGCGCGCCGGATCGCCGTCGCCCCGGATCGCGACGGTCAGCCCCGGCAGCTTGCGGGTCACGAGCTCCTCGTCCAGCCGGATCTGTACGGATATCCGTGGGTTGCCGATCACCTCGGCACCCTCCGGCGGCACGACCTCGGCCTCGGTGACGAAGCTGTCGGTGTGGCCCTCGAGGCTGATCTCGCGGGTGCGGACCTGGGTGGCCTGGGCGAGCATGCGCTCGCCGCCGCGCAGCTTGACCGTCGCCGGCAGCGGCTTGACCTCGTCGACCACGTAGCCATGCTCGGGCTGCCCGGCGACCCCCGCGACGACCTCGACGACCTTGTCGACCTTCTTGTCGAACGCGACCCGCACGTAGCGCGGGCTGATCGACGTGATCACGACGCCCGACGGCAGGTGGATCTGGTCGTTCGAGATCGCGATCGCGTCGCTGGTCGTGTGCCGGAGGTCGAGGTTGACGCGGTCGATCTCGTGGGAGTCGATCTTGCGCAGCCGGCGCCACGAGCCCTTGAGGGTCACGCGGACGTCGTCGATCCGCTCCGAGACCAGCACCTTGTTCTCGGGCAGCGTATAGGACACGCCGACCTGGACGGTCATCTCGCGATCCTTGTCGGTGTTGACCAGCAGGAACACGGTCACCGACAGCACCATCGACAGGAACTTGAGGCCGAGGTTGTCCAGCAGCGCGCCGCGCAGCCAGCGCCGCACCGCGCCGCGCTCGGGCGGCGGATCGACCGGCGATCGCGCGGGCTGCGGCGGCCGGCTGACGCGTGCGGGGGCGCGGCCGAGCGTGCCGATGGTCTGCGAGCGAGGCCTCATCGCATCGCCTCCGCGTGCTCCCCGTGCTCGCTGCCCGGCTCGATCCGGGCGGCGTCGCGCGGCTCCCGGGCGTCCCGGGCGTCGCGCGGCTCTCGCAGGTCCCGCGCATCCCGCGGATCGGCCCGCGGATCGGGCCTCGGCTCGCCCAGCGTGGCCAGCGCCTTGCCGACCTCGGCCGCCGCCTCGGCCTCCTCGGCCATGTCCGCGGTGGCGCGGCCGCCTGCGAACAGGCCGACCAGCGCGCGCCGCAGCAGCACCGGCTCGAGATCGCGCGCGATCGAGCCCTTGAAGCACAGCGAGATCTCGCCGCGCTCCTCCGACACCACCACGCTCACCGCGTCGGTGTCCTCGGTGATGCCGAGCGCCGCGCGGTGGCGGGTGCCGAACTCGGGGCCGAGGTCGGTGGCGCGCGACAGCGGCAACAGCGCGCGCGCCAGCTCGATCCGGTGGCTCTTGCCGATCACGACCGCGCCGTCGTGCAGCTCGTTGTCGCGCGCCGGCACGAACAGCGACACCAGCAGCTGGCGCGACAGCGCCGCCTCGATCCGCGTGGCGTCGTCGACGAACTCCTCGAGCGCCGCGTCGCGCTCGAACACGATGATCGCGCCCATCCGGGCGCGCGCGAGCTGCGCGGTGGCGGCGACGACCTCGTCGACGGTGTGGGTGGTCTCCTGACGGCGGCCGAACGGCATCACGCTCTGGCCGATCCGGCCGAGCGCGCGCCGGATGTCCTGCTGGAACACGACGATGATCAGGATGATGAAGGACGAGATCAGCCGCTCGAGCAGCCACGACACCGTCGACAGCTCGAGCCGGTCGGCGATCGAGAACGCCGCGCCGACCAGCACGATGCCGACGACCATCTGGGCCGCGCGCGTGCCGCGGATCGTCAGCAGCAGGCGATAGATCAGGTAATAGACCAGCGCCACGTCCACCACCGTCGTGGCGACGGTGGTGGCGGTCAGTCCGTCGAGAAGTTCACGGAGCGTCGCGGTCACGGGAGCACGGTTGGTCGGGCGTGCGGCCCCGCGCGGTCGTCGCGCGGCGCGCCCTACTCTTTGGTGTACAACGCGATCGCCGCCCTGAGCAATGCGACGTTGTGGACCCGCACCACATTTGCCCCGCCCGCGATGCCATCGAGACTCGCGGTGACCGACGCGGCGTCCAGCGCAGCCAGATCGTCATCACGCACACCGAACGCACGGCGGACGAATCGCTTGCGGCTCGGCCCCACCACCACCGGCCTGCCGACCCGGGCCCCGAGCTCCCCGCTGTGCCGCAGCAGGGCGAGGTTGACCTCCGGATCCGCCCCCTTGCCGAACCCCAGCCCCGGATCGACCCACGCCCGGCGCCGTGCGGCGGCCGGCAGCGCCGCGAGCCGGTCGGCGAGCTCGCCGGCGACCGTGCGCCAGTCGAGGGGCGCATCCCTCCACGCGCTGCACCCCCGCGCCTCGGCCGAGAACACCTCGGTCAGGGAGCGGCCGCGCAGGTGGCCCGCGATGTAGGTGGCCTCGCCGATCGCGTCCGCCATGTCCGGATCGAACAGACCGCCGGACACATCGTTGATGATCCGGGCACCGGCCGCGACCGCGGCGCGCGCCACGCTCGCCTTGGTCGTGTCGATCGAGACCACGGCGCCGGCCGCCGCGAGCCGCTCGACCACCGGTAGGGCGCGCCGCAGCTCCTCGTCCGCTGTGATCGGCGTCGCACGAGGGTGGGTCGCCTCGCCTCCGACATCCACGATGTCTGCGCCATCGCGCAAGAGCTGCAGCCCGTGCGCGACCGCCACATCGGTGCGGAAGAACCGCCCGCCGTCGGAGAACGAGTCCGGCGTGACGTTGACGACGCCCATCACCAGCACGCGCGCCGTCGGATCAGGGACATCGGCCACCGGGGCGCTCATATGATCTCTGATCTCCAGGCCGCCGCTCAGTGCGGCATCGCGGGCGGCGGGGGCGGGGGCGGGGGCGGGGGCGGGGGCGGG
>DATAPF010000614.1:0-36327 GCA_036265355.1 Kofleriaceae bacterium | reverse complement strand
GCGAAGCCGGCACCGCACTGACCCGGTCTGCGCCCGGGACCTGGGTCGCCTCCCCGTGCGACCCGGGCGCTGCCGGGCGGGCCCCGGCCGCGCCGCACGAGGCACGTGCGTTGCAAAACCGACGTGGAGGATCATGACGCGACATACTCCGATCTCGTGGCTACTGGGCGGCGCCGTGCTCGGCGCCGCGTCGATGTACTTCCTGGATCCGGATCGCGGGAAGCGCCGGCGCCACCAGGCCGTCGATCGCGCGCGCGGCGCGCTGAGCGACGTCGAGGAGCTCGCCGGCAAGGCGGAGCGCGATCTCGAGCACCGCAGCCGCGGGCTCGCCGCCCGGGTCCGCGGCGCCCCGGCCCGCCGCCGCGGGCTACGCACGCTGGTCGACGGCACCCCGGAGCAGCGCCTGCTGCAGGGCGTCGGCGGCGGGGCGCTTGCGACCTGGGGGCTCGCGCGCCGCGGGTTCGTGGGCGCGGGCGCCGTGATCGCGGGTGCGTCGCTGATCGCGAGCGCGGCGGTCGCAAGCCAGGACGGCAGGATCCGCGTGCAGAAGACGATCACGATCGATGCGCCGGTCGAGGAGGTGTTCGCGTTCTGGTCCCGGTTCGAGAACTTCCCGCGGTTCATGGAGCACGTGCTGGAGGTCCGCGGCGAGGGCGACCGCTCGCTCTGGAAGGTCGCGGGCCCGGCCGGGATGCCGATCGAGTGGCAGGCCGAGATCACCGAGCACATCGAGCCCCGCAAGATCGCTTGGCGCTCGCTCCCCGGCTCGATCGTCGACCACCACGGCGAGGTCCACTTCGAGCGCACCGGCGACCAGGCGACGCGGATCAGCGTCCACATGGCCTACCGGCCGCCGGGCGGCGCGCTCGGTCACGCCGCCGCCGGGTTCCTGCTGGGAGACCCCAAGACGCTGATGGACGAGGACCTGCTGCGGCTCAAGTCGCTGTTCGAGCGCGGCAAGACCCGGATCCGGGGAGACCAGGTGTCTCGCGACGACGTCCGGCGGTGACGTACCGCGGTGCGGCCGCGGCCCGCCGCGTCACGCCGGCACGGACTCCGTGCTCCGCCATGCGTCGACGCCTCCGGCCAGCGCCTTCGCATTCGAGAATCCCCGAGCGCGATACTGTTCCGCCCGCCGGGCGGACGTGGCCTCGTGCGGTCAAGCACAGTAGAAGATGATCTCCTGAGACGGCGGCAGCGACGCGGCCTTCGCCTCGAGATCGGCGAGCGTGATCGCGTCGCCGATCCGGTTGGCCTGGCACTTCTCGGCGCTGTCGTAGGCGCACACCAGCAAGGCGCTGGACGAGGCGAGGTGGACGCGGGCGGCCCGGGGATCGATGCGTTCGACGGATTCGTCGGTCATGTCCGGTCACGATGCAAGGCGAGCACCGCGCGTCGCGGCCGCCCCGGATCGCGCGCGCGCTTGACGACGCTGGCCGGCGATCCATATTCCCCACGCTGCGACACGCCCGTCGCTCGCCCGTGAGGGCTCGAGTCGGCGGGATGACCGGCGAGGTACGAAGAAGATGGAACGCGCCGTCGGAAAGATCAGGATCTACGAGATCGCCCGCCAGCTCGGGATGACGAGCGACGAGGTGCGGGACAAGCTGCGCGCGCGGGGCGAGCCCGTCACCAGCGCGAGCTCGACGGTGCACGCCGCGGTGGCCGAGGCGCTGGTGGCGAAGATCCGCGCCGAGCGCAGCCCGTCGCCGGCGCCCGCGGTCGCCGTGCGTCGCCGGCCGATCACGGCTCCGGCGGCGGGCCCCCGATCCGCCGCTCCGGCTCCGGCGTCTCCCGGGGAGCTGCCGCTCGAGCTGCTCGACGTCCGTGCGCGGTACGAGCGTGCGCTGGCCGCTGCGCGGGCGCGCGCCGAGCAGCAGCGGCGCGACAGCGCGCCTCCGGCGCCCACGCAGCCCGTGCGCGTGCAGCGCGTGGAGATCGACCTGCAGCGAGATCGCCGGATCCGCGTTCCGCGCGGGCCGGGGATCTCCGCATCGCGCCCGGGCTCGGCGCCGCGCCGACCGGGGCCGCCGGCGCCGCGTCCCCCGGCGAGGCCAGGCGCGCGCCCGGGGGTCCCGCCGTCGCGCCGGCCCGCGACCCCGTCGACCGCGCCAAAGTCTGCGCCCGTCGCCCCGCCGGCGACTGCCGCGGCCCGGCCCGCGCCGCACCGGCGCGTGATCGAGATCGAGGGGGTCGCCTCGGTCCACGAGCTGGCGCGCGCGATGGGCGTCAAGGTCGCCGATCTGCTGCCGCGGCTGTGGCGGCTCGGGTTGACCACCGCCACCGTCAACACCGTGCTCGATGACGACGCCGCCGCGCTGCTCGCCGGGGAGCTCGACTACGAGGTGCGCAACACCGCGTTCTCCGAGCAGGCCGCGCTCGCGGCCGCGCCCGATCGCGCCGAGGATCTCGTGCCGCGCGCACCGGTCGTGACCGTGATGGGCCACGTCGACCACGGCAAGACCTCGCTGCTCGACGCGATCCGGCGGACCCACGTCGCCGCGGGCGAGCAGGGCGGGATCACCCAGCACGTCGCCGCGTGGCGCGTCGAGACCTCCGCCGGCCCGATCGTGTTCATCGACACGCCGGGCCACGAAGCGTTCGCGGCGATGCGCGCACGCGGCGCGCGGGCGACCGATCTCGTCGTGCTCGCGGTCGCCGCTGATGACGGCGTGAAGCCGCAGACCCTCGAGGCGCTCGACCACGCCCGCCACGCCGGCGTCCCGATCGTCGTCGCGGTCACCAAGCTCGATCTGCCGGCCGCACGCCCGGACTTCGTCCGCACCCAGCTGGCGGAGCACGGCCTGATCCCGGAGGCGTGGGGCGGTCACACCCAGTACGTCGATGTCTCGGCCCGGACCGGCGAGGGCATCGCGCAGCTGCTCGCGGCGATCGCGGCGCAGGCCGCCATGCTCGACCTGCGCGCCAATCCCCGCCGGCCGGCGGTCGGCGTCGTGCTGGAGGCGCGGGTCGACCGCGGCCGCGGGCCGATCGCGTCGGTCGTGGTCCAGACCGGCACGCTGCACCGCGGCGACACCGTGGTGTGCGGCGAGCGGGTCGGCCGGGTGCGCGTGTTGCTCGGCGGTGACGGCCGCGCGATCGAGGCCGCGGGTCCGGCGATGCCGGTCGAGGTGATCGGACTCGACGGCGCGCCCGCCGCGGGCGATCCGCTGCACGCGACCGACGACGTCACCGCGCGCCGGATCGCCGCGCATCGCCGCGATCAGCGCAAGCACAAGGAGCTCGCCGTGCCGGCCCGGCTCGGCGCCGACCGCGTGCGCGACCAGTTCCGCGCCGCCGAGCAGCGCCGGCTCCGCGTGATCGTCAAGGCCGACACCCAGGGCACCGCCGAGGCGCTGCGCGATGCGCTCGGCCGGCTCGCGTCCGGCGAGGTCGGGCGCGAGATCGGGGCCGAGATCGGGGCCGAGATCGGGGTCGATGTCGTGCGCGCCGCGGTCGGCCCGGTCACCGAGTCCGACGTCCACCTCGCGATCGCCAGCGGGGCGCGGATCCTCGGCTTCGGGGTCGGCACGGTCGGCCACGCCGCGGCGCTCGCGCGCCACGAGGCGGTCGCGATCGAGCGCCACGACGTGATCTACGACGCGGTCGACGCGGTGCGCGCCGCGCTGACGGGGCTGTTGCCGGCGGTCGAGCGCGTCCACGAGCTCGGCGTCCTGGAGGTCCGCCAGGTGTTCCGCATCCCGCGGATCGGCACGATCGCCGGCTGCCGGGTGATCCGCGGCCGGATCCGGCGCGACGCCCGGGTCCGCGTGGTCCGCACCGGTGCGGTCGTCCACGACGGCCGGCTCGCGTCGCTGCGGCGGTTCGAGGACGACGTCGCCGAGGTCGCGCAGGGCCTGGACTGCGGCGTCGCGATCGCCGGCTTCGACGCCGTCCGGGTCGGCGATGCGATCGAGGCCTACGAGGTGACGATCGAGCGCCAGGCCCGCGCGGCGTGACCGCCGGCCCGGCGTGGACGTCAGCGGGACACAGCGTCGCTGCTCAGGGACGGCGAATGGCCGAGACGACACGTTCACGCCGCACCAAGCCATCTTAACATCGCGATGTATGTGCTAGACTTCCATTGAGAGGTGTTCGGATGACAGCGAGCTCCGAGGAGCCATCGACGACTGACACTGTTTCACGCCCCCGGTGGTGGCTCGAACGGATGACGGTCAACCAATTTCGTTCCGTCCAACCGGGGACCGAGCTGTGTTTCAGTGATGGGCTCCACGTGGTTCTGGGCAAGAATGCAAGCGGCAAGAGTACGCTGCTCGACTTGATCGCTGCTTCGCTTGCAGTGAACTTTGATCATCCAGCCTTTCACGACGAGCCGCTGGATCTAGAATTCACGCTGAGGGCTGGGGAGCTTCACTTCGAGGCGAAGGTCAAGCGAGCGCCTCGAGACGAAAATGTCTCTGCCATGCTGGACGATGTGGAGCGGCGGGGCCGCTCCCAGCGTGAAGAGGGACGCTACATTCTGCGTGCGCCATCTGGTTTCAAGGTTACCGTGGTGCTGAGCACCGACGATCTACCGCGGCGCACTGTCGAGGGCGTGGATCCCGCTCAATATGGGCTTGACGAACCACTCGGAGGGCGCCACCAGCTGTCACCGCTATCGCCAACTCTTGGTGGGTTGTTTAACCTATGGCTACAGGGTTCATTGAAGGCTTGGGATGCTATGACACCCGTGGGAAGGGATATATTTCTCGCTGCGGCATATGATAAACCGTTTCGTATGTCAGAGGGCGATGAGCTCCTGAATGCATTCGCGGATAGCCATTTCGTGATTCATCTCGGAGAATCGATGCGAAGCTACCCGTATCTACTCCCCGACAAGATCTTCAAGGCACTCTTGCCAACGGGCTCAGCAATCGAGGTACAGCTCGCGCTCGAGCCATTTCTCTTTATGTTCGTCCGCGAGATGGGGTTTACAGAGGCGCGCATGTCTCTTGGTCCACCTCGCGTCGAACGGCAGTTTGGGCACGATGTCTTCGCCTATTCTCTGCCCACGTTCACATTCTATCGCGATGGGCGACTCGTGCGGAGGGTCGACCAGCTCTCTTACGGGCAGCGTCGACTCTTTGCGTTGGGCTGGTACCTCGTTTGCACTCGCTACTTCGCGATCCTCGACGAGCCTGCTAATGGGCTTCATGAATCTTGGATCGCATTCTTGGTTTCACAGCTTCACGGCCGACAGGTGTTTCTCACCAGTCAGAATCGTGAACTACTTGATATGCTGCCCTTTAGTACGGAGACGGAGTTGAGCCGTGGGTTCGTCCTTTGCGAGTCGCAGCCACAGCCCAGCGGCGGAGAGCCCACGCTTCGCTGGCGGGGACTGCACGAGGATGAGTCTGCACTCATGATCAAGGCTCTACGAGCCTCGCGCGTCGACCTCATCACCGATTTGCTCCGTGCGTTGGATCTCTGGTGACCCATGACTGCGCAGATCTCACGCTTCATTGACGTTCCACGCGTCACGGCCGGATCGACTGGCAGGTTTCCCGACCTCACGGCGCATCGTGTTCGTCGCCGCGCACTCGCTGCATTGCGAGCGTTCGAGGTCGTGGGGGAGCCGTACACGTGCCGCATGGTCATGCCCGACGGCACAGCGCTGCCCGCAAATCAAGTCACCGACCAAGACTTGGCCGAGGTCCGCGGCGATCTCGAGCATCTCGCTACGATGGCTCCGCTCTCGCTAGATGCTGTGTTAGAGGCGCTCTACGGCGCTTCGGCGCACGGCGACCGGTCTCGCATCGCCCCAGCGCTCGATCGATTGCTCGCCTATGTGGGCTACTGGAGCGTGGCCTCGCCGGGGCGCGTCGACGCGCTCTTCGAGCGGCTCGATCCTTCTCGACTTGTGCGTGCCGTCGGGCAGACCCTGCTTGTCTCGACGCGACTCGCCGGCGATCGCTCCAGTGCACGTCAGGAGTTCCTCGCGCGTTTCCTCGAAGACCTGCGTATCCGCGGTACCGACGAAGCTGTCATCAGACGCCTCCGTAAAGGACTCGATACGTGAGCACGGAACACCGAGCACCGGTGCAATGGTTCCGGGGCGAAGGCGGGGACTTGGTGGTTGCGATCTACATCGTGCGCACGGGTGGTCGTCAGTTCCATGCGGGGATCTATCATCGCGATCACGGCGATCCAAACGTTCTTCACTTTGCTTGGGATCGTGACCTTCGCAACGATCCCCCTGGCGAGGTGTGCGACGGTCGCCCCTACGGGCTCATCGCACTGGCTCTCGACGAGGACGACGCACAGACACTTTGCGCCCTCTGCCGGCAGGTCGCAGGGAGACACTCCGTGGCATTCCGTTTTCGCTTTGCCGAGTGGCGACCCCGGTTCGATCTTCGCACTGCCGAGGTCATCCCGCCCATGATCGACGAACGCTACGGTTTCACGTGTGCAACCTTCGTGTTGGCAATGCTGCGATCGGCGATCGTCGAGGAGTTGCTCGCGCTAGACCAATGGCCTGTTCCGGCCCCGGATGACATCGATGACCGCTGGCAGAAGAAACTGGTGGAGATGCTCTGTCCCATCGGCGCGTCGCCCGAACACCAAGCGAGCGTGCTTGCGGGCATCGGTGCAAGGCGCGTTCATCCAACCGATATCGCAGGTGGAGCGGTTCACCCACGCCAGTGTTGGCCGGTCAAGTTCGTCGATTCTCGCAGAGAAGGCGAGCAACTTGCCCAGCGACTTCAATAGGTAGGTAACGCCGCAAATCTCGCGGGACCGTGGTCACCGCGAGCGAGTTCTGCGTCGCGCCGCGCGCGAGCGCAACGCGCCGCGGATCCCGTGACGGGCCACGTCGACCACGGGTGGCGCGTCGAGGCCCTCGCCGGTCCGAATCTTGTTCATGGACACGCCGGGTCACGAGGCGTTCGCCGCGATGCGCGCGCGGGGGCGCGCGGGCGACCGATCTCGTCGTGTTCGCGGTCGCCTCCGATGACGGCGTCAAGCCGCAGACCTCGAGGCGCTCGCTCACGCCCGCCACGCCGTCGTCCCGATCGTCGCCCCGGTTACCAAGCGCGATCTACCGGCCGCACACGCGGACTTCGTCCGCACCCAGCTGGCGGAGCGCGGCCTGATCCCCCGAGACGTGGGGCGGTCACACGCAGTACGTCGATGTCTCGGCCCGGACCGGCGAGGTGATCCGCGGCCGGATCCGGCGCGACGCCCGGGTCCGCGTGGTCCGCGCCGGTGCGGTGGTCCACGACGGCCGGCTCGCGTCGCTGCGGCGGTTCCAGGACGACGTCGCCGAGGTCGCGCAGGGCCTGGACTGCGGCGTCGCGATCGCGGGCTTCGACGCCGTCCGGGTCGGCGATGCGATCGAGGCCTACGAGGTGACGATCGAGCGCCAGGCCCGCGCGGCGTGACCGAAACGATAACTCCGCGCGATCGCTGACATCGCGTCGATCTGGTACATTGCGCGCCGATGGTGGGGTCTCAGCTGGGCGCCTATCGCGTCCTTCAGAAGCTTGGCGAGGGCGGCATGGGGTCGGTCTGGCTCGCCGAGCACACCATGCTGGGCCGGCGCGCGGCGATCAAGGTGCTGCACTCGACGTTCTCGCGCGACGCCGCGATCGTCACGCGGTTCTTCAACGAGGCCCGCGCGGCGACCGCGATCGACGATCCCGGCATCGTCCAGATCTTCGATTTCGGCCAGCATATCGATGGCAGCGCCTACATCGTGATGGAGCTGCTCGAGGGCGAGACGCTCGAGCGCCGGCTGTCGCGGCTCGGCCGGCTCGCCGTGCACGACGCGCTCCGCATCATGCGGCAGATCGCGAGCTCGCTGGGCGCCGCGCATCACCGCGGGATCGTGCATCGCGATCTCAAGCCCGAGAACATCTTCATCGTGCGCGATCCGGAGGTCGTGGGCGGCGAGCGCGCCAAGATCGTCGACTTCGGCATCGCAAAGCTCGTCGGCGACCCGAGCATGAAGACCCAGACCTCCGCGGTGATGGGCACGCCGATGTACATGTCGCCCGAGCAGTGCCGCGGCGCCGGCCAGGTCGACCAGCGCTCCGACGTCTACGCGCTCGGCTGCGTGCTGTTCGCGCTGGTCGTCGGCCGACCGCCGTTCGTCGCCGAAGGGATCGGCGACATCATCGCCATGCACCTCCGGGAGCCGGCGCCCGTGCCGTCGCGGATCGCGCCCGGGATCCCGCCGGAGGTCGACGCGCTCGTCGCGCGCTGTCTCGCCAAGGATGCGGCGCACCGCTTCGGATCTGCCAGCGAGCTCGCGCAGGCGCTCGGCGGCCTGCTGGGTTCGGCGCCGCGGGTCGCCGCCGGCTTGCCCGCGGCGCGGCCTGCATCGCACGCGATGCCGACCACGCTGTCGTCGGTCGCCGGCTCGGTGGCCGGCTCGCGGGCACCGCGGTCGCGGTCTGGACTGGTCGTCGCCGGGGTCGCCGCGCTCGGCCTGATCGGCGGTGGCATCTGGTTCGCGACGCGAGGCTCCGGCGGTGAGCACGCGGCTGCGGAGCACCCCGCGACGCCCGCGCCTCCGCCACCGGCGGCGCCACCGCCGGCATCGCCAGCGGTCCCCGCAACGCCCGATCCGAGCGCCGTGCTCGCGGCGCGCATGAAGGCCGTGCTCGGACAGTTCTCGGTGTGGTCGAGCGCGCACCCCGGCGCGCCGTGCCCCGACGTCGCTGCGCTGGGCGGCGATGCCAACGATCCGTGGGGCCGTGCGTTCGCGCTGACCTGCACCGGGCAGCCGGAGAACCAGATCGTGGGCCTGATCTCGGCCGGGCCCGACGGGATCCGCGGGAACGACGACGATGTGGCGTCGTGGCAGCTCGGCCGCGACGTCACCGATCGGGTCCGCGGATCGCGTTGGGTCGCCGCGGCTCCGGGTCCACCGCTGGCCCCCGCCCCCGCGCGGCCGGTCCCTCCGCGTCCGGCCGCGCACCGGCCGACCGAGGCCGCCAAGCCGGTGCCGGCGACGACCTCGTCGCCGCCTGCCAGGCCGAAGCCGCACAAGGGGATCCAGCTCGACGAGAACGGGATCCCGGTCAACCGCTGAGAGCCGCGTGGAGTCGCCGACCATGCTCCTTCGATCGCTCGCAAGCACCGCGGTGATCGCCGCCCTCGCTGCGCCGGCTCACGCGCAGTCCGCCGCGCAGGCCGAGGTCATGTTCCGCAACGCCAAGCGGTTGCTGGGGCAGGGCAAGACCGCCGAGGCCTGCGCCGCGTTCGACGCGGCCCAGAAGCTCGAACCCACCGTCAACACGCTGCTCAACCAGGCCAACTGCCGCGAGAAGAACGGCCAGTTCGCCACCGCATGGGGGCTGTTCCTCGATGCCGAGCGCGACACCCGGGCGTCCGCCGACGAGGACGGCAAGCAGCTCCACAAGATCGCGGTCGATCACGCGGCCAAGCTCGAGTCGCGGCTGTCGACGCTGAGGATCGTGGTCGCGGCCGACCGCCGGCCGACCGGGCTCGAGATCCGGCGCGGCAACGAGCTGATCGATCCCGTGATGTGGAACCAGGCCCTGCCGATCGATGGCGGCACCTACAAGATCGTCGCCCGCGTGCCCGGCGCCCCGGAGTGGTCGAGCTCGGTGGTCGTCGCCGCCGAGAACGACGCCAGGTCGGTCGAGATTCCCCGGCTCGGCGCCCAGCCGGCGGCGACCCGGTCCGCCGAGCCCGGCAAGCCCAGGCCCGCCGACCCGAGGCCCGCCGCCCCGCAGCAGACCAGGGCTCCGGCGTCCGCCCCGGCCGAGCCCGGCAAGCCCAGGCCCGCCGATCCCAGGCTGACCAGGCCGCCCGCGCCGGCACCTGCACCGGCTCCGGCCGCGCCGCCCGACGTGCCGCTCCCGGGCGACGGCAAGACCCCGTGGTACTGCACCGAGTCACATCGCGTCTCGGTCGGAACCTGCCGGCCCGAGCAGGAGCGCTGCGAGGAGTTCCGCGCCACGATGGCCGCGCAGATTCGCGACCTCGTGCCGTGCCGCGCCGCGTACAGCGTCGTGTGCTTCGGCCTCGCCGGAGCGCCGCACTGCGCGCCATCGACCGAGATCTGCGAGACCCTGCGCGGCAGCGTGCAGGATCGCGCGACCGCCTGCCAGACCCGGCGCGTCGCTCCCGAGCCGCCACCGCCGCCGGCGGCACCACGGCCGCCGATGTGGTGGTGCACCGACTCGCGGTCTGCCGACATCGGGATCTGCAAGCCGACGCGCGGCGACTGCGAAGCATTCCGCTCGTCGCTGCTCGGGGGCCGCCACGATCTCAGCGAGTGTCACGAGCTCGCCCGTGCGATGTGCTTCGAGGCCGGCAGCCTGCACTGCGCCCCGAGCCGCGAGGTGTGCGACGCACTGCGCGAGGCATCGCACCAGACCGCCCCGTGCGCCGCCCGGGCGCTTCCGGCGCCCCCGGCCAGGAAGTGACGTCCGCGGCCGCGTCCGTGTTCCGCCCGGAGGGCCCAGCCGCTTCGATCAGGCCGCCCGCGGTCGCAGCGCGCCGCGGATCCAGTCGAGCAGCTCGCCCGGCGTGAACGGCTTCTGCAGCACCGGCCCGAGGTCCTGGCTGCGGCCGCCCGGCACGCCGCGGTGGGGGTAGCCGGACATGTAGATCACCTTGGTCCCCGGCGCGTCGACCGCCAGGGTGCGCGCCAGCTCGGCGCCGCCCAGCCGCGGCATCACGACGTCGCTCAGCACGAGATCGACGCCGGGGTGGCTGCGGCACGCGGCGAGCGCCTCGTGGCCGTCGCGGGCCTCGATGACGTGCATCCCGGCGCGGTCGAGGATGTCGCGGATCACCGCGCGGACCGGGTCGTCGTCCTCGACCAGCACCACGGTGGCATCGATCGGCGGGCCGATCTCGTCGTCGTGCGCGGCCGGTGCGGCCGACAGCTCGGCCGGGCGGGCGTCGGTGGCCGGCAGCCAGATCGAGAACACCGTGCCCTTGCCGGGCTCGCTGGTGACGTCGATCCGGCCGTGCGCGCGGGCGACGACGGCGTAGACCGTGGCGAGGCCCAGGCCGGTGCCCTCGCCGACGTCCTTGGTCGTGAAGAACGGCTCGAACGCGCGCGCGCGGGTCGCCTCGTCCATGCCCTGGCCGGTGTCCGCGACGACGAGCTCGATCTCGCCGGTGTCCGGTGTGTTGCGCGCCGCGATCGTCACCGTGCCGCCGTCGGGCATCGCGTCGCGCGCGTTGAGCACGAGGTTCATGATCACCTGCTCGAGCTCGGAGCTCCTGCCGAGCACGGCGCGGAGATCGGGGGCGATCGCGAGATCGATCGTGATCCGGTCGCCGATCAGCTGGGTCAGCAGCGCGGCGGTGCGCTGGACCTGTGCGCCGAGGTCGAGCGCGACCGGCCGGTCGTCGGCGTCGCGGCCGAACGCGAGCAGCTGGCGGGTCAGATGTGCCGCGCGCTCGGCGGCGATCTCGATCTGCGCGACCTGGCCATGCGGCAGCTGGTCGGTGGGCAGCTGGCGGCGCAGCGCGCGGCAGTTGCTGAGGATCGCCATCAGCACGTTGTTGAAGTCGTGGGCGATCCCGCCGGCGAGCTGGCCGATCGCCTCCATCTTCTCGGACCTCCGCAGCTGCTCCTCCAGGCGGCGGCGATCCTGCTCGGCGGCGTGCTTGTACAGCGCCATCTCGATCACGATCCGGAGCTCGCGGTCCTGCGCCGGCTTGACGATGTAGCCGAACGCCTCGGTGACGCTCGCGGCTCGCAGGGTCGCGTCGTCGGCGAACATCGTGAGGAACACGACCGGAACGCCGAGCCGGGCGCGGATGTACTCGGCGGCGGTGATGCCGTCCATCGCGGCGCCGAGCCGGATGTCCATCAGCACGAGGTCCGGCCGCTGGTCCTCGGCGAGCACGATCGCCTCCTCGCCCAGCCCGGTCACGCCGGCGATCGCGAACCCCAGCCGGCCCAGCCGCTGCTCCAGGTCGCGCGCGACCGTGCGATTGTCCTCGACGATCAGGATCCGGGCAGGCTGGGTCATCCGGGACTCCACATCATCGCGGGCGGGAACGTACGACAGAGCTCCAGGTCGCCCCGCTGGTTTCGGTTGATATTTTCGCTGCACCCCCGCTACCTGGGTGACATCTCCGACGGAGCGGGCCGCCGATTGGCGGGTTCATCCACAGCGGTTTTCGTAGGGGCCCCCGCCAAAGTGGTCGGCGGTGATCGGCAAAGGCGGCCGGGCCGCCGGCCAGCCAGCGGTTTCGAGCTTTCCGCAGGCCTGGTGCGCCGTGCATCCGCAGGCCGCGGCGACTCGGAGTACCGTGGCGGCACGATGGACCGTATCGAGCTGGTGAAGGCGATCCCGCTGTTCGAATCCCTCGACGACGACGACCTCCGCGCGCTCGCCCACAAGCTCCGCGAGGTCCACGTCGACGCCGGCGACCGCGTGTTCGCGCAGGGCGACGAGGGCGACGCGATGTATGTGATCGAGAGCGGCGCGGTCGATATCGTCGCCGGTTCGGGCAAGCACCAGGTGACCGTCGCGTCGCTGTTCCGCCAGCAGTACTTCGGCGAGCTCGCGCTGCTCGACGGAGCGCCGCGCTCGGCCGCCGTGGTGGCGAGCCGCTCGACCCAGCTGCTCGCGCTCGACCGCGACGACTTCGTCGAGTTCATCAAGAAGCGGCCGGACGCCGCGCTCGCGATCATGCACGAGGTCGGCGAGCGGATGCGCGCGACCAACGAGCTGATGACCCGCACGGTGACCCGCAACGTGCTCGAGGAGGAGGATCGCAAGCTGACCTTCGGTGAGCGGATCGCCGACACCGTCGCGGTGTTCGGCGGCAGCTGGCCGTTCATCTTCCTGTTCGGCGGCTTCATGCTGCTGTGGATGGTGTGGAACTCGCTGTTCGGCCCGCCGCTGGCGTTCGACCCGCTGCCGTTCATGTTCCTCAACCTGTTCCTGTCGACCCTCGCCGCGCTCCAGGCTCCGATCATCATGATGAGCCAGAACCGCCAGGCGACGAAGGACAAGGCGCTCGCGGTCAACGACTTCCAGATCAACCTCAAGAACGAGGTCGCGATCGACAAGATCCTGCGCACGCAGAGCGAGGTGCTGGGCAGGCTGACCGCGCTCGAGCACCGGCTCGTCGCACCGCGCCCCGGCGCGCTCGACGTCGCCAAGCCGTGACCGGCCGGGGCGCCGCCGCGGCGCCTCAGCCTGTGCAGCGGCGGTACACGCCGGGAGCGCAGCGCACCAGCCCGGGAAGCCCATCGGGCCCCGCCGGGCGGCCGAGAAACAGTGTGCCGCCCGGCGCGAGCACCGCGGCGAGCCGGCGGATCAGCGGATCGGCATCGCGCGGGACCTGCCGTGCGATCGGCGCGTGGCAGAACACGACGTCGAACCGCGCGCCGGCCAGCGCGGCGGCCGGCCACCGGCCGTCGGGCCACGGGCCGTCCAGATCGAGCTCGCACAGCTCGACCCGGTCGCGCAGCGGCGCGATCACCCGCCACAGCCCGCGCCGCGGGCCCACGCCGCGCACGAAGTGGCGCCGCCGCCGCTCGGGGCTGACCGGCTGCATCTGGTCGTCGCGGTAGACCGCCTCGGCGGCGATCGCGAGCGTCCGGCGGTCGGCCTCGGTCGCGAGGATCTCGACCTCGACCCCGGGCGGCAGCGCGGCCTCCTCGACGGCGATCGCCAGGCTCCACGCCTCCTCGCCCGCGCCGCACCCCGCGGACCACAGCCGGACCCGGCGCCGGGCGCGCGCCAGCTCCGGGAGCACGCGGGTCGCGAGCAGCTCGAACTGCTTCGGCTCGTGGAAGAACGCCCCCGGCGGCACCGCGCTAGCATCGGCGCGCGGTCACCGCGTGTACAGAGCTCCCGCTCGACCCGGCCGCCGGTCGTCTACAATCAGCGAGATGAACGAGCAGGTGGCGAAGTGTCTGCTGATCGCGAAGGTGCTGGTCGCCGACGGGATCATGACCGACGACGAGCGCGACTTCCTCGACGGCGTGATCGCCGCCGAGGGGCTCGACGCCGACGAGCGCCGCCGGGTGATCGAGCTCGACGGCTGGGACGACGCCGAGCGGCTGGTCCGCGCGCTGCCGATCGAACAGCGCCGCGCGCTGATCGAGCAGCTGGTCGACGCCGCATCGGCGGACGGCCGGCTGTCCGCCCACGAGCTCGCGACGATCCGCCAGCTGACCGCCGATCTCGGCGTGGACGCCGGCTAGTGGCTGAGCGCGAGCGGCGCCATCGAGCGCGGGCCGGCGATCGCCCGCCGCGGCAGCCGGATCGTGAACGTGGTGCCGTCCGACTCGGCGGAGTGGACCTCGACGGTGCCGCCGTGCGCGCGGACCAGCTCCTTGACGATGAACAGCCCGAGCCCGAGGCCGCGCGCGTGATCGCGGCGATGGCGGGTGCCGCGGAACGGATCGAACAGCGTCGGCTGCAGCGCCTCCGGGATCGTGCCCAGGTTGTGGACCGCGAGCACGATGGCATCGGGCTGGCGGCCGTCGAGCCGGACCGTCACCGGGTTGCCGGGCCGGCCGTGCTGGCAGGCGTTGGCGACCAGGTTCGAGATGATCTGCAGCAGGCGATCGGGATCCCAGGTCCCGCCCTGATCGCCGACGGAGCTGCACGGGATGCTGCGATCGGGATAGACCAGCTCGACCTCGCCGATCGCCTGGCTGCACAGGTCGGCGAGGTTGGCGTCGCGGACCAGGATCTCGATCCCGCCGCCGACCCGCGCGCGCGTGAAGTCGAGCAGCTGCTCGATCATGCGCTCCATGCGCTGGCCGCTCGCCACGATCTTGCTCAGCGGCTTGGCGTCGCGGTCGCCCTCGCCCTCCTGGCGCATCAGCACCAGGTGCGCCGCGGTCGTGATCGCGCCGAGGGGGTTGCGCAGATCGTGCGCCAGCACGCCGGTGAACAGCTCGCTGTAGCGCACGGTCTGCTCGAGCGCAGCCAGCGCGGCGAACCGCGACGCGAGCGATGCCAGGTGGCTGCCGATCGTGCACGCGATCTCGATCTCGGTCTTCGAGAACCGGTGCCGCTCGCCGTGGTAGACCATGAGCTTGCCGAGCAGCCGGCCGCGCGTGAGCAGGGGGACGAACGCCAGCGCGCCGATCTGCTCGCTGCGAAACAGCGGCAGGTAGCTCGCCATCGCCGGGTCGGTCTCGACGTCGTCGACCAGCACCGGCTGCGGCGCGGTCGCGTCGCGGGTCCACGGCGAGTGCCCCTCGACCGCGGCGCGGTAGTGCTCGGACACGCCGCGCCACGCCCGGAACCGCATCACCCCGGCGTCGTCGAACAGCAGCACCGCGCCGCGCACGGTGCCGAGCGTGGCCGCGATCGCGTCCAGTCCGGACTCGAACACTTGCTCCAGGTTGTCGGCGAGCGCCGCGGAGTGCGCGAAGCGGTACAGCTGCTCGGCCTGCGAGCGCGCCTCGACGTTGTCGCGGTGCAGGCGCAGCCGCTCGATCGCCTGGCCCGCGTAGCGCGCGACGAGGGTGAGGAAGCTGTGGACCTCCTCCGCGGGCTCGCGTAGCTGATCGATCGTCACCGCGAGGACGCCGAGCGTGCGGCCGTCGGACACCAGCGGCAAGCAGGTCAGCTGGTACGACTGGCCGGGCCGGGTCAACGACGCGAGCTGAGGATACTGCCGCAGCAGCGCTTCCGGCGATGAGATCCAGATCGGCTCGGCGTGGCGCAGCGAATCGAGCGGCGGGATCGACGGCTGCATGTCGATCGGCAGCGCCCCGAACGCCTGGAGGGCGGCCTGCGAGTAGCCGATCGCGTGCGAGAGCCGCGCGGTGCGGCCGTCGTCCTCGAGCAGCCACAGCGCGGCGCTCGTCGCATCGACCGCCGCGGCCACCCGGTCGACCACCGCCTCGAACACCTCGGTGGTGGTCACCGCGTCGGCGAGCGCGCTGGTGATCACGAGCAGCCGCTGCGCGCGCGCGGCCGCGGCCACGCGGTAGCGCTCGAAGTTCTTGCGCTCGGTGACGTCGACCAGCACCTTGACCAGACCCGACACCGCGCCGTCCCGATCGCGCTGCGGGATGTACGTCGCCTGGATGCAGCGCGGCCCGGTCGGATACGGCATCGCCGCCTCGAAGCTCACGATCTCGCCGGTCATCGCCCGGCGCAGGCTCGGCGCCTCGATCTCGTACGCCTGCGGGCCGATCACCTCCTTGACGTGCTTGCCCAGGATGTCGACCTTCGCGAGCCCGAACCAGCGCTGGTACCCGGCGCTCACCAGCTCGTACCGCAGATCCAGGTTCAGGTAGGCGACCAGCAGCGGCAGGGCGTCGACCGTGGTCTGGAGCTGGGCCTCGCGGGCGCGCAGCGCTTCCTCGGCTTGCTTGCGCTGGGTGATGTCGCGCATGAAGCAGCGCGTGTTGATGAACCGGCCGTCGCGGGTGTGGATGTTCGAGCTGATCAGCACGTGCCGGATCGAGCCGTCCCTGGCGCGCAGCTGCGCCTCGTAGTCGTGCAACTCCTCGCCGCGGCCGAGCCGGGCCAGGATGTCGTTGATCACGCCGCGATCGGCGTGGATGTCGCTGATCCGCTTGCCGATGTACTCCTCGCGGGTGTAGCCAAGCAGCTCCAGCTCGGCGCGGTTGGCCCACAGGATCGTCCCGTCGGGCCCGATCTGGTGCAAGCCGACCGCGGCGTTCTCGACGAAGTCGCGGAACTGCTGCTCGCTCTCACGCAGCTGCTCCTCCTTGTGGCGCAGCTCGCGCAGCGCGTGGCGCAGCGCGACCTCGACCTCGCTGCGGTGCGCAATCTCACGGGCCAGACTGCTCGCGTACTGCGCCAGCTCCTTGGTCAGGTTGGTCTCGCCGTCGCCCGGATCGGTGGCGCGGAGTCCCGTGTGGGCGGCGCACGCCGACTGGACGGTGGCGGGCTCCTTGTAGAACCCGGCCATCGAGTACGCGCACAGCAGGTTGAACGGGTGGTGGTCCTGCAGATCGTCGCACAGCTCCTCGAGGCGGAGCGCGGCGCTGTGCTGGCCGGACAGCCAGAGCACGTCGACGATCTCGCCGTACGCCCGCAGCCTGCGCGACTTCGCCTGCGCCGACAGCCGGCCGACCAGCGCGCCGAGCTCGCTGCGAAACAGCTCGGGATCGGGATCGCCGTCGCGCATGAACTTCGACAGCGCATCGTGGGCATCGACGAAGTACAGCGCGCCGGTGGCGACCAGGCGCTCGACGTCGAAGCCCTGGTCCTCGAGCCGGCGCTGAAGCGCCTCGCCGTGCGCGGCGGTCGCGATCGCCGCCACGAGGTCTCCGGCGCGAAGTCCATCGGCGAGGAACGCCGTCACCGCCTCCGCGAGGCGCACGTCGTCCTCGTAGAACCTGACCGCGTGGTCGCGCGACGAGGACGCCGTCGCGAGTGCGCGTTGCGCGAGCTCGCGATCACCGTCCGGCGCTGCGAGCAAGCCGTCTTCCGTCGCAGCCGTCGGCTGCGCTCCGTGGCTGATGTCGACCATGGTCCCCCGGGTCCAGTCGCGACGACGCGACCCACGCGAGTGTTGCACGCCGCGCCCGCCTCGAGAACGGTGTGTAACAGGTAGAATTCGGTGTGCGCCGCTGACACATGCCGAGGCAACTCGCCGCGCGTTGCCAAGGCGATGCAGCGCATCGTTGCGGGCGCGTGCCGTCGACTCGAACAGAGCTGCTGTTTGCTCGATGACAATGATCCAGGCGGTGTGCGCCGTCGGAGAGCGTGCGAGATCTCGTCCGAGCGGCGACGAGGTGCGCGGTGCCATGAAGCATTGCTCGCCCGTGCGACGCGAAGCTTCGCGGTCACTGCGGGTGTTCCGTTGGCAAAGCGGACGATCCGAGCGCCGATCGGTGTCATGCCGATTCTTCATACGTGGCTTTGGTCCTCGAGATTGCCAGGTATTTCCGATCAAGAATGGATTTGATCCAGTGATGAATTTGCCGATGCTCCGAGCATGGTGAAGCACCGGACGAAAATTCGCGTACGAAGCTGCCACCGGCGAGGAAAAAAGCGTTGGACGGCGATTCGAGACGAAGCTTCCGAAGCTGGACGCGTCACAAAGCTGCGTGAGATGCACGGATCTCATTGACCAGGACCTGGGGAACCGCTACTGAATCTCGCGAACCGATGAACCCCGACGCCGGTCGCGTCCGTGGCAAGGACCGAAGGTACAGATGATCGCCCTGACCCAGGCCTTCACGCACACCGACGCCACGGGCGGATGGGCCATCGATGATGAGGTGGTGCAGCTGCGGAGATGGGGAACGGCCACGATGTACAGGCTGCCCCGGCCGCCGATCCGCGAGCTGACGGTGGGTGCCGCCGAGACCTGCGGACTCCAGCTCGACGATCGCTCGGGCCGCGTGTCGCGCCTGCACGCTCGCCTGGTTCGCCGCCAGACCCGATGGCTGCTCCGCGATGAAGGCAGCAAGAACGGCGTGTGGATCGATGGCGCCCGGCGCTGCGAGCTCGTGCTGACGCCGGGGCTGGAGATCCGGCTCGGCGGCGTCACGCTGATCGCGGAGAGCCCGCTGCTGAGCGCGCTGCGCGGCTTCCTCGCGCGCCTGCTCGGCTGGAGCAACGACCGCAGCGGGATCGTCGACCAGGCGCTGCGCGCCGTCCGGATGGCCGCGACCCGCCGCACCATGCTGGTCCTGTGCGGCGATGGCGATCTCGTGCCGATCGCGTGGGCGCTCCATCGTCACGTCCGGACGTCCACTCGACCGTTCGTCGTGTGCGATCCACGCCGGCAAGCCGGCGCGGAGACCGTCCGGTCGGCCGAGAATCACGTGGTCGGGATGGAAGCACTCGCGGTCGCCGCGGGCGGCTCGCTCTGTGTGCGCAGCCGGCGGCTGCCGGCGGATTTCGTCCAGGTGGTCGAGCGGCTGCGCGATCCGACCTCGCAGGTCCAGCTCATCATCTGCGCCGAGGGACCGAGGGCGTGCGAGCGCAGCCGCGTGGCCCCGATCGTGCTTCCCTCGCTCGCCAGCCGGGCGGACGAGATCGATCGGATCATCCACGAGTACGCCCACGACGCGATGGCCGAGCTCGAGGCGCCGCGCTCGGTGTTCCAGGCGGCCGACCATGACTGGGTGCGCGAGCACGCCGCCGGCTCGCTGCCCGAGATCGAGAAGGCGACGCTGCGGCTAGTCGCGCTCCGCGCGTCGCGCAGCCTCAGCCACGCCGCGGAGCGGCTCGGGATGGCCGCGGTCTCGTTCTCGCGCTGGATCGGCCGCCGCGCGATGCCGATGGAGATCGTGGAATGAGGCCTACCCTGGAGTAGCGGCCGGCGCTGCGCAAAGCGGTCTGCGAGACTGGGTGTTATCGGCGGCTCCGGGAGAGGTGGCGTCGCCTCCGACCGGTCGTGCGAGCTCTCTCTCATCCAGCGCTCGCAGTAGCCGAAGGGTCTCACCGCGGATCACCAACTTACGGAGTGCCTTTTTCATTGGAAAGACCTTTCTCATTTGAAGACGACCGCGCAGGGTTCGTGAGCACGGCAGGCTGCGATGACCCGCTCCGGCCTGGGCAGGGTCCATCGTGCGATGTCGCCCTCATATCCACGCGTCACGACGTCGTCGCCGTCCAGGCGGATCCCGACAACGTGGGAGCCATGTGCCCGCATCGTCCACAGCGGGCGCCCGGACCGAGTCTCCCAGAATCGCAGCAGGCCATCCTCCCCCGCAACGACCATGGAACCGTCGACGGAAAGCGCAGCATCGGCGATGTAGCCGACACCTCCGGCGTAGGTCTGGCGCAGTCGCCCGGTCATTCCATCCCAGCGCCGCGCCGCGCCATCGGCGCATGCGGTGAGGATCTCGCCTCCCGCGACGAACCGCGCTGAAAACACGTGGCCCTGGTTCGGGTCCTCAAGCTGCGCGACGCGGCGGTACGGATCCAGATTCCAGAGTTCGGGCGACGCAGCGTTGGTCAGGAATCTGGGAACCGTGACGAGCCGCTGACCATCCGGCGACATCCGCAGGGTCTTCACGCGTGCCGCGACCTCGAGCTCCGCCAGAACGGTGCCGCCTGGGCCATAGACCCGCAAGCGCCGTTGCGCGTCGGCCGCGACCACCCGGCCATCGAGCAGGAACCCCGCCGCATCGATACCGTCCGATGACATCGGGAACGCGACCAGCGCGCCGCCATCGCGCGTGACGAGCAGAGAACCATCCACGGCTCCGCTCACGAGGTCGCGCCCGGTGCTCGCGAATGCGACCGTGCTGACCGCCGCCCTGTGCATCACGGTATGTAACAGCTTGCCCCCGGGTAGCTCGTAGACCTCGACCGTGCTGCCCCGGGCGATCGCGGCACGATCTCCCGCCGCGGACACGGCCGGGTAGGCCGATGCAAAGTCACCCCCCGCAGGCGTGACGCTCGGCAATTCTGCCAGCAGCTGATCCTGCGCCGTATCCCAGATCCGGGTCGGACGGTTCTCGCAGTCGACCGCGAGGAATCGCCGATCCGGTTCGAGGCTCGTCACGACACCACAGTCATTGCTCACCGTCGGTGTTCTCCAGCGGAGATACGGTGAGCCCGCGTCCCACAGCCGCGCGGCGCCGTCCCAGGAAGCGCCGACCAGTCGGTGCGAGCCTGAATCGAAATGGACGGCCGTGAAGACATTCCGAGATCTCTCCAGCACCGAGACCGGCATTCCCTGTGCGATGTCCACGACAGCGACGCCGCCCCTCGTCGCCGTGACAAGGAGCATGGAGGTCCGATCGAACTCCACGGAAGAGATCTTCTCGTGGAGATAGTTGCCTTCAACCCGCAACTTTCCCGTCCTCGCATCCCAGATATGTTCTGTGCCATCGCGGCTTGCCGCGACCACGAGCCCGCCGTCCGGAGAGAACGCCACGGCGTCGACCGGCCTGCCGGCCTCGCGCAGGCGGTGAATCCGCTGGCCACCGGGAACCCTCCACAGCGACACCTCGCCCTCGAGGCTTCCGGTCAGGAGTCGAGGACTGCTCGGATCCCAGCTCAGCGTATCGATGCCAGGACCGGGAATCGTGAGAATCCTCGCCCACGTCCGCGTGTCGAACACGCGCACATCATTGCCTCCGCTCGTCGCGAGCCAGTGGCCCGTGGCGTCGAACGCGATGGAAGAGAACTCCGCGGCGGAGTTGGCGAGCTCCGCAAGCAAGACCCCCGTATCCGCATCCCAGACGTGGGCGACCGCGCCCTCCACATCGATCGCAGCGACGAGCTTGCCGTCGCTCGCGATCGCGGCAGCGACGTAGCGCAGCTTCGGGTCCCGGCGCAGCTCGTGCACCAGCGTTCCGTCTCTGGCGTCCCAGAGCTTGACCCTGCCATCGCCGCCTGCGGTGGCGAGCCGGGTACCGTCGGTGCTGTAGACTGCGTGGTAGACCGTGTCGGCGTGGGGCAGCGTGAACCGCAGCCGGTGGGTCTGCGCGTCCCAGATCTGAGCGTTCCGGTCGTCGGTCGTGACGATCTGCGTGCCGTCCGGCGAGAACGTCGCCGACCACATGCGGCCGAACGAGCTTTGAAACCGCGCCTGCTCGGCGAGCCGGGGCTGCATCGCGCGCGCCAGCATGAACGCAGTCGACGGTGCGGGATCGCGGCGATAGGCCTCGGCGAGGTGGGGCAGCGCGTCGGGCTCGTCGTGGAGCAGCGCCGCGCGACCCTGCTCGAGCTCGGACTGCGTCATGGTCGCTTCGGTCAGCTGCCGGGCCGCGCGTACCTGCTGCTCCGCGAGCTCGGTCTGAAGCTTGCCTCGATACCAGATCGCTCCCAGCGCGAGCGCCATGGCGGTCGCGGCGAACACGCGCCGGAGGCGTGCCCTGCGCACGGCGTGCCGCCGGCTCTCGGTCACGAACGCCCGCTCGAGCTCGCCGACGACCGCGGTGGGGGCCCGCAGCAGGTCCTTGCTCTGGACCAGCAGCTCGGGCGATCTCGCGCGGGCGTCCCACACCTGCGCCAGCGATCGGAGCTGCTCGTGCGGCTGCAGCTGCAGCGCCGCGCGCAGCTCCGCGGCCAGCTCCAGCGCGTTGCCATGGCGAGCTTCGGGCGCCTTGGCGAGCGCGCGCCGGATGACGCGACCGACCTCGGGAGGGAAGGCATCGCCGAGCGGCGGTACCTCGGCATAGACGTGCTGGTGGTAGTACTCGTGCGTGCTGTCCGCGGTGAATGGCTTGCGTCCGGTCAGCACCTCGTAGGCGAGGACGCCGAGCGAGTAGATGTCGCTGGCCGCGCCGACGGCCTGCGGGTGGGTCCACTGCTCCGGGGACATGTACGCCGTCGAGCCGAGCTTGGCGCTCGTGCGGGTCAGGCGGTGATCCTTCGCTGCGGGGTCCGTGCGGGTACGCTGGGCGCGCCGCCGCAGGGCGCCCAGCGGCGCGGTCGTCACCGCCTCGGCACCCGCGGGGTGTTCCGGCACAGGGAGCGCGGGCTCGCCGGTCAGCTTGGCGATCCCGAAGTCGAGCAGCTTGGGGAACAGGCGCCCGTTGCGATCGATCACCATCACGTTCGACGGCTTCAGGTCGCGGTGGACGATCCCGCGCTCGTGCGCAGCGTGCACGACGTCGGCGACGCACTCGAAGAACGGCACGAACTGCGCGAGCGGCATCGGCCCGTGCGCCTCCAGCCAGTCGTCGAGGGCGATGCCTTGCACCAGCTCCATCGCGATCCAGAACAGGCCGTCGTCTTCATCGCCGAACGCATAGACGTGCGCCGCGTACGGGTGATCGAGCTGCGATGCGAGCTGCGCTTCGCGCCGGAAGCGATCGAGCGCAGCGTCGCTGCGCTGCCCGCGCTCGTGCAATACCTTGACGACCGCGCTGCGCCTGAGCTGTGGCTGCTCGCAGCGGTACACCACCGCACAGCCGCCCTCGCCGATCTGCTCGCGGAGGACGAAATCGCCCAGCTTGCGCCCTGCGAGATCTGCTATCGGCCCGTCTGACATCACGAGGATCCTCGGTGGCACCGAGTACAACACCGGGCGATTCGCTGGAGCGCGGTCCCGGGCGTCGCATATCGCTGCATCTACTGTGAGTAGATACGCATACCTACATAGGCCACCGCCCAGAGGGCGAACCTGGACAAGCATCAGACCAGAAAGGAGCTGTGAGCCGGCTCTCGTTGGCCGTTTCCGCAGGCACCTTCTGCGTGACGATCGTCTCGCCGATCAGCTGCCGCAGGTCCGCCCGCTTCCTCGGGGGTCGCCGGCGATGGACATCTCGATCATCGCCGTGCTCGCCGGAGCGGCTCGAGGTCCTCGCCGACCAAGGCGACGCCGGCGAGTTCGACGCTGCGGCGATCGCGCGTCGTGGGTCGCGCACCACCCGCGTCGACACGATGATCCACGCCTCGGGCGGCGGCCATTGCGGAGCCGGGCGCGGCCCACGGCGGCGGTGGCAGCGGCTCCGGTGGCATGATCAGTTCAATGTCAGGCCGCTACGCGCCTACTGCTGGGTATCAGCGCCCTCGACACAGCCAGCTGTGAGTAACCGTGAGACCGACGAGCGCACGGCGTCGTCATCGGGAATATTCGGACGCGACCGGCAGCGTAACACCGCGGGCACTTCCGGCGAGATGAGCCGTGGAAGGCGTTGCCGGTCGTTCCTTTTCAGGTACCCAATGCGGTTTGTATTGCTCCTCGTCGTCGCTGCATGCGGCAATGTCAACACCAGCGCTTCTCAGCCCGAGCCTCCAGCAGATGCGGCTCCGGTGGATACGGCTCCAGTGGATGCCATGAGTTCGTGTCCGATCAAGATCATGGATCCACTCCCGCCGGCGTGGTTGCTGCAAGGGCCCTTTGTGCAGGCCGCGGATCCGACCGGGCGCAGTGCGCTGGTCTGGATCTCCAACAGCCAAGTGCCTTCCGCGGCGTCGTTCGTCGTGCCATTCACGGTCGGCGATCGGATCACCGGGCTCGTGTTCGATGTCTTCGGACCATGGGGACTAGCTGGGGACCGTTCTACGAGACCGGGCCGCGGGTCACCGAGGACGATGTCCGCCGGTTCGAGCGCGAATTCGGCCACGAACTGCCGGCCGACTATCGCGCGTTCCTAGTCGAGGTTAACGTTGCGGCGCCGTGCGCACCAGGACGAGAGCGTCCTAAGGGGCCTGTTCAGCCTCAACACTCCCGACGACCAAGACGATCTCGCGACCGCGCAGAAGCACTACAACCCCGACGTCAAGCTGCCCGACGGATTCCTTGAGATCGGCTACGACGGCTTCGGCTGCCCCGTCGTCGTGCCGCTGGTCGGTCAGCACCGCGGCGAGGTCTGGTACTTCGACATCGAGGACGACAGCGAGGACTGGCCGAGCGATCGGGTCGAGTGGTTCGATCGACGCGACGTCTGGAAGCTCGCCGACAGCTTCGCCGAGTTCATGGCTGGGCTGCGCTCGCTCGAGGACGACGCCAGCGCGAGCGCATCGCCCTGACGTGCCGAGCGAGCCCTCGTTGGCGGTTCGCGGCCCGCTTCGTGGGCGATCGAGCTCGCTACATGTCGACGGCTTCATCAGCGCCGGCTCCCGATGGCCTCGGACGCGATGCATGGCTGGTCCGGTGGGGCATTGTCGGGAATACTCCGCCCACGATGGCCAGGACAGCCGGGACGGCCCGGACGATCGAGCAGCGGGTCGCCGAGCTGCGCGAGCTCGACGCGGCCGCGCCGGGTTCGCTCGACAAGCTGCGCGCCGCGCTGCGCGGGACCAGCGGGTTCCTGATCGCCGCCGCGGCCCGGCGGATCGAGGACGATCGGCTGGAGGCGCTGGTGCCCGAGCTCGCGCCGGCGTTCGAGCGGCTGCGCGAGGATGCGGTCAAGCGCGATCCCGGCTGCCGCGGCAAGCTCGCGATCGCCCGCGCGCTCCACGCGCTCGATCACTGGGAGGACCGGGTGTTCGTCGCCGGGCTGAGCCACGAGCAGCGCGAGGGCTGGGCCCAGGAAGACACCGCAGCCGAGCTGCGCGGCGTGTGCGGCCTCGCGCACGCCCACTTCGCCCGCGCCGACGCGCTCGACGTGGTCGCCGCGCTGCTCGCCGACCGCGAGCGCACGACCCGGATCGCCGCCGCCCAGGCGCTCGGCGACGCCGGCCGGCCCGACGCCACCGCGCTGCTGCGCTTCAAGCTGCGGGTGGGCGATGACGAGCCGGCCGTGCTGTCGGCGTGCTGCGAGGCGCTGTTCGCGCTGGCGCGCGACGCGTCGTACGACTTCGTGGTCAAGCTGCTCGCCGCGCACGACGAGCGCGCCGAGGTCGCGGCGCTCGCGCTGGGCGGCGCGCGGTTCGCCGCGGCGTTCGAGCCGATCGCCGCGTGGTGCGTCGGTGCCAGCCTCGAGCAGCGCCACCGCATCGGCTACCTCGCGCTCGCGCTGCTCCGGGCCGAGCCGGCCACCGCCTACCTGCTCGACGCGATCCGCACGCACGGCCGGCGCGACGCGGTCGCCGCGGCCCGCGCGCTCGCGACGTTCCGGGACGACGCCGCGCTGGTGGAGCAGATCCACGCGGCGACCGGCGAGCAGCGCGATCCGGCCGCGCGCGACGAGATCGCCGAGCTGCTCGCGTGATGGCGAGACCCGGCCCCGGCGCCCCGACGGACGCGGGTCACCGCCCCGGCACGGGGAAGGCGGCGTGGAGCCGCGCCAGGACCGGGTCGCCGTCGTCGACGGTGATCGCGGCCTTGTAGCGCCACAGCTCGTGGCCCTCGAGGTCCTCGACGCGGACCACCTTGCCGGACAGCGTCCCGGGTGCGTCGCCGAGCGACACGGTCAGCTTGACGACCTCGCCGACGTCGAGGCTGGCGCGCGTCAGCAGGAGCAGGCCGCGGGTGCTGATGTCGCGGGTGATCGCGATCGTCGATCGGCCCTTCGCGGTCTCGAGCGCGGCCGAGACATGGGCTTGCTGTCGGGGGGCTGCGCGTCGATCGTCCATCTGCTGTTGGTACAACAGGTCGGCGCGGAACAGATCGGCGATCGACGAGGGCGGCCCGGCCGGCGGGATCGGCTCAGCGCATGGCGTGGACCCGGCGGTGGATCCGGACCAGGCGCTGGAGCGCCGCCAGGTTGCCGACCGAGGCGACGATGGCGAGGCCGAGCACGAACAACGAGGTGTCCGGCAGCGCGGGCCACTGCGCGTGGATCACCGGGCCGAGCAGCGGCGTCAGGCCGGACGCGACCGTCAGGTACGTCGCGCGCTCGTGGCGCCGCATCGAGAAATCGATGTCAGTCATCGAGCGCTGGACTGGCTAGCAAGACTGCGACCAGCGATCGGGGCACGCGGAGCGGGTTTCCAGCGCGTCGGCTGGCAGGTCTTCCGACAATCGTCCGGGCTCGGTGTTGAAGCTTCGACATGCCCCCGGCACCACGCCTCGTAGGAGGTGCCTCACCGAGCGGATTCGCGCGATCCGGGGCCGCCGCCGCTACCCGCCGAAGCACCCGCCGGCGCCGGCGGTCAGCGCGACAGGGTCACGTAGATCGCCACGCCGTTGCGGTAGACCAGCAGCAGCGCGCGATCGCCGGCCGCGTGGGCGGCATCGCGGAACGCGTCGACCGAGGCGACCGGCTGGCGGTTGACCTCGAGGATCACGTCGCCCTCGCGCAGCAGTCCCGCCGCCGGGCCGGCGCCGCGATCGACGCCGGTCACGACCACCCCGTCGACGTCGTCCGGCACGCGCAGCCGGCTGCGCAGCGCGCGATCGAGCGGCTGGACCACCAGGCCCGACAGCGCGCCGTCCGCGACCTGTGCCTGCGCCTGGCGGCCGGCCGGCGCCTCGCTCAGGGTCACCTCGATCGTCATCGGCTTGCCTCGGCGCTCGATCGCCACCGCCACGCGCTTGTTCTTGCCGGCGAGCGCGATCACCGTGCGGAGCTGGCCGGCGTCGTGGATCGCGGTGCCGTCGATCGCCGTGATCACGTCGCCGCGCTGGACGCCGGCCTTGGTGGCGGGGCTGTCGTGGGTCACGTCCGACACCAGCACGCCATGGTGCGGCGTCAGATCCATGGCCTTGGCGAGGTCCGGGGTCACGTCCTGGACCGCAACGCCGAGCCAGCCGCGCGTCACCTTGCCGCTGTGCAGGATCTCGGTCTCGACCTGCATCGCCATGTTGCTCGGGATCGCGAACCCGATGCCCTGGTAGCCGCCGGTCTGCGATGCGATCGCGGTGTTGATGCCGACCAGCTTGCCGTCCATGTCGACGAGCGCGCCGCCGGAGTTGCCCGGGTTGATCGCGGCGTCGGTCTGGATGAAGTCCTCGTAGTCGGTGATCCCCATGTTCGCGCGGCCGACCGCGCTGATGATCCCCATCGTCACGGTCTGCCCGATCCCGAACGGGTTGCCGATCGCGAGCACGAGGTCACCGATCCGGCTCTTCGCCGAGTCCGCGACCTCGATCGCGGGCAGTCGCTTCTGGTCGACCCGCAGCACCGCGACGTCGCTCGCCGGATCGGTGCCGACCAGCTTGGCCTCGAGATCGCGGCCGTCCTTGAGCGCGACCCGGATCGTCTCGGCGTTCTCGATCACGTGGTTGTTGGTCAGGATGATGCCGTCCGGCGACACGATGACGCCGGAGCCCAGGCTGCGCTCGCGCTGCGGGGCGCGCTGCATGGTGCGCGGGGCGCCGAAGAAGTACTGGAAGAACGGATCGGTGAGGAACGGCGCGTTGTCGTGTTGGACCCGCCGCTCGGAGAACACGTTGACCACGCTCGGGGTCACCTGGGCGGCGACGTCGGCGATGGTCCGCCCCGACGGCAGCTGGACGGTCGCCGACGACGGTGCGGGGCGCGCGGGTTGCGCGGGGGCGGGCTGCGGCGCGGCCGCCGGGGGCGGCGAGGCGCGATCGCGAGACTGCTCGTTCTGATCACAGGCGACGGCGAGCGCCGCGATGCAGCTGCCGACCAGGATCGGACACCTTGCCAGACGCATGACGAATCTCCTCTTGCAACGGATGACCATACCTGGGAGGGACGCAATTCCCGCGCCCTCGTCGATCGACCGCGGGCCGACCGCGGGCGCTCGCTGGCGCGATCCACATCCGGTCCGCGGCTCAGCAGTCCGCCGATCGGTGCGCTCGCGCGCACCACCGCGGGCCCGGCTGACCGTGCGCAGTGGCGCGGCCGGCCGTCAGCCGCGGCGCGGCTTCACCGCCGGGTCAGCCGAGCTCGCAGCTCAGCGGAACACCAGGACGCTCATCAGGATCAGGTTGGCGACCAGCAGCGCGAGCGCGGTCGGCCACTGCGCGCGGATCACCGCGTGCGGATCGCGCAGCTCGAGCAGCAGCACCGGGACGACGTTGAAGTTGGCCGCCATCGGCGTGACCAGCGTGCCGCAGTAGCCGGTCAGCATGCCCATCGCGCCGAGCGCGGCCGGCTGGGCGCCGTGCAGCTTGACCAGCAGCGGCAGCCCGATCCCGGCCATCATCACGGGGAACGCGGCGAACGCGTTGCCCATGATCGCGGTGAACGCGACCATGCCGAGGCCAAACGCCAGCAGGCAGGCGGCGGCGCTGTCGATCGGGATGACCTCGCCGACCAGCGCGCTGACCGCGGCGCCGACCCCAGACTCGACGAACACGCCGCCCAGGGTGGCGAGCAGCAGCGGCAGCGCGAGCGGCCAGCCGATCGAGTCGAGCAACCGGCGACCCTCGGTCAGTCCGTGCACCGGACGCGCGCGGGTCAGCGCGATGCCGAGCCCCGTCGCGAGCGTCGCCGCGAGGCCGAGCGCGATCAGCGGCAGCTGCTTCGGATCGATCCACGCCGTGATCCGCGGGTCGATCCGGGCACCGAGCACCAGGACGAGTGTGATCCCGGGGATGGCGAGCGCCGGCACGAACAGCCAGTTGCCGAACCGCACGGCCGAGGCTTCCCGGGCGCGGGCCTGCTCGGGATCATCGACCACCTTGCGCGCACGGATCCGCCACGCGAGCAGGGCGAGCGCGATCACTCCCGCGCCCATGACCTGAGCGGGCCACGTCGTGCCGGCCTTGCTCGCCGCGAGGATCTGATCGCCGACCAGGCACGGCACGGCGAGGATGGCCCAGAACGCCGCCTGGAGCACCCGGCGGTCGCGGAGGTTGAGCACCACCGCGCCGACCAGCGTCGCGCCGATGACGTAGTACACGTGGGTCATCGTCAGCATCTAGCCGACCTCCCCGGGCGGCGGCGCCGCCGGTGGCTCGCGGACGATCCGCGCCTCGGGGAGCGCGCGGGCGAGCCGGCGCTCGAAGATCAGGACGCGGACCGCATGGATCACGAACGCTGCGATCGCGGTCGGCAGTGCCCACAGTCCGATCGACAGCGGGTCGAGGTGGATCCCCTGGCCGTCGTAGAAGCCCTGGATCAGCAGCACCGCGCCGAACGCGAGGAACACGTCCTCGCCGAAGAACACCCCGACGTTGTCGGTCGCGGCAGCCAGCGCGCGCACGCGCTCGCGCGATCCGGGATCCAGCGCGCCGAGCCGGCGGGTCGCCGTCGCCTCGGCCATCGGCGCGAGCAGCGGCCGCACGGTCTGGGGATGCCCCGCGACGTGGATCAGGCCGACCATGGCGAGCAGCTGGCGCGTGGCGAGGTAGGCGATCAGCAGGCCGGCGAGGGTGAGCCGGGCGAACCCGAGGATCCACGCGCTCGCGCGCTCGCGCAGGCCGGCGCGCTCCAGCACGCCGATCGCCGGGAACGTCACCGCGAACAGCAGCAGCGTGCGGTTGCTGATCAGCGTGGTGCCGAGCAGCGCGAGCAGCTCGCCGGGCGACTTGCCCGCCGCGAGCCCGCTGACCAGCCCCGCCGTCACGACCACCAGCATCGGGTTGCGCCGGAGCGCGAAGCCGGCGACGACCACCGCGACCCCGAGCAGCGGCCAGTAGTTGATCACGCGGTCACGATAGCCGGTCCGGGCGGCGGTTGCCTACACCGCAGATGCAGGTAGGTCCCGACCGCGACGCCGGCCAAGCCGGCCGCGAGCGCAACGACGGTCGCCCGGCCCGATCGCCGAGCACGCGAGTCGTGGCGATTGCGATCGCAGCGCGATGCCGGTCAGCGGCGCTCGCACCACGCCAGCGTGAGCAGCAGGCCGCTTTCGGCGATCGCCTCGACCTGGTGGCGGCAATCGGGCGCGATCACGAGCACGCCGCCGGCGGCGAGCTCGATCGGGCGCTCGAGCGTCACGCGCACCTGGCCGGTGACCGCCTGGATCGACGTGATCTCCTGGGCGACGTGCTCTGCGATCCGCGCACCGGCCTTCATCACCACCAGCACGATGCGGAGCGCCGGCTCACGGACCAGCGTGCGCGCGGTGTGGCCATCGCGACGGTAGGCATCCTCCGATCGCAGCTCGCGATCGAGCGCGGCGAGATCGAACACGGCTGACGCGGTGATCGGTGTGGGCTTCGTCATCTCGGCTCCTCGAGACAGTCTGTTCACCGGCGCCGCGCGAGGCGACTGTGATCGCGCAGCGTCCGGTGTGCCACCGCGCCACAGGCGTGGCGACAGAGCGCGTGCGATGTCGCTCGCCGCGATCTAACGCGCGCTTGACCGTGTGCATCGCGGTCGCGGCGCGGTTTGCATGTGAGGCTGCGAGTTGTTGCCATGTCATCGATCCCGACCGCGGTACCGAGTTCTCTGACCGTCCCGGTGTCCGACGCGGCGGTCGCTGCGCGGGCCGCGCCGGGGTCGCTCGTGAGCCGCGCCGCGCGTGGCGCGCTGTGGACCGTGCTGTCGAGCATCGGCGGCCGCGCGATCGGCGTGCTCGGCACGCTGGCGATGACGCGGTTCCTCCATCCCGACCAGATCGGCGAGGTGTCGGACGCGATCATCATCGTGATGACCGCGAGCTGGGTGACGGTCTGGGGGTTCGGCCAGTACGCGGTCGTCAAGGGCCGTGGCGCCGACGCCGACGAGGTCACCTGGCACGCGACCGTGGGGTACGCCGGGCTCGGCGCGATCTCGCTCGGGCTGGTCGCAGTGCTCGGCGGTCGGTTGACGCCGTTCCTCGGCGCGCCACACGCGGCGGTGTACATCCCCGGCCTGGCGCTCGCGCTGTACCTCCGGCGGCTCGCCGCGATGCCCGAGCGCGTGCTGACCCGCGATATGAAGTTCGGCGCGTCCGGGCTGTCGAGCGCGGCCGGTGAGGCGAGCTACACCGCGACGGCGCTCGGACTCGCCGTGCTCGGGTTCGGCGGCTGGTCGATCGTGATCGGCAACATCGTGCAGTCGCTCGTCATGCTGGCGATCCTGGTCCGCGCCGCCGGGTTCGCGCGCTGGGCGACGCCGCACCGGCTGCGCTGGGAGCGCACGCGCGACCTCTTGCGGTTCGGCCTGCCGCTCGGCGTGCAGAACATCGCGCACAACGCGTCTCGCTACTGGGACAACCTCGCGATCTCGCACTTCTTCGGTCCGGCCGCGGTCGGCGCGTACAACCTGGCGTACAACCTCGCCGACATCCCGGCGATCCAGGTCGGCGAGCAGATCGCGCTGGTGCTGATGCCGTCGATGGCGTCGCTGCCGCGCGATCGCCGGCCGCGGGCGCTGGAGCGCTCGACCGCGCTGCTGTCGCTGATCATCTTCCCGCTCGCGGTCGGGCTCGGCCTGGTCGCCTACCCGCTGATCTCGGTGCTGCTGCCGGACAACGACTGGCAGGGCGTCGCGCCGCTGCTCGCCGTGCTGGCCTGTCTGTCGGTGTTTCGCCCGATCACCTGGGTCCTGTCGGCGTACCTCGAGGCCGAGTCCAAGACCAACCGCCTGATGGGGCTGGAGCTCGCCAAGATCGTCCTCTTGATCGGGGGCATCGTCGCGCTCCAGCCGTACGGCGTGCGGGTCGCGAGCGCCGCGGTCGGCTTCGCGTTCGGCGCGACCGCGATCGGCGGCGTCGCGCTGGTCATGCGCGAGGGGCCGTCGCCGCGCCGGCTGGCGATCGGCTTCGTCCAGCCGATCGCGGCGTGCGGTGTGATGGCGGCGGCGGTGTGGGTCGCGCATGCACTGATCGCTCCGATCGCGCCAGCGGCCGTGGTGCTGATCGCGATGATCGCGGTGGGTGCGGCCGCCTACGTCGCAGCGGCGCTCGTGATCTGCCGCGAGACCGTGCGCGATCTGCTGTCGCTGGTCCGGCGCGCGCTGCACCGGCCGAGCTGATCGGCTCGGAAATCCCCCGAGGGCGCCACCCGCGCCGGCGTGCGTGGGGGCTCTCCGGGAGATCATGGGCGGCTATCAGATCGGGCCGGTTGCAGCATGCGGCGGCTGTGGGCATTCTCCATCGTGCCCGACATGACCACCGCATCGAGGTCGGCCACTGCGGACTGTCTGGCCGGCGGCGGCGAGATGGGCGCGCTGATGCGCTCGTTCGACTGGTCCACCACCCGGCTCGGCCCGGTGGCGCACTGGCCGCAGAGCCTGCGCACTGCGGTCAGCATCATGCTCGACTCGGCGTTCGCGATGGTGATCGCGTGGGGGCCGGAGTTCGTGTTCCTCTACAACGATCGGTACCGGCCGGTGCTCGGGGCCACCAAGCATCCGGGCGCGCTCGGCAGGCCTGCGAAGGAGATCTTCCCGGAGGTCTGGGGCTTCATCGGGCCGCTGTTCGAGAAGACGCGAAACGGCGAGTCGGTCGCGCTCGACGACATGCTGATCCCGCTCGATCGCAACGGGTATCTCGAGGATTGCTACTTCACGCTGTCGTACAGCGCGATCCGCGACGAGTCGGGGGGCGTCGGCGGGATGCTGGCGGTGATCGCGGAGACCACCGAGCGCGTCCAGGGCCAGCGCAGGATGGTCACGCTGCGCGACCTCGCGGCGCTCGGCGACGCGCGCAACGCGGACGAGGCGTGCCGGCGCGCCGAGACGGTGCTGGCCCGGAACCCGGTCGACGTGCCGTTCTCGCTGCTCTACCTGCTCCAGCCGGAGCGCCGCGGCGCCAGCCTGGCTGCGGTGACCGGTGTCATGAAGGGTGCGGCTGCGGCTCCCGGCGAGTTCGCGCTCGATGACGCGCGCTGGCCGCTGGGCGAGGCCTACGGCGCGCGCCGGATGATCGTGGTCGACGATCTGCCGGCTCGATTCGGTGTGATGCCGGGCGGTCCGTACCTGCAGCCGGCGCACACCGCGCTGGTCCTGCCCATGCCGCGCGCCGGCCACGACGAACCGCACGGGTTCTTCGTCGTGGGTGTCAGTCCCCGCCGCGCGCTCGACGATCGCTATCGCACGTTCTTCGAGCTGTGCCGCGATCACGTGGTCGCCGCGATCGACAAGGCGCTCGCGTTCGACGAGGAGCGCAAGCGAGCCGAGGCGCTGGCCGAGATCGATCGCGCGAAGACCGCGTTCTTCTCGAACATCAGCCACGAGTTCCGTACGCCGCTGACGCTCCTGCTCGGACCGCTCGAGGATGCGGTCGCCCGCGGGACGAGCACGCCCGACGAGCTCGGCACCGCGTTTCGCAACGCACTCCGCTTGCAGAAGCTGGTCAACGCGCTGCTGGACTTCTCGCGGATCGAGGCCGGCCGGGCCCAGGCCACGTACGTGCCCACGAACATCAGCCGGGTCACGACCGAGCTCGCGGCGATGTTCGAATCGGCGATGATGCGCGCCGGGCTGCGGTATGTCCTGCACTGTGACGCGATCGGCGAGCCGATCTACCTCGACCCGGACATGTACGAGAAGATCGTCCTCAACCTGCTGTCGAACGCGCTCAAGTTCACGTTCGACGGCGAGGTCGAGCTGGCGCTGCACGATGCCGGTGATCGCGTCGAGTTGCGCGTGCGCGATACAGGCGTCGGCATCGCACCCGATGCCGTGCCGCGGCTGTTCGAGCGGTTTCACCGCATCGAGGGCACGCGCGCGCGCACCCACGAAGGCTCGGGGATCGGGCTCGCGCTGGTCAACGACCTGGTCAAGCTCCACGGCGGCAGCGTCCGCGCGGACAGCACGCTCGGCGCAGGCACGACGTTCACGGTCGCGCTCCCGAAGGGCAAGACCCACCTGCCAGCGGACAAGATCGGCGCCGCGGTCGGCGACCGCGTGAGCGCCGCGTCGTCGGCCATTCTCGAGGAGGTCATGAGCTGGCTCCGCGAGCCGGCGGACCGCTCGGCCACCGTGGCGCCGGCCGAGCCCGTCGAACCGGCGGCGTCGCTACGCGCCCGCGTGCTGGTTGTCGACGACAACGCGGACATGCGCGGCTACCTGCGTAGCGTGCTCGCCCCGCACGTCGCGGTCGAGGCGGTGCGCGACAGCGGGGCCGCGCTCGAGGCCGCGCGGCGCGCGCCGCCTGACCTGGTGCTCACCGATGTGATGATGCCCAACCTCGACGGGATCGGGCTGGTGCGAGCGCTGCGCGCGGACGAGCGCACCCGGGCGGTCCCAGTCGTGATGCTATCGGCGAGGGCCGGCGAGGAGGCGCGCGTCGATGGCCTGCGGGCCGGCGCCGACGATTACCTCGTCAAGCCGTTCTCGGCGCGCGAGCTGATCGCGCGCGTGCGCACCCACCTCGAGCTATCGCGGTTGCGCCGCGAGGCCGACCTCCACGCGAGCAGGCTCAACACGCTGTTCGAGCAGGCTCCCGCCGCGATCTGCGTGCTCGCGGGCCCCGACCATGTCTATCGCCTCGTCAACCCGCCCTGCCTCGAGGCGATCGGCAACCGGCCGGTGATCGGCCGGACGGTGCGCCAGGCGATGCCAGAGCTGGAGGGCCAGGGCATCATCGAGCTGCTCGATCGAGTCTACGCGACGGGCGAGCGCTACGTCGACGCCGAGGTGCCGATCCTGCTGCAGCGCGGTGCACAGCTCGAGCAGACCTACTGGAACGTCATCTTCCAGCCGTATCGCGATGTCGAGGGCAACATCGAGGGCGTGATGACGTTCGGGTTCGAGATCACCATGCAGGTGCTGGCGCGCCAGCGCGCCGAGGCGCTGACGCGCCAGGTCCAGGCGAGCGAGGCCAGGGCGGACGCCGCGAATCGCGCCAAGGACGAGTTCCTCGCGGTGCTCAGCCACGAGCTGCGCAACCCGCTGGCCCCGATCCTGACCGCGCTGCAGATCCTGCGGCTGCGCGACGGCGGCACCTGCGCGAAGGAGCGCGCGATCATCGAGCGCCAGGCCCAGCACCTGGTCCGGCTCGTCGATGATCTGCTCGACGTCTCGCGGATCACGCGCGGCAAGATCGAGCTCAAGATCAGCCGCGTCGAGCTCGCCGACGTGGTGGCGCGCGCGATCGAGATGTCGAGCCCGGTCCTGGAACATCGCCAGCATCACCTCGACGTTCACGTGCCGTCGCGCGGGCTCGCGGTCGATGGCGATCCGGATCGGCTGGCGCAGGTGGTCTCGAACCTGCTGACCAACGCGGCGAAGTACACCGAGCGCGGCGGCCGGATCACGGTGTCCGCCGAGCGGCACGGCGACGGGATCGCGGTCCGCGTCCAGGACACCGGCATCGGGATCGCGTCCGAGATGCTGCCGCGGGTGTTCGACATGTTCGTGCAGGAGCCGCAGGCGCTCGATCGCTCGCGGGGTGGGCTCGGGCTCGGGCTCACGATCGTGCGCAGCCTGGTCGCGATGCATGGCGGTACGGTCGATGTCCACAGCGAGGGACGCAACCGCGGCTCGGAATTCGTCGTCACGCTCCCTGCCGCCGTGGTCCGCCCACCGGCGGCGTCGGATGGCACGGCCGAGCCGAACGGCGCGCGGCGCGGCGACGCCGCGGGGGGACACCGGATCCTGGTGGTCGACGACAACGAGGACGCCGCCGACCTGCTCGCGAGCGCGCTGGAGATCATGGGCTACACGGCCCGCGTCGCACACGACGGCCCCGCGGCGCTGAAGCTGGCGGCCGAGTTCGATCCCGATCTCGCGCTGCTCGACATCGGGCTGCCGGTGATGGATGGCTACGAGCTGGCGCGCCGCCTGCACGACGATCCGGGGCTGCGGCGCGTGCCGCTGGTCGCGGTGACCGGCTACGGACAGCCCGCCGATCGCCAGCGGTCCGAGGACGCCGGCTTCGACGCGCACCTGGTCAAGCCGATCGACATCGAGCGCGTGGGCTCGCTGATCCGGCAGCTCACCGGCGGCGGGCCATGAGCTGGTGGGCCGGCCACGCGGTGCCTTGCCTGACCGAGCTGGCCGCGCAGAGCCCGAACGTCATCGACGAGCGGCGGCGCTGGGTCCCGCGCGCCCGCGGCCGCGTGCTGGAGCTCGGCGTCGGCTCCGGGCTCAACCTGGCGTTCTATGATCCGGCCCGGGTCGCGGCGGTCACCGGCATCGATCCATCGCCGCCGCTGCTCCGCCGCGCCGGCCCGCGGGTGACCGCGGCGCGCGTCCCGGTCACCCTGGTCGAGGGCGTGGCCGAGCGGCTGCCGTTCGACCCCGGCTCGTTCGACTCTGCGCTCGTGACCTATTCGCTGTGCAGCATGGCCGATCCGGCGCGCGCGCTCGCCGAGGTGCGCCGCGTGCTGCGGCCGGGCGGCGAGCTG
>DATAPF010000613.1:0-7523 GCA_036265355.1 Kofleriaceae bacterium | reverse complement strand
TCAGGATCGAGCCATCTTTGGGTGAGACGACCGTCGCACCGACCGTGACGACCTGGGGAAGGAGGTTGGCCGCAACCGCAACCCCCGTTGCCGAGTCGGTCTCGCTCGCGTCCTTGTCGGGCTTCGGCCCCTTATCGTCGATGAAGTAGTGGACCGGATCTGGGCCTGGCGGCGAGACCGTCACCTTCGCTCCTCCGAGCTGGTTCTCCTGGCAATCCACCACGCCGATCAGGAACTGCACCTTGTTCATGAAATCGAACGTGACGTTCATGCCCATTCCGACATACTGCGCGATGGTCATGTCGAGCATCTGGGGGTTGATGGTGATGTTCTGGGTGACCGACTCCGCGGGGTAGTACAGAATGGGGAGGTAGCCGCCATCGTTATCCGTGATCCGGAGGTAGACTTCCGTGGGCCTCCCGACGGTCGCTAGCTGGAAACTGAACGAGCCAGCGTCAATGTGATGCAGGGGATCCGCAGCAGGGGTCGTGATCCTCTGGACCTGATAGCCAGAGCGGAACAGCTCGACCACTGCACCAGCCAGCCCTTGGCCGCTCAGCGCGATCTGCACGACCCCGTTGATCGTGACCGGGTCCGACGCCGTCGTAGGCACCACGTTGTGGCAGTCGAAGGGCCCCGGCGGCACGTACGGCTTGTCGGGAACCCAGCACGCAACAGTGGCGACGACCATGGACAGGGGGACAGCGACGATGTACTGGCGCATCAGAACGACCTCGCAAAGCTGACCCCGAAGTGCGTGGCGTCGAGCGTGGGAACGACCGCGACGGTGTCGCGCGAGGACGGCGAGCCGAGCAGCCACAGCGCCACCGCGCTGACGACCGCGACCCCGCCGGCGGCAAAGCCGATGTCGGCGGCGATCGCGTAGTTGTGCGCGGACCGGTTGTCGCTGGCCGCTTGCGGGGTCTTGCACGCGGTGGCGTCGCAGTTCGGATCGGCCTGGCGCGCGAGGCTGTTGGCCTTGAGTCCGAGGCCGATGCCGGCGCCGCCGGCGACGACGCCGACCGCGGCGAGCACGAGTGACAGCTTGCGCTTGCCGGTCCACCGGTCCGGCGCGGTACCGGCCTCCGCGTTGCCGACCCCGGGCTCTCGCGCACCGGAAGGCTCGTCGGGTCCGGCGGCGGCGGTGCGGACCTCGCTGCGAGGCGCGGGCGGGGGTGGGGGCCGCTTCTGGAGCGGCGGGACCTCGACCCTCTTGTTCCGGATCTTGACCACGACGCTCGTGCTCCATGGCTGGTAGCCGGGCGCCTCGGCGCTGATCGTGTACTCGTCGGGATCGACCGGGACGCGATGGTTCCAGAGCTCAGCGTCGACCGCGGCGCCGTTGCGCTTGATCACCAGACCGTCGAGCCGGGCATCCTCGGGCACGGCGATCGTCAGATAGAGCAGGCTTGGCTCGATGTCGGCCAGCATCCTGTGCGCCTCCTTCTGTTTCTTGAGGTCGCCGCGGCGCTTGGCGGTGGCCAAGGCCGCTCGATACGCCGCCCACGCGCTGGCGAGCTGCTTGTTTTGCTTGCGGCAAAGCCCGAGGTTGAGCTCGGTGCCGGACGCAGGGTCGATCCGTTCGCTGGCCTCGAACTTCTCGCAGGCCTGCGCGAAGTCACCCTTGGTCATCAGCCGCCTGCCCTCGTCGAACAGCTCCTGGGCGTCGGCGCGGCTCTGCGCGCAGACCGAGCGGGGCGCCAGCGCCGCGGTGGCGGCGGCGAGCGCGACGGCAAGGCGGATCCAGCTAGTTGCGGTCGTCATAGGGATCGTCGTCGTCGGGGTGGTGCTTCGGCTTCGAGGAGGTGGGGGGACGCGCCGGCTTGCGGGTCGCGGCCGGGACGGGCGGCCGAGGCGGTTCGCCGCGCGGCGCGGCAGCGGGCGCCTCGGCGGCTGCCGCCGCGGCACCGGCGTCGATCGGCGCTCCCGGCGCCGGTCCTGGCTGCGCCGCCGTCGGCGTCGCCGGCTGTGCCGCGGAAGCAGGTGGTGGCTGGGGGATCGCCGAGGCCGTCGGGGGCGGTGGAGGCGGAGGCGCCGGCGCAGCCACCACCGGCGGCGCGGCGTCGATCCCCTCGCCGGCCGCCGCGCCAGGAGCCGTCGCGGCCTGGGCCGCCGGCTCGGGAACCCCGCGCACGGCGGATCGCGAGGCCAGCACCGCGACCGTGGATCCTGCGCCGCCGGCCAGCGCGGCGGCCGCGATCCACAGCCCGAGCCGCCGCCGCGGGACGCCCGCGAGCGACTGGCCCGACGAGGTGCTCAGCGTGGTCCGGCCGGCCTCCGGCGGGGTGCTCGGCGTCAGCACCGGCGTTGGAAATGCCATCGGCATCGGCGCCGAGCCCGACGCCACGAGCGTCTGCGCGCTGCCGCGGGCGATCCGCACGAGGATCGCATCGCACGCCTGCTGGAGCTCGAGCATCGTCGCGAACCGCTCGTCGGGCAGCTTGGCCAGGCAGCGCAGCACGATCTCGTCGATCGCCGGCGACAGCTGGATGATCCGCGAGCTCGGCCTCGGCGGCGGCTCGCGCAGGTGGGCCGAGATGATCGCACCCACCCCGGACAGGTCGAACGGCGGGCGGCCGGTGAGCAGGTGGCACAGCACGCAGCCCAGCGCGTAGATGTCGGCGCGGTGATCGACCCGCCCCGCACCGTGGCATTGCTCCGGAGACATGTAGACCGGAGTCCCCAGGACCGCCCCCGTCTGGGTCTTGACGCGATCCGGCACCTCGTCGCCGAGCTTGGCGATTCCAAAGTCGAGGATCTTGGGCCGCTCGCCGCCCAGCGCTTCCGGGTCGCGGATCATGAACAGGTTCTCAGGCTTGAGATCGCGGTGTACGATGCCCGCTGCATGCGCCGCGCCGAGCGACCCGGCGGCCTGGCGTGTGATCCGGAGCGCATCAGCGGGGATGAGAGCGCGCAGCCGCGCCAGCCGGACGTTGAGCTGCTCGCCCTCCAGCAGCTCCATCACGATGTACGCGACCTTGTCCGGCGTGAAGCCGAAGTCGAACACCTGCACGATGCCCGGATCGGAGATCGCGGTGGTCGCGCGCGCCTCGTTGAAGAATCGATCCACGCTGTCGCGCCGCGACGACAGCTCGGGGAGCAGGATCTTGATCGCGGCGCGCCGGCCGATCAGCGTGTGCTCGCCGAGGTACACCGCGCCCATCCCGCCCTCGCCGATCTTGCGAACGACACGGTAGGGGCCGATGGAAGATCCTTCGCGCACCGGGGTGGGAGGATATCAGCCAGGTCCGGTTGCGTCAGCTAGCAGCCGCGCTGTGCGCCAGGCTACGGCGCGACGAGAATGTTATCGCGCGTTGGTGTCCGGCGCGCCGTCGATCTGCGTGGCAGCGGCCGGCCCCGTTTTCCGGCTTCTCGCGGCCGCGCCGCGGGCCTAGAGTCGTCGCCATGGCAAGCCCCGCGGCAAACGCTCCCATCCGGCGCCACCACCACATCACGCTGTGCTCCGGTGGCGCGCAGGAAGACTACGACTTTCACACCAAGGTGCTGTCGCTCAAGAGCGTGAAGAAGACCGCGCTCTACGACGGCGAGGTCCCGATCTATCACCTGTACTACGGCAACGACCTCGGCGAGGAGAGCACGCTGGTCACCACGTTCCCGATGCGCCAGTCCGGCCGCAAGGGCCGCAGGGGCACCGGCCAGATCCGCACGCTCAGCCTGTCGATCCCGGTGTCGGCGCTGGCGTTCTGGCACAAGCGGCTGGCCGACCACGGCTTCGCCGTGCGCGAGGCGTCGCGGTTCGGCGAGCGCGCGCTCCAGTTCCAGCACCCGTGCGGGCTGGACTACGAGCTGGTCGGGATCGCCGACGACGACCGCAAGCCGTACTCCAACGGCGAGGTCCCGAGCGAGCTCGCGATCCGCGGCACCCACGGGATCGTGGTCAGCGTGCGCGAGCACGAGACCTCGAACGAGTTCATGACCGTGGGCTGGAGCGCGCAGCGGATCGCCGAGGACGGCCGCTACGTGCGCTACGTGTTCGGCGACGGCAAGGACCCGCACACCGGCCAGAGTGGAAAGATCGTGGACTTCGCGCTCGAGCCCGAGCTGCCCCAGGCGAGCTGGACCTACGGCGAGGGCATCGTCCACCACTGCGCGTTCCAGGTCGACGACTACACCGCGCAGGATCAGGTCAAGTTCCGGATCGAGGGCATGGGGTTCACCGACGTGTCGGAGCGCAAGGACCGCGGCTACTTCGACTCGATCTACGTCCGGACCCCGGCCGGCGCGCTGTTCGAGGCCACGGTCTCCAAGCAGGGCGGCATGACGGTCGACGAGAAGATCGACCAGCTCGGCACCAGCTTCCAGATCCCCCCGCCGTTCCGGCACCGCACCAAGGAGCTGATGGACTACCTCGAGCCGCTGCGTTACTAGTCGTTCGGCGCGCCCGCGAAGATCCAGGCCAGGATCGCGTCGCGGCCCTCAGGGAACGGCCCGGGGTGGTCGAACGGCATCGCCCCGTTCGGGTTGATCCAGCTCAGCGGCGAGTTGACCGGATCGGCCATCAGCGACAGCCGCGGCATCGCGAGGTTGATCAGCCCCGCGTCCGCCGACGTCATGCCGGCGTAGCAGGTGTCCTTGTCGGTGCCGCATAGCCAGATGAGGTGCTTGGGATCGCCGTGGCAGCCCGCCATGGCGCAGTGGCCCGGCGTGCCCAGCGCGAAGTACCGGGTGTACAGCTCGCTGTAGGTCGGCGGCGGCTCGGCCGCGTCGGTGCCGCACGCGGAGACGAGCAACACCAGGGTCATCGCGAGGTTCGTGGTCGACGGCATGACGGCTCGGGCTGGCGGAGTCTATCTACCTCGGATCGAGGGCGCGTCCGGCCCGGGGTCGCGACCCGTAACACGTGTTCGCACATCGCCGCGCGCCCTCCGCGCCATGTGGGTCGACGTGGGCGGGACCTCGACGGGACGTGGGCTGGACGTGGGCTGGATGTGCAAGCCCGCACATCCCGGCCGGGGGATCGAGCCGGGATCGGTATCCAGCCGCCCCCTTCGGATGCGATGAAGAGGCCCTCATGCAGTGGACCCGACCGATGTTCGTGGCGATCGTGATCGCCGGCACTGCCGCCTCGCTGGCGGCGCAGCCCGCCCGGCCCCCCGCGCGGCCCGCGCCCCGGTTTCCCGCGTTGCCGAGCGAGACGCCGGCGAAGTACACGCCGTCGACCTACGGCTTCGAGTACACGCGGCGCGAGGTGATGATCCCGATGCGCGACGGCGTGAAGCTGTTCACCGTCATCCTGGTGCCCAAGGGCGCCCGGCGCGCGCCGATCCTGCTGACCCGCACGCCGTACAACGCGTCCGAGCTGACCGGGCACGGCCACTCGAGCCACCTCGCGCCGATCCTGCAGGGCTACGACAACGCGACCGACGTGATCGTCAACGGCGGCTACATCCGCGTCGTCCAGGACGTGCGCGGCAAGCACAAGTCCGAGGGCGACTACGTGATGAACCGGCCGCTGCACGGGCCGCAGAACCCCACGCCGGTCGATCACGCCACCGACACCTACGACACGATCGACTACCTGGTGAAGAACGTCCCGGAGAGCAACGGCCGGGTCGGCATCCTCGGGATCTCGTACGACGGCTTCCTGCCGCTGATGGCGCTGGTCCACCCGCATCCCGCGCTCAAGGTCTCGGTGCCGATGAACCCGATGGTCGACGGCTGGCGCGGCGACGACTGGTTCCACAACGGCGCGTTCCGCCAGCTCGGGATCGACTACATCCAGGACCAGGAGGCGACGCGCACCTCCGACGAGAAGTTCTGGCGCAGCCACTTCGACGACTACGACACGTTCCTCGAGGCGGGCTCGGCCGGCGAGCTCGGCCGCCGCCACGCCATGGAGCAGATCGGGTTCTGGAACAAGATCGTCGCGCACCCCGCATACGACGCGTTCTGGCGCGATCAGGCGGTCGACCAGGTGCTGGCCAAGGAGCCGCTCACTGTCCCGGTGATGCTGGTCCACAGCCTGTGGGACCAGGAGGACATCTACGGCGCGATCGCGGTGTACAAGGCGATCGCGCCCAGGGACACCGGCCACGACAAGGTGTTCCTGGTGCTCGGCCCGTGGCGCCACGGCGGCGAGATCGGCGACGGCAGCTCGCTCGGCCCGATCCGGTTCGACGCCGACACCGCGCTGCAGTTCCGCCGCGACATCCTGCGGCCGTTCCTCGACCGCTATCTCAAGGACAGCGGGGGCGCCCCGGGCGAGATCGCGCCGGTCAACGCATTCGAGACCGGGACCAACCACTGGCTGCGCTTGACCAGATGGCCCGCCGGGTGCGCCGGCGGCTGCGCGATCAAGCCGTCCGCGCTCTACCTGGCCGAGGACGGCAAGGCCGGGTTCGCGCCGCCGCGCGCGGGGGGCGCGGCGTTCGACGAGTACGTGTCCGATCCGGCCAAGCCGGTGCCGTTCCGGCGCCGGCCCGTCGAGCCGCCGAGCTACGAGGAGAACGTCGGCTGGCGGAACTGGCTGGTCACCGACCAGCGCGAGGCCTCGGGCCGCACCGACGTGCTGAGCTTCACCACCGACGTGCTGACCGCGCCGGTCAAGATCGCCGGGCAGCCGGCCGTCCACCTGATCGCCTCGACCACCGGCACCGACTCCGACTGGGTCGTCAAGGTGATCGACGTTTACCCCGACGAGGTCGCGAGCGACCCGACGATGGGCGGCTACCAGCTCATGATCTCGGCCGACATCTTCCGCGGCCGGTACCGCGAGGGCCTGGACACCGCGCGGCCGATCGCCGCGGACAAGCCGCTGCTGTATCGCTTCGACCTGCCGACCGCGAACCACGTTTTCCTACCCGGTCACCGGATCATGGTCCAGATCCAGTCGAGCTGGTTTCCCCTCTACGATCGCAACCCGCAGACCTTCGTGCCCAACATCTTCTGGGCCAAGCCGGCGGACTACCGCAAGGCGACCCAGCGCGTGTACCACGCGCCGGATCAGGCGAGCTTCGTCGAGCTGCCCGTCGTGGCGGCGGGCGCGCCCTAGCGGCAGACGGCTAGGAGGTCGACTCCTCGCGGGGGTCGGGGAGACCCTCGGGCTCGTCGTTGCTCGCGGGGAACGCCTTGAGCTTGTCGCGGGCGATCTTCCATCCCTGCTGGACGATCCAGGACAGAGAACGGTCGAGGCGCTGTGCCTCGTGCTGGATTTCCTTGAGCATGTCCTCGGGGAAATACAAGGACTGCTTTCTCTTGTCGGCGTTGGCCATCTCGCTCCAGGTGGGGCTGTCGAACTTGGCGGCGATTCTATCCCGCGGCTTGCCGCCCGGGACAAGTCGAAGCCGTGCCGTGTTGTGCCGCGCCCGGGTGGGCGTCACAGCACATGGCCACACGTGTAGCGCGCGGTCCGACGTCGCGCCTGCGGAGCCGTCCTTGGGCCCGCGTCCTGCGGGGCGCGGCGGAGGACCTCGCCCAGGGGAGCGAGGTCCTCCGCCGCCAGTGGTCGACTCCCCAGGAGGGCGCGTCCAGGCGCCGGGGAATCACAGAGCCAGAGCCAGAGC
>DATAPF010000612.1:0-11642 GCA_036265355.1 Kofleriaceae bacterium | reverse complement strand
ATGCGCCGCGCTCGCAACCCTCCCATCCGTGCTCGCGGCCGGGCCGGGCGCGCGGCCGGGCATCGTCGTCGGCGGGACCTGGGAGGGCGGCGGGCGATCGATGATGCGGACGGCGCTGTCGGCGCTCGCATCGTCCTCGGGAGGGGCCGTGAGGGGCAGCGCCCGGCGGGACGGCGGGCCGGCGCTCTCGTTTGCGCGCGGCAGCTGGGTGTGCGCGGCGCCGGGGTCATCCAGCGTGGGTTCCAGCGCGGGATCGACGGCCGGCTCGGGCGCGGCCCGGCGATCACCGGGCTGGGCGTTGCGCGCGGTGCCGGCGCGGACCCTCGCGGCGTCGCTGCCGCTGGTCGAGGTCCGCCCGGAGTCCTTGACGTCGGCGGTGGCGGCGAGCGCGGTGTCGCTGTCGCCCGGCGGCGGTGCGCGCCGCGCGGTGTCGCGCGCCGGCCGGCGGTCGAGCGAGTCGAGCCGCGGCGCGGTGGTGGTGGTCGCCGTTGCGCTCGCGCTGGCGTCCTGTCCGGCCTTCTGCCACGGGTACTCGATCCGGCCGTGGTTGGCGTGCCGGATCGTCTCGCGCAGCGAGTCGCTGATCCGCCGCAGATCGGCCATCGACAGCCCGGCTTCGTCGAGCTGGCCGAGGTGGAGCTTGCCGTACACGATGCGCTGGACGAGCGAGTCGATCGCGGCGGGGTCGGGCTTGTTCAGCGTGCGCGACGCGGCCTCGACCGCATCGCAGATCGCCAGCAGCGCGGTCTCGCGGCTCTGCGGCGGGTGGCCCGGGTAACGGAAGTCCTCGAGGGTCAATCCGTCCGGGTTGCCCTGCTCGCGGCACTTGGCCCAGAAGTACTCCAGCACCCCGTTGCCGTGGTGCATGTGCATGAAGTCGACGATCCGCTCGTGCAGCCCGGCCCGGCGCGCGGTGACGATGCCCTCGGTGACGTGCGCGAAGATCGCGTCGCACGACACCTCGGGCGGCAACCGGTCGTGGGGCGAGGTCTCGCCGGGCTCGAGGTTCTCGATGAAGTACTTGGGCTGGAGCGACTTGCCCAGGTCGTGAAAGTACGCGCCGACCCGGACCAGCCGGCCGTTGGCGCCGATCGCGTTGGCGGCGATCTCGGCCATGTTCGCCATCATCAGCGAGTGCTGCCAGGTGCCGGGCGACTTCTCGGCGATCTGGCGCAGCAGCGGGTGGCCGAGGTCCTCGAGCGCGATCAGCTTGCCCTGGGTGATCTCGCCGACGAGCAGCTGGTAGACCGGCAGCACCGGCACGGCGAGCAGCGCGGCGATCGCGGGCCCGGTCGCCGCGGCGAGCCAGGGCGAGTGCAGCGGATCGCGCAGATCGGGCGGGTGGCCGCTGATCAGGTAGGTGAGCAGCAGGTAGGTCGCCGCGGTGCACAGCGTGGTCACCGCGCCGGCGGTCAGCGCCGCCAGCCAGCGCCGCCGCGGCCGCTCGGCGATCACCAGCCCGGCGGCCGCGGTCTGGACCAGCAGCAGCAGCGCGAGCCCGATGTCGAACGGCGCCTGCAGGCTGATCACAAGCGCGGCGAGCACGCCGGTGGCGAGCCCGACGACGCGATCGAGCACCATGGTCGGCACCATCGCGAGCACGGCGATCGGCACGACCAGCGCCGACAGCGCGGTCGACAGCAGGACGATCTTCACGGCGACCGCGAGCAGCGCGATCGTCGCCAGGCTGACCACCTGGACCCGCACCAGCCGGCCCTTGGTCGACCGGCTGATGTGGTGGGTGAACAGCGCGCCGAGCACGCAGGTGAGCGCGAACACCGCCAGGTACAGCCCGGCGCCGCCGGGCGTGGTGGCGGCGATCGCATCGGCGAGCGCCGCCTCGTCGCGGCTCGCGATCTCGCCGCGCGCCACCACGACCCCGCCGCCGACCCGGAGCTCGCCGGTGCCGGTCATCGGCGCGCGCACGGTGAACGGCGCCTCGTGGTGCTCGGCGATGGTGCCGGGGCCGAACCGGAGCAGCCAGTGCTCGGCGGTGATCGCCGGGGTCACCAGGGCGGCGAACCCGAGCGCGAGCACGATGCCGAGCCACCACGACACCGCGGGCCGGCGCGGGATCACCTTGGCGAGGCCGGCGCGGTTGGCACCGGCATCGTCGGACGTCCGGCGCGATCGGCGCGGCGGGGACGGGCTGCGGGAGGGCGTGTCCGGCATGGTCACATCGAGATCTCGAACTCGGCGCGGGTGCGGGGGCCGTGGATCTTCGGAAACTGCATGGAGCGCAGCGCGCCGGACAGGCAGCTGTACAGCGGCCCGGACTGGGCGTCGTTGACCTTGGCCCAGATCACCCGGCCGGTCGGGCCGTCGATGATGATGCCGATCGCCGCGCTGCGCTCGCCGGTCGACTGCAGGCAGCCGCCGAGCCCGCGCCCGTAGCGCGAGTAGACGCCGTAGACCGCGCTCATCTCGAGGGTCTCGGTCTCGTCGCTGTCGTCGGACAGATCGAGCGTGAGGTTCTGGCCGCTGCTGGCCGGGCCGCCCGGACCGGCGGGTCGCTTGCCGGCGGCGCGGCGGCGGGTCGCGACCGGCTTCTTGGGCTCGCTGACCTTGACCTTGAGCGACGCGCCGTCGAGCGCGCTGACCCCGGCGACCTGCCGGCCGCCGTCGTCGCGCCCGACCGAGCGCAGCACGAGGTACACCCCGATCGCGGCGGCGACGACGCCGAGCGCGATCAGCCCGTACAGCAGCGCGCCGCGGTGCTTGTCGCGGCTCTGCTGCTTGACCTCGGCCTGGGCGCGCCGCGCGTCGTCACGGTTCTGCCGCGCAACCTCGACGAGCGGTCCGAGCAGCGGATGGTCCCCGACGTCGGCCCGGGCACCGGAGTCCTTGTCCTGGATGTGGTGGCCGGCGACGATCTCGCCGCGCTCGATCTGGGCGATCACCTCGGCGAGCGAGAACGGGCCGTAGTCCATCCGGTTCTTGCCGATCAGCCACTTCTCGGTGGTGTCGGCGAGCGCGGCCGCGAGCGCGGGGTCGGCGGCGGGGGCCGCGCCGCGGGCGGCGATCTCGGATGCCAGCGACGCCTGGTCGCCGAGCGTCGGTGCGCTCGCCAGGGTCGGCACCGACGCGGTCTGCATCGCGCCGCCCTTCTGCAGCGCCTCGGCGACGACCTCGCCGAGCACCTCGGCGCGGCCGAACCGCCGGGTCGGATCGCGGTGGCAGGCGCGCGCGACGATCTCGTCGAGCTGGGTGTTGACGCCGTCGATCACGTCGCTCGGCCGCGGCCCGCCGCGCTCGAGCGGAGCGCCGACCAGCGCCTCGTAGAGCAGCGCGCCGATCGCGTAGACGTCCGACGCCGGGCCCGGCGCGCCGGCCGCGGCCTCGGGCGCGACCGAGCTCGGCGTCGCGATCAGCCCGGCCGCCATCGCGGCCAGCGTCCCCGGGCCGAGCGCGAGGTCGATCACGCGGACCCGTCCGGTGCGGTTGACCACCACCGACTCGCTGGCCAGCGCGCCGTGTGCGGCATCCCCGAGCGCCGCTGCCACGCCGGTCACCAGGTTGCCGGTCGCGCGGGCGCCGAGCCCGGGAGCCCGGCCGCCGGCCTGGCGCTTCTTGGCCAGGAGCTCGCGGACCAGCGAGCCGTCGACCTCCTCGGTCGCGATCCACAGGATGTCGCCGGTCAGCCCGGCGGCGAGCGTGCGGACGCGGTGGCGGTGCTCGGGCAGCGCCGCGGCGGCGCGGGTGCCGGCGATGATGTGGTCGCGAACCCCGGCGTGGTGGGCGATCTGGGGGTGGATCACGTAGAGGGTCGCGGCGCCCTGCGGACCTTCGGCGCGGTAGGCGTCGGCGATCCGCAGCGGCCACAGCGCTGCGCCGACGCGGTAGTCGCCGAGCTGGATGCCGGGGGCCAGGCGGGCGATCGAAGAGCTGGGCGCCGTCCCGGCAGTCGCCGTCATCGCGGTCCGTCCGCGCGAGTCGCGCGCTGCATGAGCGTGGGCTAGGATAGGGGTGGCCGGGGGCCAAATCAATCGGGGCAACCCGCGGCGCGCGCCCGCGTCCGTGCGGCGGCGAGCGACCTGGCCATGGCCAGGTACTTGCAACCATTGTCGATGTCGCCTTCCTTGATCAGCGCATCGCCGGCGAGGAAGCGGGCGCGCAGGTTGCCTGGATCCGCGCGTAACACGGTGTCGGCCGCCGCGAGCTGGCGCAGCGGTGCGAGGTTCCGGTAGGCATCCTCGGCCTCGCGCAGTCGATCAGCGATGTCCGGAGCGAGCGGCGCCACCGGATGGGCCGGTCGATGCACGGGGCGGGGGGGAGCGGTCGGTGCCGGCGCAGGAGACGGCGCGCGCGGGGATGCCGAGCCTCCGGTGCCTGCAGGGCCGGTAGCGCCGCCGGAGGTCGTGCTGACCGGCGCCGCCCGGCTGCCGGTCGCGACGGCGACGGCGGGTGGGGTGCCGGGCGCACCGCTCCCCGCGGGCGCCATCGCGGCGGTCGGTGCCGAGGCCGCGCCACCCCCTTCGGCCGATCCGATCCGCGCCGCGGAGCTCTCGACGGGCCGGGCGGTGGCCCCGGGCGCGGCCTCCGTCGACCCCGATCCGGCCATCGACAGCCCGATCGCCACGCCGATCACGGAGGCGACGGTGATCCCACCCAGCCACAGCGCCAGGCGGCGCCGCGACCGCCGGGGCGCACGATCCGGGGTGGCGGCGGGTGCGGCGGGCTCGTCCGCCGCGCGGCGCGGCAGCGACGGCGGCTCCGCGGCGGGGTCGGCGAACGGGGCCACCGCGGTCGGCGGCGCCGCGACGGCCGGCAGCAGCGTGCTCCCCGGATCGCGCAGCACCTCGACGTAGCCCGAGGCCTGGATCGGTCCCGGCCGGCTCGCGGTCCGCGGCGGCGCGCTCGCCGGGCTGCGCGCCAGCGCCGGCTCGAGCTCGGCGAGCAGGTGCGCCATCTCGGCCGCGGTCGCGGGCCGCAGCTCGCGCTGCTTGGCGAGGCAGCGCTGCAGCACGGCGTCGAGCTCGGGGTAGGCCGCGAGCTCGGGCCGCGCCATCGCCAGCGGGGGCGCCGGCGTGCGCACGTGGTGGGTCAACCACTCGATCGCCGTCGTGCCCTCGAACAGCGTCGTCCCGGTCAGCATCGCGAACATCGTGGCGGCGAGCGAGTACAGATCGCTGCGGCCATCGAGCGGCAGGCCGCACGCCTGCTCGGGCGACATGAACTCGGGCGTGCCGAACACCATGCCGGCCGCGGTCAGCGCGAGCTGCGCCGGATCGCCGGCGGCGCCCTGCATCAGCTTGGCGACGCCGAAGTCGAGGATCTTGGTGTAGTCGCCGTCGCCGCCGACCCGCATCAGCAACAGGTTCTCGGGCTTGACGTCGCGGTGGATCAGCCCCTGGGCGTGGGCCGCGCCGAGTGCAGCGAGTGCCTGGCGCGCGATGTGGGCGACCCGCGGCGGCGCGAACGGCCCGTCGATCTCCAGCTCGCGCTGCACGGTGCGGCCGTCGAGGTACTCCAGCACCATGTAGTAGTCACCGAGCGGCGTGATCCCGAAGTCGAGGACCTTCACTGCGTGCGGCGAGTCGACCTTGAGCGTCGCGCGCGCCTCGCGGCTGAACCGCTCCAGCGCGATCCGGTCCCCGGTCAGGTGCGGCTTGAGCAGCTTGACCGCGACCCTGCGATCCATCGCCAGGTGGGTCGCGCGGAACACCGAGCCCATCCCACCCTCGCCGAGCACGGCGTCGAGCCGGTAGCGCCCGTCGAGCGTGACCCCGATCAGGCCGTGCGCGAAGCTTGCGTCGCTCACGCCCCGATCAGAACCGCATGCCGTTCTTGACCCGGAACGAGAACCAGTCCCAGGTGAGGTACACCGCGCCCGCCAGGCCGATGATGCCGACCACCGGGGATGCCGCGACCGCGACCAGCCCGGCGCCCGCCGCGGTGACCGCCGCGATCGTTCCCTTGCGCTTGGCCACCACTTTGTTGCGCTGGACGAGCGAGGAGGACATCTGATCGCAGGCTGCACCATGGGATGCCCCCTGTCAAACCGCGTGGCAGGACGGACACACCCGGCGCGTGCGCCGTGACACGACGGTTGCAACTGTCCGCCGATCCAGGCGATCGACGGAAATCGCGACTGGCCCTGGCCCTGCACTCTGAAACCCTAACCGCTCGTGATAAGAAGGATAACGATGTCACAGTCTGGTGGCACCCGGTCTCATTCCCAAGGTGCCGTGCTGCTCGGTGTCGCGGGTGGCATGGCGGTCGTGGCTGCTGGCTTTTTCGCCGGCTACCTCGTGCTCGGCTCGCAGAACGAGGCGCACGCGGCGACCCCGCTCGCCCCGCCGCAGCCGGCGGTCGAGCCGCACGCGCCCGGCGCCGGCCCGCCGCCCGGCATCGCCGGCTACCTCGCGCGGCCGGTCGAGCTGATCACCGCCCACGGCAGCGTCACGCGCACCTGGGCCGAGCTCGGCGCGGCGGTCGACACCGACGAGGCTCGCGGCGTCCAGGGCGATCTCGCGGCGCTCGCTGCGCGCGGCAGCCTGCCGCTGCGGATCGATCGCGCCCAGGCGGCCAGGGCGCTGCTCGCGATCAAGGCGAGCCACGACGTGTCGCCGGTCAACGCCTTCCTCGACCTCGAGGACCGCAAGATCCACGACGACCGGCCGGGCCAGGCGCTCGACGTGTGGGCCTCGCTGCCCGCGCTCGAGGCCGCCGCGCGCCAGGGCGTGCCGCGGCTCGAGCTCGTCCGCGTCGAGGTCCCTGCCCAGGTCACCAAGCAGACGCTCGGCATCGACGACATCTCCAGCGTGCTGGGCCACTTCATCACCAAGTTCCCAGTCACCGACCGCGATCGCAACTTCAACCTCAAGCTCGCCGCCAGCAAGCTCAACGGCGTCGTGCTCAAGCCCGACGAGGAGCTGTCGTTCAACGCCACCGTCGGCGAGCGCTCCGAGAAGGAGGGCTACAAGGTCGCGCACGTGATCACCGCGGGCGAGATGGTCGACGGCCTGGCCGGCGGCACCTGCCAGATCTCGACCACGCTGTTCGGCGCGGCGTTCTTCGCCGGGCTCGAGGTCGTCAAGACCACCAACCACTCGCGGCCGTCGGCGTACACCCCGCTCGGGTTCGACGCCACCGTCGTCTGGCCCAACACCGACCTCAAGCTCAAGAACCCCTACGAGTTCCCGGTCGTCATCCACTACCGCGTCGCCAACGGCGAGGCGCTGGTCGAGATCCTCGGCAAGGTCCGCCCGTGGGACAAGGTCGTGTTCGAGCGCAAGGTCCTCGAGTCAACGCCGTACTCGACCGAGGAGCGGCTCGACGACGAGATGCCCCAGGACGCGACGTCGATCGATCAGGCCGGGTTCAACGGCTACAAGCTCGAGCGGTTCCGCCGGTTCTACAAGGACGGCAAGCTGGTCAAGTCCAACAAGTGGACGGTCGAGTACAAGCCGGTCATCGAGTACGTCCGCCGCGGCACCAGCACCGATCCCGACGCCAAGGCACCGCCCGACAAGCCCGTCGCCCGGCTCCAGGAGCCCAAGGGCGAGAGCTACTCGATGGCGCAGTAGCGGCTCGCCGCGGTCAGGAGACCGTCTTCAAGATATCTTGCCGGGCCTTCGTCGAGGAGCGCTCCGGAGTCGCGATTCGATCGCGTGGCGTGTCTTCTCGATCTGGGACGCGAGCAGGGACGGCGCCGGCAGGGTGGTCCGGTACGTCGCAGCCAGGACTTTGTTCGACAGACCCTCGAGCGCGTACTTCACGACCGCCTCGCCCTTGGATGCGCACAGGATCAACCCGACCGGCGGGTTCTCACCGTCCACGGTCCAGTGCTCGCGCGCGTAGTTCAGGTACAGATGCATCTGGCCTGCGTCCGCATGCGTGAACTTTCCGAGCTTGAGGTCGACGATCACGAGGCAGCGTAACCGGCGATGGAAGAACAGCAGGTCGATGCGATACCACTCGTCATCGATCCGCAGGCGGCGCTGACGGCCGACGAACGCGAAGTCGCCGCCCATTTCGAGAAGCAGCGACTCGAGCTTTGCGACCAAGGCATCCTCGAGGTCGCTCTCCGAGTACTCGTCCTTCAATCCCAGGAACTCGAGGACGAATGGGTCTTTGATCTCCTCTTCGGGCGTCACCTCATCGCCCGCCTGCCGTACCCCTCCCTTCTCCAGCATCGCGTGCTTGTTCTTCGAGAGCATGGTGCGCTCGTAGAACTGCGTCTCGATCTGGCGATCAAGCTGGCGAACCGTCCAGCCTCCACGGAGAGCTTCGGTTTCGTAGAACCGGCGTGCCTCGACCGCGCTGACCGAGAGCAGTCGAACGTAGTGGCTCCACGGCAGCGGAAAGCGAACGGCGAGCTCGCCGATCCGATGCGCCGGAGATCTGGCAGACGGTGTCGACCAGATCTTCGCGTCCTGGTCGGCTATCTTGGAGCCGTCCAATTTGGCAGACACCGTCTGCCAGATCTCGGCCCGGTCGACATAGAAGGCGCGCATCAGTCGCAGGTTGCGGGCGCCAAACCCTCGACCAAACCGTGCGCTCAGCTTGGCCGCGAGTCCGTTCAGCAGCTGCGCGCCGTACCCGGCGCGCCTGGCACCCCGCTGCTCTTCCTCGAAGATCCGGCGCCCGATCTCCCAGTACGTCGCCGTCATGCCCGCGTTGACCGAGCGCGCCACCACGCGCTGGGCCTGCTCCACAAGCTCCACCAGATCTGCGGCGATCCGATCCAGGCCACCGCCGGCCACCATCGATGCCTTCTTGCGCGTCACGGGCCGAACATGCACGCCCGGCGTGAGTACGACAAGAAACCGGCAGGCAGCGAGTTCGGGCGTGCCGCCCAGCAGCTTCCGTGCGGGACCGGCCACGACGCTCCGAGGACAGGACCCGCCGGGGTTCAAACGGAGTACAAGTCGGCGCCGGGATTCCGGAGTGCCGAGATCGGGAGTGGCCACAGGCCATGACGGTGGCATGCAGAAGCCGGGCTGCGTTCGCGATCCAAGAGGCGGCCTTGCGATACCCTCCGCGGAGGGGCAGCGATGGCCAGGATGCGAAGCGCGTGGTGGAGTTCATGTGTCGTCGTTCTCGCAGCGGGTTCGTGTGGCTTTCCGCGGCTGCCGGAGCTTCCCACCGGGGAACTCGAGCTGCTCGCTGGTGACATCGGTGGGTTCGGCAATGAGGATGGAACGGGCGCCGCGGCGCACTTCCACTCTCCTGACGGCGTGGCGGTGGACAGCGCAGGCAACGTCTACGTCGCCGACCGGTTCAACTCCACCATCCGCAAGGTCACCGCGGCGGGCGTGGTGACCACGCTGGCCGGCACCGCGGGCGTGGTTGGCAGCCGGGACTTTGTGGGTGCCGGGGCAGCCTTCGCTCGTCCACAGGGCGTGGCGGTGGACCCTACGGGCAACGTCTACGTGGCCGACACGGACAACGCCACCATCCGCAAGATCACCGCGGCAGGGGTGGTGACGACGCTGGCGGGCACTGCGGGCATGCTTGGCAGCGCGGACGGTAGGGGTGCCGGGGCGGCCTTCAACGTTCCCAGGAGCGTGGCGGCCGACAGCGCCGGCAATGTCTATGTCGCGGACGCTGGCAACCACACCATCCGCAAGGTCACCGCGGCGGGGGTGGTGACGACGCTGGCCGGTACCGCGGGCATGCTGGGCAGCGCGGATGGTACCGGGGCTGCGGCGCACTTCAACGCTCCGAGCGGCGTGGCGGTGGACAGTGCCGGCAATGTCTATGTCGCGGACGCTGGCAACCACACCATCCGCAAGGTCACCCCTGCCGGGGCGGCGACGACGCTCGCCGGCACCGCGGGGATGTCTGGCAAGGCGGACGGCACCGGGGCTGTAGCGCGCTTCCTCAATCCCGAGGGAGTGGCGGTCGACAGCTCAGGCAACGTCTACGTCGCCGACGGCAACGCCACCATCCGCAAGATCACCGCGGCAGGGGTGGTGACGACGCTGGCGGGCACCGCGGGCATGCCGGGCAGCGCGGATGGTACCGGGGCTGCGGCGCGCTTCAGCGAACCCAGCGGCGTGGCGGTGGACAGTGCAGGCAACGTCTACGTCGCGGACTCCGGGAACGACGCCATCCGCAAGATCACGGCTGCCGGGGCCGCGACGACGACGCTGACCGGCGCCGCGGATATGGTTGGCAGCGCGGACGGTGCGGGCAGCGCGGCGCGGTTCCGTGGTCCCAGCGGCGTGGCGGTCGACGGCGCTGGCAATGCCTACGTCGCCGACCAGATCAATGACACCATCCGCAAGGTCACCACGGCGGGGGATGTGACGACACTGGCGGGTGTTGCAGGCCCGGGGACCGGTAGCGCGGACGGCACGGGCGCCGCGGCGCGCTTCGCCTTCCCTGCGGGCGTGGCCATCGATGGCGCCGGCAACGTTTACGTCGCCGACCGGCTCAACGCCACCATCCGCAAGGTCACGCCTGCCGGCGTCGTGACGACACTTGCTGGCACCGCGGGCATGGTGGGCAGCGCGGATGGTACCGGGGCTGCGGCGCGCTTCAGTGACCCCAGCGGCGTGGCGGTCGACAGCGCCAGCAACGTCTATGTCGCCGACCGGAGCAACCACACCATCCGCAAGGTCACCGCGGCAGGGGTCGTGACCACGGTGGCCGGCACCGCGGGCATCTCTGGCAACGCGGACGGTACGGGTGCCGCGGCGGGGTTTTACTTCCCCATGGGCGTGGCGGTCGACCGTGCTGGCAACCTCTACGTCACCGACACGAGCAACGAGACCATCCGCAAGATCACGCCCGCCGGCGTCGTGAAGACGCTGGCGGGCGCTGTGGGAGTCCCTGGCAGCTCGGACGGCGCGGGTGCCGGGGCGCTCTTCAACCTCCCCACCGGCGTGGCGGTCGACGACGCCGGGAACGTCTACGTCACCGACTCGAGCAACGCCACCATCCGCAAGGTCACGCCGGCCGGGGTCACGACGACCGTCGCAGGAGTGGCAGGTGTGACCGGCATTGCCCTCGGCGCGGATCCCCGCTTCGCGGCGCCGCAGTATCTGGCGATCGTCGGTGACTCCATCGTCATCACCGACACCAACGCCGTCCTCCTCCTGCGTCACGGCGCCCCGTAGGGCCAGAACGACCCGCGCCGACGGGACGGCTCACGACCCGTAGGGGTCGGCGACGTCCTGCGGGCTGGTGGTCGGGGCGTTGGGCATCTGCGCCGAGCCGCCGTTGGTGTTGACCTTGGAGCCGGACAGTGTGGTGCCCGAGCTCTTGATGGTGGCGCTGCCGCCGGCGCCCCACTGCATCGCGTCGCCGGCGTGGATCTCGAGGTTGGTGTTGGCGGTCATCTCGATCGACTGGGCGACGATGGTCATGTCGTCGGCGGGGGTCTGGAAGCAGACGTCGCCGTCGATCGCCTCGATCGTGATCTTGTTGGCCTGGCTGTCGAAGGTGATCTTGCCCTTGCCGACGCCGTCCTCGATGATCAGCTGCTGCTTGTCGTCGTCGAACGTGATCTTGGAGCCCAGGCGCGACTTGAGCACGCGGCGCGGGTTGCCGCCGGGGTTCTTGTCGGGCGGCTTGTCCTTGCCGTTCCACAGCGCGCCGACGACCAGCGGCCGGTTGAGGTCGCCGTGCTCGAACATCACCAGGACCTCGTCGTCCTTCTCGGGGTTGAAGAACCAGCCGCGGTTCTTGCC
>DATAPF010000611.1:0-6324 GCA_036265355.1 Kofleriaceae bacterium | reverse complement strand
TCGACTGATCGATCGTCGCGCGCCGCAGCCCGGCGTCGAACAGGGTCTCGGACAGCGTCGCGCCGATCGACCACACCCGGCTCGACCACGACAGCAGCGAGCCGATCATGCTGCTCGCCAGTCCCGCGGTCCCCGACAAGTTGAGGTCCGGGTAGTACGCCGCGTAGCCGACGCCGATCGCCGCGTTGGCCGCCGCCATCTGGCGCTCCGCCGCGGCGATGTCCGGCCGCCGCTCGAGCAGCCGGGACGGCGCGCCGGTCGGGATCGCGGGTGCGGTGGCCAGCCGCGCGCGGTGCGGCAGCGAGAACGCGGTCGCCGGGCGGCCGACCAGGGTCGCGATCGCGTGCTCGTACTGGGCGCGCAGGATGGCGGCGCCGGTGGCCTGGACGCGCGCGGCCTGCAGGGTCTGCTCGGCCTGCACGACCGCGACCTCGGTGTCGACGCCGGTCTCGTAGCGCGCCCGGGCCAGCGCGAGGATCTGCTCGTCGGCGGCGACCGTGGCGTCGAGCAGCTCCTGGAGCGCATCCTGGCCGCGCAGCTGGAAGTAGGTGGCGGCGAGGGTCGCCTGCGCCAGCAGCTCCTGGCCCGCGAGGTCCGCCGCGCTGACCTGTGCGCTGTACTTCGCCTGGCGGACCGTGTTGCGCACGCGGCCGAACAGGTCCGGGGCCCAGGCCGCGTCGATCGGCAAGCTGTAGCTGGTGAACCGGCTGCCGCCGCCTACGGCCGCTGCGGCGGTCTGCGCAGTCCCCGTCCCCGTGCCGCCGGTCGTTCCCGTGCCGCCGGTCGTTCCCGTGCCGCCGGTCGTCCCCGTGCCGCCGGTCGTTCCCGTGCCGCCGGTCGTCCCCGTGCCGCCGGTCGTTCCCGTCGTCCCCGTGACGCCCGGGATCCCGACGGCCCCGGCGCCGGTGGGCGCGAGCGTTCCGGTCAGCGCCGAGCCGCCGCCCGACCGCCCCGTGATCACCGAGGGCGAGGCGGTCACGGTCGGGTAGGACTGCGCCTGCGCCTGGCGGATCACGGCGCGCGCCGCCATGAAGCTCGCCACCGCCTGGGCGATCGTCTGGTTGCCGGCGCGGAGCTGGGCCTCGAGCGCGTCGAGCTCGGGCTCGCGGAACACCCGCCACCACGCGCCGCGCAGCATCGCGTCGGCCGGGCTGGCGACCCGCCACGGACCGGGGCCCCGGGCCTCCTTGTACGACGGCGTGCCGGGCAGCGGCGCGGAGGGCACGTGGTAGGCCGGGCCCACCGTGCAGGTCGCGAGCAATCCGATCAGCGCGATGGCCCGCGCCGGCGCGCCCGTCACCGCGCCCTCCGGCGGCCGCGCCGCAGCCGATCGAGATAGAGGTAGACCACCGGCGTGGTGTAGAGCGTGAGCAGCTGGCTCATCACCAGCCCACCGACGATCGCGATGCCGAGCGGCCGGCGCAGCTCGGCGCCGGTCCCGGTGCCGAACGCCAGCGGCAGCGCGCCGGACAGCGCCGCGACGGTCGTCATCATGATCGGGCGGAACCGCAGCACGCAGGCCTCGAAGATCGCCTCGCGCGGCGGCTTGCCGTGGTCGCGCTCGGCGATCAGCGCGAAGTCGATCATCATGATCGCGTTCTTCTTCACGATCCCGATCAGCAGCACGATCCCGATGATCGAGATCACGTCGAGCTCGAGGCCGAACACCAGCAGCGCCAGCATCGCGCCGACGCTCGCCGACGGCAGCGTCGACAGGATGGTCAGCGGGTGGACCAGGCTCTCGTAGAGGATGCCGAGCACGAGGTAGACCGCGATCAGCGCGGTGGCGATCAGCAGCGGCTCGGAGGCGAGCGACTGCTGGAACGCCTGCAGCGTCCCCGAGAACGAGCCGCGGATCGCCGGCGGCGTGCCGAGCCGGGCGGACAGCTCGGCGATCCGCCGCGCCGCGTCGCCGAGCGCGAGCCCCGGGGCGAGGTTGAACGACACCGTGACCGACGGAAACAGCCCGGTGTGGTTGACCTGCAGCGCGGCGGTCGTGATCCGCGGCGCCGCGACGCCGATCAGCGGGACCTGGCCGCCCGGCGGCGTCGTCGGGAGGTAGACGTCGGCCAGCCGGGCGGGCGCCTGGGTCCACCGCGGCGCGGCCTCCAGCACGACGTAGTACTGGTTCGCCGGCAGGTACATCACCGAGATCTGCGCCTGGCCGAACGCGGTCGCGAGCTCGGTGTCGATCTGCTGCACGGTGAGCCCGAGCGCCGCGGCGCGCGCCCGGTCGTAGGTCAGCTGCACCTGCAGCCCGCCGTCGTGCTGGTCCGAGCTGATGTCGGTGAACCCGGGCAGCTGCCGCATCCGGGCCAGCAGGATCGGCCCCCAGGTCTGGAGATCCGCGAGCGTGTCGGACTGGATCGTGTACTGGTACTGGGCGGCGCTGATCCGGCCGCCCACCCGCAGGTCCTGCGCCGCCTGGAGGAACACCGAGGCCACCGGCAGCCGGGCCAGCGCAGCGCGCAGCCGGGCGATCACCTGCGTGGCGCCGGCGTCGCGCCGCTCGCGCGGGACCAGCGCCATGAACACCAGGCCGGTGCTGTCGGTCTGGTTGAACGCCAGGACGTGGTCGACCGCCGGATCGCGCCGGATCGTGTCGACGATCGCGCGCTGCGACGCGTCCATCGCCGCGAACGAGGTGTCGTCGGCGGCGATCACGGCACCGAACACCACGCCGGTGTCCTGCTCGGGGAAGAACCCCTTGGGCAGCCGGATCACGAGCACCGCGTTCATCGCGATCGCCAGGCCGAGCAGCACGATCATCAGGCCGCGGTTGTCGAGCACCCAGCCCAGGCTGCGCCGGTAGCCGGCCAGCAGGCCGTCGAACCCCCGCTCGAGCAGCCGCCGGATCCCGCGCTGCCGGCGGGCGGGCTCGGCGCGCAGCAGGTGGGCGCACAGCATCGGCGTCACGGTGAGCGACACCACCAGCGAGATCACGATCGCGATCGACAGCGTGACCGCGAACTCGCGGAACAGCCGGCCGACCAGGCCCTGCATGGCGAGGATCGGGAGGAACACCGCGACCAGCGACACGCTGATCGACAGCACGGTGAACCCGATCTCGCGCGCGCCGCGCAGCGCGGCGTCGATCGGCGGCACGCCGGCCTCGCGGTGGCGGGCGATGTTCTCCATCACGACGATCGCGTCGTCGACCACGAACCCGGTCGCGATCGTGATCGCCATCAGCGACAGGTTGTCGAGGCTGAACCCGAGCAGGTACATCACCGCGAACGTGCCGATCAGCGAGGTCGGCACCGCGACGCTCGGGATCGCGGTCGCGCGCGCGCTGCGCAGGAACACGAACACGACGCCGACGACCAGCGCGACCGACAGCAGCAGGGTGTGCTCGACGGTGGCGACCGACGCGCGAATCGTCGTGGTCCGATCGACCGCGATCGTCAGGTCGATCCCGCGCGGGACGATCGCGGCGATCCCCGGCACCGCCGCGCGCACCCGGTCGACCGTCGCGATGATGTTGGCGCCCGGCTCGCGGAAGATGATCAGCGTGGCCGACGGCTTGCCATCGAGGTAGCCGGCGTTGCGCGCGTTCTGCTGGCCGTCGACGACGTCGGCGACGTCGGACAGCCGCACCGGCCGGCCGCCGTGGATCGCGATCACCAGCGGCCGGTAGTCCTCGGCGCGCACCAGCTGGCCGTTGGTCAGGATGTCGGCGACCACCGGCCCGTCGACCAGCTGGCCGCGCGCGAGGCTGGTGTTCTGCGCCTGGACCGCCGCGCGCACGTCCGCCAGGCTCAGGCCGTTGCTCGCGAGGTTCACCGGGTCGGCCTCGATCCGGATCGCCGGCGACGACGCGCCGCCGACCGTGACCTGGCCGACGCCGGGGATCTGCGACAGCCGCTGGGCGATGACCGTCGACGCGACGTCGTACATCTCGCCGAGCCGGTAGGCGTCCGAGGTCAGGCTGATGATCAGGACCGGCGCGTCGGCCGGGTTGACCTTGCGATAGGTCGGATCGGTCGGCAGGTTGGCGGGCAGGTACGTGCGCGCCGCCGCGATCGCCGCCTGGACGTCGCGCGCCGCGCCGTCGATGTCGCGGCCGAGATCGAACTGCAGCGTGATCGCGGTGGTGCCGAGCGAGCTGGTCGACGTCATCTCGGTGATCCCGGCGATCCGCGTGAGCTGGCGCTCGAGCGGCGTCGCGACGGTCGCCGCCATGATCTCGGCGCTCGCGCCCGGCAGCGCGGCGGACACGCTGATCGTCGGGAAGTCGATCTGCGGCAGCGGCGACACCGGCAGCACCGCAAACGCCACCGCGCCGGCGATCACCAGCGCCGCCGACAGCAGGATCGTCGCGACCGGCCGCCGGATGAACGGCGCCGACAGGTTCATGCTGACCCCCGGCCCGGCTCCCGGCGCCGGCGGGCGCGCAGCCGGCGCGACACCGCCTCGAACGCGAGGTAGATGACCGGCGTGGTGTAGAGCGTCAGGACCTGGCTGACCAGCAGGCCACCGACCATCGCGATGCCGAGCGGGTGGCGCAGCTCGGCACCGAGGCCCCGACCGAGCGCGAGCGGCAGGCCGCCGAACAGCGCGGCCATCGTGGTCATCAGGATCGGCCGGAACCGGAGCAGGCTCGCCTCGTACACCGCGTCCTCGGGGCGCGCGCCGCGCTCGCGCTCGGCCTCCAGCGCGAAGTCGACGATCATGATGCCGTTCTTCTTGACGATCCCGATCAGCAGCAGGATCCCGATGATCGCGATCACGTCGAGATCCTGGTGAAAGATCAGCAGCGCGAGCAGCGCGCCGACCCCCGCCGACGGCAGCGTCGACAGGATCGTCAGCGGGTGGAGGAAGCTCTCGTACAGCACGCCGAGCACGATGTAGACCGTGACCAGCGCCGCCAGGATCAGCAGCGGCTGGTTGGTCAGCGACGCGCGGAACGCGGCGGCCGTGCCCTGGAAGCCGGCCTGCACGCTCGCCGGGAGCTGGAGATCGTCGACGACCTGCTGGACCCGGGTCAGCGCGGTGCCGAGCGACACACCCGGTGCGAGGTTGAACGACACCGTGACCGCCGGGAACTGGCCCTGGCGGGTGATCGTCAGCGGGTGGGTGGTCCGCGCGACCTCGGCGATCGCGCTCAGCGGGACCGGCACGGACAGCTGCGCCGACGGGGGCGGGATCGTCGCGACCGCCGCGCCCGAGCCCACGCCGGCCGGCGGCGACAGCGCGGTCGGCAGCGGGGCGAGCAGGCTGGCCGACGCGGTCGGGGTGTACAGCGGCGAGGTGGTCGGCGCGGTCGTCCCCGCAGCCGCCGAGCTCGCCGCCGCGGCGGCCGCCGAGCCGGAGCCCGTCCCGGACGGAAGCCCGGCTTGCAGATAGATGGTCGCGAGCTGCGCCGGGCCGCGCCGGAACCTCGGCTCGGCCTCGAGCACCACGTGGTACTGGTTGGACTGCGTGTACAGCACGTTGATCTGGCGCTGGCCGAACGCGTCGTACAGCGTGTTCTCGATCGCCGATGGGGTCAGCCCGACCCGCGACGCCGTCGGGCGATCGATCGTGAGCAGGACCGCGAGCCCGCCGGGCTGCTGATCGGTCGCGACGTCCGCCAGCTCGGGCAGCTCGGCGAGCCGCGCGACCAGCCGCGCCGTCCAGCGGTCGAGCTCCGCGGTGTCCGGCGCCTCCAGCGTGTACTGGTACCGGGTGCGGCTCGGGCGGGTCTCGACGGTGATGTTCTGGACCGGCTGCATGTACAGGGCGATGTCGCCGACCTCGCGCAGCGCGGCCGCGAGCCGGCGCTGGATCTCGATCGCCGAGGCGCCGCGCTCGGACAGCGGCCGCAGGTTGATCGCGATCCGCCCGCTGTTCAGCGCGGTGTTGGTGGCGTCGACCCCGATGAACGACGACAGGCTGGCGACCGCGGGGTCGCGCAGGATCACGCGGGCGAGCTGCTGCTGGCGCTCGGCCATCGCCGCGAACGACACGGCCGGCGGCGCCTGCGAGATGCCCTGGATCACGCCGGTGTCCTGGTCCGGCAGGAAGCCCTTCGGGATCACCGCGTACAGCGCGATGGTCAGCGCCAGCATCGCCGCCGCGACGATCAGCGTCAGCGTCCGGTGGCGCAGCACGACCCGCAGCGTCCGGCCGTAGAACGCGATCATCGCCCCGAACGCGCGCTCCGACGCGCGGTAGAACCGGCTCTGCTCGACCTCCGGGCGGCGGCGCAGGATCCGCGCGCACATCATCGGCGTCAGGGTCAGCGACACCACCGCCGACACCAGAATCGTCACGCTCAGCGTCACCGCGAACTCGCGGAACAGCCGCCCGACGATGTCGCCCATGAAGAGCAGCGGGATGAGC
>DATAPF010000610.1:0-10062 GCA_036265355.1 Kofleriaceae bacterium | reverse complement strand
GCGCGACGAGCGTCACGATGAACGTGAGCATCATCAGCGTCAGCGCGGCGCCCCACGCGCGGTCCTGTGCGGGCGCGAACGCCGACACGGCGTTGCTGAAGATCTGCAGCGAGAGCGCCGTGTTCGCCTGGCTGAACAGGTGCGGATTGAACGCGGTCGCGGCGCCGACGGTGAACAACAGCGGTGCGGTCTCGCCGGCGGCGCGCGCGATCGCGAGCAGCGATCCGGAGACGATGCCGGGCAGCGCCGCGGGCAGCACGACGGTGAGCACGGTGCGGCTCTTCGTGGTCCCCAGCGCGTAGGCCGCCTCGCGCAGCTGCGGCGGCACGAGCTTGAGCATCTGCTCGGTCGCGCCGATCACGACCGGCAGCATCAGGCAGGCCAGGGCGAGCGCACCGCCGAACGCCGAGTAGCCCAGGCTGAGCGTCCACATCAGGTAGATGAACAGCCCCATGACGATCGACGGCACACCGGTCATCACCGTGACCATGAACCGCACCAGCCTGGCGAACTTGCCAGTCCCGCCGTACTCGTGGAGGTACACCGCGCCGAGGATTCCCAGCGGCACCGCGATCAACGTCGCGCCGCCCGTGGCGAGCAAGGTGCCGACGATCGCCGGGCCCATGCCGGGACCGGGCAAGCGCGAGATCCGTGGGATCGTCTCGGTGAAGAAGCTCGGGAAGTCCTTGAACGCGGTGGAACCGCCGCGGACGATCACGGACCACAGCACCGCGGCGAGCGGGATCGCGACCAGCAGGAGTGCCGCGATCATCAGTCCGAGCATCAGCTGGTTCTTGACCGTGCGCCACGACCGCCGTGCGCGCAGGTCGTTGCGCCGCCGACTCGCGGTGGACTCCTGAAACGCAGGTGCCCGGGTCATGCGCCGCGGCTCCGCTTCATCGAGCGCTGCACGATCGTCGTCGCGATCAGGTTGACCGCGATCGTGATCACGAACAGCGCGACTGCGAGCGCGATCAGCGCGGCCTTGTGCGGCTCGTCGGCCTCGCCCCACTCGTTGGCGATCACCGCCGGCATCGAGTTGCCGGAGGCGAACGGGTTGACCGTGATCTGCCCGAGCGCCGACCCGATCACCAGCGCGGCGGCGATCGTCTCGCCCATTGCGCGGCCCAGGCCGAGCATCACCGCGCCGGTGATCCCGCCCTTGCTGTGCGGCAGCACCGAGGCGGTGATCATCTCCCAGCGGGTCGCGCCGAGCGCCAGTGCCGCCTCCTTCTCCGACGCCGGCGTGGTCTCGATGACCTCGCGCGCGAGCGAGGTGATGATCGGAATGATCATCACGGCGAGGATCACGCCGGCGGTGAGGAACGATCGGCTCAGCCCGAAGTGTTGCGATAGCACGAGCACGCCCCACAGGCCGAATACCACCGAGGGAACCACGGCGAGCAGATCGAGCAGGTAGACCAGCGGCGTCTTGAGCCACGGGGGCGCGACCTGGGTGATGAACAGCGCGACGCCGAGGCTGACCGGCACTGCGAGCATCACGGCGATCGCCGCGGTGTACAGCGTGCCCCAGATGAAGGGCAGCGCGCCGAACCGGCCGTCGGGCGCCGACCACCGGGTCGACGTGAAGAACTTCAACCCCAGCGCCGGCCATGCGCGCAGGGTCATCCGGATCGCGATCATTCCGAGCACGAGCAGCACGAGCCCGGCGGCGGCGATCGCGATCCCGCGGAACGCACGGTCGGCGTACTGCTTGTGGCCGCGGAGCTCGGACAGCTGCATCAGGGAACCTGGATCTTGTCGAGCTGCGCGACGGCCTTGTCGGCGAGGCTCTTGGGCAGCGGCGCGAAGTCGATGCTCTGGATCTGCGCCTGCGCGTCGGTCAGCATGTACTTGAAGTACGCCTTGACCGCGGCGCCCTTGGCCTTGTCGGTCTGCTTGGCGTACGCGACGCACCAGGTCGGCGCGGTGATCGGGTACGCCGCGTCGCCCTTCGCGTTGACCGCGACGTAGGTCAGGTTGTCCTTGACGTCGATGCCGTCACCGGCGGCGGACGCCGATTCCGAGCTCGGCTGGATGTACTTGCCAGCCTGGTTCTTGACGGTCGCGAACTTGAGGCCGCCTGCCTTGGCGTCCGGCAGATCGACGTAGCCGACCGCGCCCGGCGTCGACTTCACGATCTGCGCGACGCCGCCGTTGCCGTTACCGGCCTGGGTGTCCGCCGGCCACTCCACCGTCGAGCCGCTCTTGAGCTTCCACTGATCCGGGGCCGCCGTGTTGAGGTACAGGGTGAACTGCTCGGTGGTACCCGAGCCGTCGGAGCGATGGGCCACGACGATGTCGGTGGCAGGCAGCTTCACACCGGGGTTGTCCGCCGCGATGTCCTTGTCGTCCCACTTCTTGATCTCGCGCTGGAAGATCTTCGCGATCGTGGGGGCCGACAGCTGGAGCTTGTCGACGCCGTCGAGGTTGTAGCTAACCGTGATCGCGCCGAGCAGGACCGGGAAGTACAGGAAGGGGCCGCCCTTGGCCTTGGCCGCGTCGGCTTCCTTGAACAGGCCGTCGGTGCATCCGTAATCGGTGACCATGTCGGAGAAGTCCTGACGCCCCTTGCCCGAACCCCCCGCGCCGTAGTTCACCTTCACGTCCTTGTTGGACTTCGAGAACCCCTCGACGGCGAGCTCCTGGAACTGTTTCTGGAAGCTCGATCCGCTGCCATTGATCGTGACCGGACCGCTGGACTCCGAAGCCTTGGCCGGACCCTTGTCCTCCTTGGTCATCGCGGCGGTGCTGCCGCCCCCCTCCTCCTTCTTCTTGTTACACCCGGCCACGCACAGCGCCGCCAAGGCGGAGAACGCGATCATCTTGTACATGCCGTGACCGTAGACAGCCTTCGTGACGCATCTGCGCACCGTCTGTGACCGGACTGTGACGACCGGACGGGAGCGCTGGCTCACAGCTCAGCCGGTGGTTGATTGGCGTCCGGCGTGCGTCAGCACCGCACGAGCCCCGAGCTGAGCGCGAACGATGAATGGAACTCGGAGTGGATCCAGCCCGCGGCGGGACCCATCGTTCCATCGGCATCTACGCATCCCAAGGCGACGGAACAGCGGCGCCGCGACCGCACGACACGGCCGGATCGCCGGACTGCACCGCGGTCACGCGCAGCAGCCGGGCTCACAGCAAGCTCTTGGCTTCTCTGCGCCGCGACGTGCTTCGATCGTCGCCGAGGCGATGAAGCGCTCCGCACCCGCCAGCCATGAGCCGACGATCTCGGCGCTGCGAGGCGCGATCTTGATCTCGATCGACGTGAAGCCCGCCTCGGAGAGCATGCGCCGCACGTCATCGATCGGTGCCGCCCCGGAGATGCAGCCAGCGAGCGCGGCGGCCTGCGTTCGCAGCTCCGGGGGGATCGGTGCCGTCGCTACGACGTCGCTGATCGCGAGCCGGCCGCCGACCCGGAGCACGCGGAACGCCTCGCGGAACACCGCCGGTTTGTCCGGCGACAGGTTGATCACACAGTTCGAGAGGATCACATCGACGCTGCCATCAGCGACCGGTAGATGCTCGATCTCGCCGAGGCGGAACTCGACGTTCGTCGCGTTGACCTTGCGAGCGTTCGCGCGTGCGAGCGTGACCATCTCCGGCGTCATGTCGACGCCGATGACGCGGCCGGTCGGGCCGACCACCCGCGCCGCCAGGAAGCAGTCGAAGCCTCCGCCTGCGCCCAGATCGAGCATGGTCTCGCCCGGCCTGAGCGACGCGATGACCTGCGGATTGCCGCAGCCGAGTCCCATATCGGCCCCCTCGGGCAGCTGCGCCAGCTCCTCCGCGGAGTAGCCGAGCATGCGCGACTGATCGGCCGGCATCACTGCGCAGCAACCCGGCGCACATCCGGATGCACCAGTCGACACCTTTGCGTAGTGGTCGCGGACGATCGATCGTGTCTCATCAGCGCTGGCATCACTCATGACTTGTTCCTCCTGAATCACAGACGGGCATCGCGGAAAGAGGACGCAAAGTTTCGATTGAACAGCGCCGCCGCGACCTGCGAGCGACCGGCGTTGCGCTCGCACATGAACAGCACAGTCTGCGGCTGGCGCCCCGTCATGACCCCAGCTCGGGCTCGAACGCGACCAGCTTGCCGCGGATCGTGTCGCGAGCGGTGCGGAACCGCGCGAGCATGTCGTCGTGGGTCAATGCCGGATCATCGCTGGCCGGATCTAGAATCGGCCAGCGTAACCGCTTCACCTTTCCGAGGAACACGGGTCGCTCCACGGCGGGTGTCGTCTCGTTCATCGCGTCACCTTCTGAGCGGGGCGCACTGCAGGCGCGCCCCGTGGACGCTGCGCCGCGGCTGCGTGGACCGGCGCGCGAGCTGGAAGACATGTGGAAATTGTGATATACACGTGTCGTGCTGTCCAGCGCGTCCGCTCTCGACGTTCGCCCCCTGTCCCAGCTGTTCCGCGCGCTCGGTGACGAGACGCGGATCCGCATCGTTGCGCTGCTGGCGCACGGCGAGCTGTGCGTATGCCATCTCGAGAAAGCGCTCGACCTGAGCCAGCCGAATGCGTCGCGCCAGCTCGCGGTCCTCAAGAACGCCGGCATCGTGGAGGCACGCCGTGACGGTACGTGGGTCTACTACAGGCTGAGCGGGCAGACCCACAAGCTTGTGGAGAGCCAGCTCGGCGCCCTCGTCAAGGCGTTCGGCGCCGAGCGCACGCTGCGCGCTGACCACGCCAGGCTCCGGAAGTCGTGCGGGCCGGATGCCTGCCCGTAGGCCCGCCATGCAGCCCCCCGTCATGCAACCCATCGTCATGCGACCGTGAGGCCGATCGCCGGATGCAGCCAGGTACCCGGCGGGTCGATGGCGGATCTCGCCGAGCCTCGGTACCCCCAGGCTGCCGTCTTTCACTTTCTCGCTTGCCATCATCATGACATCACCAAGGAGCGGTACAGGGCGCGCAGGACCGGCAGCATGTTCTCGGGAGGCGCGCCTGCCGTCGGGATCACCGTGGAGAAGTTGCTCGAAGCGGAGGACCGATGAGCGCCGAGAGGTGACATAGGCGGCTGAACAGACCGCGGGCGTCAGGTCCCCCTCGGCACAGGCCCTGCGTGAATACTCGGTTCAGTTTTGCGGGATGATCGGGCGGTGCCGGACGTCGGTGGCCTTGACCATGTAGACCACCTCCTCGGCGAGGTTCTTGACGTGGTCGCCGACCCGCTCGAGGTAGCGGCACACCGAGGTCAGCGGAAGCACGCGGGTGACCGTGGCGGGATCGGTCGCGACGTGGGCGATCAGCTCGGCGAACAGGCTGGCGTTGAGCTTGTCGATCTCGGCGTCGGCGGTGATCACGGCGGTCGCGCTGTCGGCGTCCTTGCGGACGAACGCGTCGAGCGCGGCCTGCAGGTTCTTCTGGACCAGCGTGGCGAGCTTGCTCAGGTCGATCCGCGGCTCCAGGCTGGGCAGCCGGTTGAGCTCCAGGGCCCGCTTGGCGATCCCGCCCGCGAGATCGCCGATCCGCTCGAGGTCGACGACGAACTTGAGCGCCATGGTGATGAACCGCAGGTCGGACGCCACCGGCTGGCGGGTCGCGAGGATCTGCAGGGCGAGCTCGTCGATGTCGTTCTCGTCGCGGTCGATCTGGGTGTCGTTCTTGACCACGTCGCGCGCGAGGTCGTCGTCCTTGTCGGCGAGCGCCTTCATCGCGAGCGCGATCTGGCGCGCCGCGCGCTCGCCCATCGTGGCCAGCCGCTCGCGCAGCGTGCGCAGCTCTTGTTCGAAGTCCTTGCTGGTGTGCGCCGTCATGATGATGTCCCCATGTTGCTCGCCCGGGGCAGGCGAAGCCAGAAGATGCTGCCGTGCGGCAGGTTGGGCTCGACCCCGACCTCCCCGTCCATGCTCTCGACCAGGTGCTTGACGATCGACAGCCCGAGGCCGGTGCCGCCGGCCTCGCGCGATCGGCTGGGGTCGGCGCGGTAGAACCGCTCGAACACCCGGGTCCGGTGCTTGTCGGCGATCCCCGGGCCGTCGTCGCGGACCTCGATCCGCACGCCGTCGGGGTTGGTCCGGGCCTCGACCCAGACGTTGCCGTCGGGCCGGCCGTACTTGACGCCGTTGTCGATCAGGTTGACCAGGATATGGTCCAGGGCCTTGGGATCGGCGCGGACCGCGAGGTGATCGGGGATGTCGACCCGGACCGTGACCTTGCGCTGCGCCGCCTGGGGCTCGATCGCGCTCAGCGACTGCTCGATCACCGGCCGGACCCCCACGTTGGCGAGCTCCAGGCGGTACTGGCCGGCGTCGAGCCGCGACAGGTCGAGCAGGTCGGCGAGGATGCGGGCGAGCCGCTCGGCGTTGCGGTGCAGGCCGTCGATCAGCCGGCCGGCGATCGCCGGGTCGTCCTTGGCGCCCGCCATCAGGGTCTCGGCGTTGGCACGGATCACCGCGACCGGGGTGCGCAGCTCGTGCGAGACGTTGGCGACGAAGTCGCGCCGCACGGTCTCGAGCCGGCGCACCGTGGTGACGTCCTCGAGCAGCAGCACCCGGCCGTCGCCCCCCCACTTGCGCGCGGTCCGGATCAGCGCGCGCGGCGTGTTGGGCAGCGAGACCTCGGCGGTCGCCGCCACGTCGCTGTCGATCAGGTCGAACAGCTCGGGGACCCGCACGAAGTCGATCAGCGGCTCGCCGACCGGCGAGCTGGTGACCCCGAGCATCTTGCGCGCGGCGTCGTTGAGCAGCTCGATCCGGTGCTCGCTGTCGACCGCGATCACGCCCTGGGTCAGGCCGTCGGCGACCGCCGCGAGCAGCATGCGCTCGCGGACCAGCGCGCGGTGGCTCTTGTCGGCGTCGTCGGCCAGGAAGTTGATCCACTCGGAGAGCTCGCGGAGCTCGTCACCGACCCCGCCATCCGGGACGATCCGCCGGCTCGGATCGCGCACCACGTCGCGCATCGACTTGTTCATGCGCTGGATCGAGCCGCGCAGGATCACCGCGACCGCCCAGCCGATCAGGATCGAGATCGCGAACGCGGCGACCGCGATCGACATCGCCTCGGACGCGAGCTGCGGGCGCATCACCGCGGTGGCGAGCGCGCCCGCGATGACCGAGATCAGGAGTGCGAGGCCGAGCAGTCGAAGGCGGACGCGCTGGATCAAGCGGTGGCCTCGTCGGGCTGATCCTTGAACCGGTAGCCGACGCCGCGCAGGGTCTCGATGTAGGCACCGGCGTCGCCCAGCTTCTCGCGCAGCCGCTTGACGTGGGTATCGACCGTGCGCGTGGTGACGTCGGCCTCGATGCCCCACACGTCGCTGAGCAGGGCGTCGCGGGTCTGGACCCGGCCGCGCCGCGACAGGAACGCGTGCAGCAGGCGGAACTCCAGCGCGGTCAGGCCGATCTCGGAGTCGTCGACCCATGCCCGGTGGGCGTCGCGGTCGATCTTGAGCCGGCCGAACCGGATCAGCGACGGCTCGCCCTCGACGCGATGCGACCGGCGGAGCAGCGCGCGGATCCGGAGGATCAGCTCGCGCACGCTGTACGGCTTGACCACATAGTCGTCGGCGCCGACCTCGAACCCGACCACCCGGTCGATCTCCTCGCCCTTCGCGGTGCACATGACGACCGGGATGTCGCGGGTGCGCTCGCCCTCGCGCAGCTTGCGGCAGATCTCGGTCCCCGACAGGTCGGGCAGCATCAGATCGAGCACGATGACGTCCGGGAGCGGATCGGCCGTCGCGCTCGCCAGGCCCTGGCGGCCGCTGTGCGCGAGCCGCACCGTGAAGCCCTCGGCGCGCAAGTTGTACTCGAGCGTGGTGGCGAGGTCGACCTCGTCCTCGATGACCAGTACGAGCATGGTGGAGCCTTAGCATGCTCTCGGTGACGGCGGTGTGACGACGGGATTCCGCCCCGGTAACGGATGCCGGCGCCGGGGATCCGTACCGGTCGGTGTCGGTACGATCTGTCGCGGCTCCGTCATGGACCTGTCACGGCCAGTGGTTTACGTACTGCCCGATGCAGCGCCTATCGATATCAATCTTTTCGCTCGTTGCGCTGGCCGGTTCGGCCAGCGCCCAACCCGCGCCCGATCCGCAACCGGCGCCACCGGCCGACCAGCCGCCGGCGCAACCGGAGCCCACCGCGCTCCCAGCGGGTCCACCCGCTCCGGTGGCGGTCGCTCCTCCGCCGTCCCCCGCCCAGTCCGAGAAGCCGCCCGCGCCATCCGTCTCGGGCAAGTGGACCACCTCGTTCTACGGCTTCGCCGAGGGCGATCTGATCTACGACCAGGTCCAGGGCCCGGGCGAGGCGATCGGCAACGGCGCGCTGCCCCGGCCGGCGACGGGCACGACGCCCTCGACGTTCGCGGCCGCGCACGGCCAGTTCATCACGTCGGCGCGTAACTCGCGCCTCGGGTTCCGGTTCACCGCGCCGACCGTCAACGACATCAAGCCGAGCGGCAACCTCGAGTTCGACTTCAACGGCAACCAGCCGCCCGGCATCTCCGAGGCGTCGACGTACGTCAACGCGACGATGCGGATCCGCCACGCCTACCTCAAGTTCGAGACCCCGTTCGTCGACGTGCTGGTCGGACAGACCTGGCAGCTGTTCGGCTGGCAGCCGATGTCGCAGCCGGGGACGATCCAGTTCCAGGGCCTGCCGGGGTTCCTGAGCTCGCGCGCGCCGCAGCTCCGGATCGGCAAGGCGGTCAAGGCCGGCGATGTCTCGGTCGACGTCGAGATCGCCGCGACCCGGTCCGGGCAGCGCGCCAGCGGCATGCCCGATGGCGTGGGCGGGATCAAGCTCGCCTACGACAAGCTCAAGGCGCACCGGATCGTCGGCAGCGCCGGCAGCGCGAACGACAGTGCGGCGGTCGCCGTGTCGGTGATCGGCCGGCGGTTCGACGTCACCGAGTTCAAGGCGACCCCGGTGGACACCGTCCAGAAGAACGGCTACGGCCTGGCGGTCAACGCGCTGCTCCCGATCGTGCCGGCGACCAAGGAGAGCCACGCCAACGCGCTCACGCTCGAGGGCGAGTTCATCACCGGCGGTGGGATCGCGGATCTCTACACCGGTCTGAGCGGCGGCGTGGCCCAGGCGGCCCTGCCGCCGGCGATGCCGGGGGGCACCCCGCCGGCGTTCACGCCCAACGTCGACAACGGCCTGGTCGAGTTCATCTCGGACGGCACGCTGCATCCGGTGCGCTGGCAGTCGTACGGCGTCGCCGCGCAGTACTTCCTGCCGCCGAGCGGCAACGTCGCGATCACCGTCGACTACTCGCACCTGAGCTCGGACAACGCGCGCGACTTCGGCGCCGCCACCAAGGTGTGGGACAAGCAGGACTACGTCGACGCCACGCTGTTCTTCGACATCACGCCGGCGGTGCGGCTCGCGGCCGGCTTTGCGTGGAACCGCCAGACCTACGTCGACGGGCTGGACGCGACAGACGTCCGCGGCCAGTTCGGCGGCCTGTTCATCTTCTGATCGCACTCGATCGCCCTCGGGGAGGCGGTGCCCACGGCGGCCGCAATCTTTCCGCTGGGAGGTGACGGCCACGTTGGATCCGCAGCCGGTCGCGGACACCGCCTCCCGTCATCGGCGCCGGCGGAGCACCCCCGGCAGCGCGAGGGCGGTCGCGCTCGGAGGCAGTCCACCTGCCGCCATGCAATCGCCGGGTATCCCGGACCCGGCGGCCAAGGCGAGGTGCCGATCGGCGCCGCCGGGATGGACGCCGGCGCCGGTGGGGTGCGTCGCCTGGGCGAGCGGCGCACGATGGACTGTTTGTGTGGTGAACGTCAGGCCAATGCTGCGTTCCACGGATGATGATCTATAAACCAGATTGTACAGGACGCAATGCATTTTTCTCGATGCGCGCGCAGAACCCGCGAACGCCGTGATCCTGCGCGAATTGCGCAATCACGCAGCCGGCGCGCGGCTCATGGCAGGACGATCCCCGGATCGTCGGGATCGGCGCGGTACAGCAGCAGCGTGTTGCCGAGCACCTGGGCGACCTCGCTGTGGGTCCTTCCGGCGATCGCCTGGGCGGCATCGTGGCGATCGAGCTCCGCGGTCTCGCCGACCTTGATCTTCACGAGCTCGTGATCGTC
>DATAPF010000609.1:0-5736 GCA_036265355.1 Kofleriaceae bacterium | reverse complement strand
GGGATCGCGGGCGTCCAGCTCCCGCCCGGGCCCGGGCCCTACACGGCGCTGGTGGTGCCGTCGGTGGCCGGTCTCGCGCCGCGCCGGGTGCTGAACTGGTCGCCGGGCACGGCGCTTCAGGTCGACGCGGGATCGACGATCTCCGGCAGCGTGGTTCGCCCGGGGGTGCCGGGGCCGGCGGACGTGCCGCTCGCGGGTGCGACGGTCCGGCTGGTGAGCGACGGCGTGCCGTCGACGCTGGCGGTCACCGCCGACGACGGCAGCTTCGCGCTGCAGGTGGTTCCCGGCGGCACCGTCACCGTCGAGGTCACGCCGCCGGACGACAGCGGCTTGCCGCGGCTGTCGGCGACGTCGACCGGGTTCGATCTGGCCGTGCCGATCCAGGTCCGCTACGCCGCCAACGTCGGGCGGGTCGATCTCGCCGGGACCGTGGTGCAGCGCAAGGGCGCGCCGGTGGCCGGCGCCCGGGTGGACGTGGTCGGCGCGCTGGCGACCGCCGGGACGGTGACCGCCGGCGCGATGGCGGTCGCGACCGGGCAGGTCCGGATCGCGGCGACCGCGGACGCGGCCGGGGCGCTGCCGCGGACGCTCGTGCCGTCCGCCGCGCTGTCGGCGGTGATCGAGGTCGGCCCGGGCGATCTCGCGGTGACCGCGCTCGACACCACCGGCGGTGCGCCGGCCAGCCTCGGGGCACCGGCGATGCAGCTGATCACGACCGCGGTGACCGATGGCAACGCCGCGGGCCTGCCGGGCGCGCTGATCGACCTCGTGCCGACCGGCGCGCTCGCGATGGCCGCGGCGCCGATCGTCCGGCTGGTCGCCGGGGACGCCGGCGCGGTCGCCACCGCGCTGCCGTCGGGCGGTCGCTACCAGCTGCGGTTCCAGGACCCGCAGGGTCGCGGCGCGCCGCTGGTCGTCGCGGATCGCGCGATCACGGCGATCGCGTCGAGCTACCAGCTGCCCGCGGTGATCCGGATCCAGGGCACGCTGCTGCGCGACGGCAGGGTCGCGCTGCCCGGCGCCTCGGTCCAGCTGATGTGCAGCGGGTGCACCGGGCTCGATGCCGCGCTGCCGCTGGCCGGGGCCGCCACCGACGCCACCGGCCAGTTCACGCTGGCCGTGCCGGATCCCGGAACGCGGTAGGATGATCCGCGATGATCGGTCGCGCGGTGCCGTGTATGGTCGCTGTCGGGCTCGGGCTGGCCGCGCTCGCCGCGGCGCCGCGCCCCGGCCGCGCCGAGCCCGCGCCGGCGGACTACGGCGTCGCCTTGCTGCCGCTCGAGGCCGACAAGGGCCTCGAGATCTACGGCCAGCCGGTCGCCAGCGAGATGGCGCGCGCGCTGGCCGCCGGCAACATCCGCGTGGTCGTGCTCGGTCCCCGGACGGCGGTGCCCGATCACACCGGGCTGGTGATCGAAGGCACGATCGGCGTGGCCAGGGGGGGCGCCGTCACCATCGCGCTGCGGATCCGCCGCGCCGACGGTGGGGTGCTGCCCAGCAGGCGGTCGCTGGCGGCGAGCGCACCCGGCCTGGCGAAGATCGACAGCGCGGCGGCCGAGCTGTCGGCGCAGCTGCTGCCGGTCGTGCGCGAGCTGCTCGCGTCGCTGCCCCGCGAGTCCGACGATCACGGCCGTGTCGTCGAGGTGCGCCCGGTGCCCGCGCCGGATCGCCCGGTGCTGGTCGCGATCGGCGACGACCGCCACGCGGCGGATCCCGGCCCGCTGCGCGGCGCGCTGCAGGCGGCGGCGGCGGACTGGACCCGCGCGCACCACCGCGTGCCCAGGGACACCGATCCCGCGCGGCTCATCGCCGCGGCGCGCACCGCCGGCGCGGATCTCGCGATCGGCTTCTCGATCCTCGACTGGAGCGTCGAGCAGCCGGACGACCGCGCGCAGCCCGCGATGGCGCGGGCCCGGGTCCGCGTCCAGATCGTCGGCCCGCGGGCGGTGGTGTTCGATCGCGTGGTCGCCACCGACACCGTGCTCGGGGATCCCGGTCGGGGCCTGCCCGAGCTCGCGGCGCGGGTCGCTCGCGAGGTGCTCGCGATCCTGGGCCCGCACATGCGGCGCAGCGTGCCGTCGTGGCGATGACCGGGCGCCGGTTCGCGCTGGCCGCGGCGGCCGCGGTGGCCGCGCTCGCCGCGCCCCCGGCCGGGCACGCCGCGCCGGGGCGCGCGCCGTCGGACGTCCTGCGCGAGGGCAACACCGCGGCGCTGGCCGGCGATTGGCAGCGGGTCGCGGATCTGGTCGATCCGCTGCTCCGCGAGCCGCTGCCGGTCACCGATCTCGCCGAGGCGCATCGCCTGGCGGGGATCGCCGCGTTCTTCGCGCAGCGCAACGCGAGCGCCGAGCAGCACTTCGTGACCTACCTGCGGGTCGAGCCCGACGGCCGGCTCGACCCGGCGCTGTATCCGCCCGACGTGGTCGCGTTCTTCAATGACGTCGCGTCGCGCCACGCCGGCGAGCTCCGCGCGCTGCGGGTCCGGCCGGAGCGGCCCTCCTGGCTGTTCACGCTGGTCCCGCCGATCGGCCAGTACGTCAACGGCGACCACACCAAGGCCTACGTGCTCGGCGGCGTGCTCGGCGCGCTCCTGGTCACCAACCTCGTGACCTACTCGTATCTCCGCCAGTGGTGCGATCACACCCAGGGATCCGGCGGGGGCCAGCTGACCTGCACCGACGGGACCGGGCCCGGCCACGACGCCACGCAGGACGCCCGGCGACTGCGGCCGTTCAATATCGCGAGCGGGATCGGTTTCTGGGTGGTATATGCCTACGGCGTGTACGACGGTATACGTGGTTATCGCCGGATCTCGCGCGAGCAAGCGCTGCGTCCCTACGTCTCGATCTCGACCGACGGCAGCGTGGTCGGGATCCACGCTCGCTTCTAGCCGCCGTTGAAGTCCCTCCAATGCCTACATCACCGCTGTCGCCGGGAGACCATGGGCGCGTGACCCCGCAGCCTCGGGGATCTGCTGCGAGTGTTGTCGCTGACCCCAGGTCACATGCCCCCCTTTCGCCATTGTGACGCTCTGGACCCTCCGCTACCATCGAAGCCGGTGAGGCAGCCCGTACCTTTCGGGAAGTACTTGCTGCTCGATCGCATCAGCGTGGGCGGCATGGCCGAGGTCTTCAAGGCCAAGTCGTACGGCGTGGAGGGATTCGAGAAGATCATCGCGATCAAGCGGATCTTGCCGACGATGGGCGAGGACCGCGACTTCATCAAGATGTTCATCGACGAGGCGAAGATCGCCGGTCAGCTGGCTCACGCGAACATCTGCCAGATCTTCGAGCTTGGCCGGATCGACGGCTCGCACTTCATCGCGATGGAGTACATCTGGGGCAAGGACCTGCTCCAGATCCAGAACCGGCTGCGCAAGATCAAGCAGTCGATGCCGATCCCGATGGCGTGCTTCGCCATCGCCAAGGTGCTGGAGGGACTGGACTATGCGCACCGAAAGCGCGACCCGCTGGGCCGGCCGCTGGAGATCGTCCACCGCGACTGCTCGCCGCAGAACGTGCTGGTCTCGTACGAGGGCGAGGTCAAGGTCATCGACTTCGGGATCGCCAAGGCGACGTCGCGCAACTCGCGGACGATGGCCGGCGTGCTCAAGGGCAAGTTCGGATACATGTCGCCGGAGCAGGTCCGCGGCCTGCCGCTCGATCGCCGCAGCGACCTGTTCGCGCTCGGCACGATGCTCTACGAGTGCCTGACCGGCGACCGGCTGTTCCAGGGCGAGACCGACTTCTCGACGCTCGAGAAGGTGCGCAACGTCGACGTCCGCCCGCCGCGCGAGATCAACCCGAACATCCCGCCCGCGGTCGAGCTGGTGATCATGAAGGCGCTCGCGAAGGACGTCGAGGAGCGATACCAGTGGTGCAGCGAGATGCTCGCGGATCTCCAGGCGTTCCTGATGAGCCAGGACACGGTGTTCACGGCCAAGTCGCTGTCGAGCTGGCTCAAGGAAGTGTTCGCCGGCGAGATCGACCGTGAGCGTCAGCAGCTCGAGCAGTACAAGCGGGTCGGCCGCGACGGGCTGATCGACGGCATGCCGGCCGCCGAGGCCAAGATCGACATCGTCGCGGGGCTCGGCGAGGCGCCCCCGGTCGAGGGCGATCCGACAGTGCTCGGCGGCCCGAGCTTCGACGACATCGAGCAGGCCGCCGGGGCCAGCCCGGAGGTCGGGCCGGCGCCCGGCTCGCCGGCGACTCGCGCCGCCTCGGAGAGCGAGGACGGCGAGGAGGGCGAGGACTTCGGCGAGGAGGCACCGACCGAGATCTTCGGGGAGATCGACCACGGCGCGAACCCGGCGCTGGCCGCCGCCGCGGCGATGGCCGCGACGGGACGACCGCCGGGCGCGCCGCTGCCGCCGAACACCCGGCCCCCCAAGCCGCCGCCGGTCGGCCGCGCCCCGACCTCGCGCGGCGACGTGCCGCCGGGCATCGCCCCTGGCGGGGCAGGCTCGCCGGGGCGCACCCCGCCACCGGAGATGGGCTTCGCGCCGCCGTCGGGAGCGCCGCCGCTCGCCGCCGGCGCGCCGGGGATGATGCCGATGGCGCCGTCGAACGGCGCGCCGGGCAACCCGGGACCTGGGCCGGGACAAAACCCCGGGCCGAACCCGGGACAGGGAAAGACGTTGATCGGCGCGATGGCCCCGCCCGCGCTATCCAGCTATCTGCATTCGCAGGCCGCGATGGGCGCTCCGCCGCCGATGGGCCCGCCGGGCCAGCAGCCGGGACTGCCGGGTCAGCCATTCGGTGCGATGGGCTCGATGGGGCCGCCGGGCTCGATGGGTCCGATGGGCTCGATGGGTCCGATGGGCTCGATGGGTCCGCCGGGTTCGATGGGCCCGATGGGTGCGATGGGCGGCGCGGGGCCGATGCCGCACATGCGGCCGGGTCAGGCACCGCTCCCGTCGCTCTCGTCGTCGATGTCACCGACGATGCCCACGATGATGGGGCCCGGCCAGCTCGGTCCACCCGGGCAGCCGATGATGCCCATGGGGATGCCGCCGCAGATGCAGGGGTACCCCGGCGCGCCTCCGTACATGCAGCAGCCGCCGTACGGTGCCTCCAACCAGTATGCCCCGGTCCAGCCGCTCGAGCAGCTGGTCCATCCCGAGGGCAAGCGGAGGTCGTCGATCGCGCGCGACGTCGCGATCGGGGTCGCGATCGCCGCCCTGGTGCTCGGCGGGTTCCTCGCGGTGAAGTTCCTGATCCTCGACGGCGACGGCGCTCCGGCCGAGCCGGCCGCGGCGGCGCCGGTCTACGCGAGGGTCCGCGCGGTGCTGTCCGGCGGCGACGCGGCCAACCTGTATCTCGACGACAAGCTCCACGCCACGGTCCGCAACGGCCAGGAGATCGACGTCCAGCCCGGGCGGCGCAAGATCAAGCTGCTCGGCCCGAGCGGCGTGTGCTTCGATCAGGAGATGACGCTGGTCGCCGGCAACGTCGCGCCGCTGTCGTGCGCGCTCGGTCCGGCGGCGGGCAGCGGTTCGGCGGGCGGGCCGGCCCCCGGAGCCGCGGCGGGCAGCGGCTCGGCGGGCAGCGGCTCGGCAGCCAGCGACGCGACGGGCAGTGGCTCGGCGGGCAGCGCGGCCCCGGCAGCCGCCGGCTCGGGCGCGGCCCCGGCAGCCGCCGGCTCGGGTGCGAGCGGCGTCACGCCAACCGGCAGCGCGCCGGCGGGCGGCGGCTCGGGGGCGAGCAGCGCCGCGGCACCGGACCACCTCGCCCCCGA
>DATAPF010000608.1:0-2682 GCA_036265355.1 Kofleriaceae bacterium | reverse complement strand
ACGCGACCCGGCACCTGCAGCGATTTGCGGCGGTGGTCCGACCATTCGGTCGCCGGGTCCTGCCCCCCCGCGCGCCGGTCACCCCGCGTGCGCCTTCTTGCGCTCCTCGGGGTTCTCGTCGAGCCACGCCCGCAGGCTCTCCTCGGTGATCTCGACGACGACGTCATCGTCGCCGAGCCGGGCCTGGCAGCCGAGCCGCGACTCGGGGCGGACATCGAACGCCTTGTCCATGATGTCGTTCTCCTTGTCGGTGACCTCGGGCAGCGAATCGAGCCCGGCGTGGACCCGGACATGACAGGTCGAGCACGCGAGGTTGCCGCCGCACGCGTGGCCGACCCGGGCGCCGCAGTCCTCGGCGGCGTCCAGGATCGACGTGCCGCGCTTGCACTCGACGGTCTGCGGCCCGGTCGACAGCGGGCCATGCGGATTGAGAAACGTCAGCTTGGGCATCGCAACCTCGGCTAGACCCCGACCTTGCGCGCGGCCTCGTCGAGCGCCACCCCGTGGAGCTGGGCAGCGATCGCGCGGTTCATGCGCAGCTGGGCGAACGGTTTGGTCGCCCGATCGAGCGCCTCGATCCGGGCGCGGATCGCGAGGTGATCGGTGCCGGCGATCGCGGCCTCGAGCTCGCGCATCGCCGCCTCGCCGGCCGCGCGGACCTCGTCGTCGAGCAGCGCCGCGTCGCCGGCGAACGCCTGGCGGGTCGCGGCCAGGATCCGTTCGGCCTCGACCCGCTCGACCGCGAGGCTGCGGCGCGCGAGGTCGTCCTCGGCGTGCTCGAACGAGTCGAGCAGCATCCGCTCGACCTCCTCGTCGGACAGCCCGTAGCTCGGCTTGACCTCCACCGCGGCTTCCTTGCCGGTGGTCAGCTCCTTGGCCATCACCTTGAGCAGGCCATCGGCGTCGATCAGGAACGTGATCTCGACCCGCGCCATGCCGGCGATCATCGGCGGCACGCCGCGCAGCACGAACCGCGCCAGCGAGCGGCAGGCGTCCGCGGTCTCGCGCTCGCCCTGCACGACGTGGATGTCGAACCCGGTCTGGTTGTCGGCGTAGGTCGTGAACGTCTGGGTCGCGCCGGTCGGGATCGTGGTGTTTCGGTGGACCAGCTTCTCGACCACCCCGCCCATCATCTCGACGCCGAGCGACAGCGGCACGACGTCGAGCAGCGTGACGTCGTGCTGCCCGCCGGCGAGCACGTCGGCCTGGACCGCGGCGCCGAGCGCGACCACCTGCTCGGGGTCGAGCTCGCACAGCGGCGCGCGCTCGAACAGCGCCGCGACGAAGTCCTGGACCACCGGCGCACGCGTCGAGCCGCCGACCAGGATCACGCCGTCGAGCTCGGCCCGGGTGAGCTCGGCGTCCTTGAGCGCGCGCAGGCACGGCTTGCGGGTGCGCTCGAGCAGCGGCGCGGCGAACCGCGCCAGGTCGTCTCGGGTCACCGTACGCTCGATCGGTCTGTCGTTCGGTCTGTCGTTCGGTCTCTCGATCGTGATCCTGTACGTGGCCTCGGTCGCCGTGCTCAACGCTTCCTTGACCCGGCGTGCCTCCGCGACCGCGGCCGCGATCACGCGCCGGTCATCGGTCGCCAGCGCGTCGCCGACCACGCCGAGCGCGATCGCGCGGTCGAGGTCGTCGCCGCCGAGCGCCGAGTCGCCGCCGGTCGCCTTGACCTCGAACACGCCGTCGACCAGCTTGAGGATCGAGATATCGAACGTGCCGCCGCCGAGGTCGAACACGGCGTAGGTGCCGGTCGAGCCCCGATCGAGGCCGTACGCCAGCGCCGCTGCGGTCGGCTCGGCGACCAGCCGCAGGACTTCCAGCCCGGCGAGCCGGCCGGCGTCGCGGGTCGCCTGGCGCTGGGCGTCGTCGAAGTACGCCGGCACGGTGATCACCGCGCCCTCGACCGGACCGCCGAGCGTGGCCTCGGCGCGCCGCTTGAGCTCGCGCAGGATCTCCGCGGACACCTCGACCGGCGACATCAGCCGCCCGCCGGTCAGCCGGATCCGCACGGCGCGGTCGTCGCCCTCGAGGTCGTAGGGCAGCATGGCCCGGATGCTGCCCAGATCCTTCGCGCCGCGGCCGATCAGCCGCTTGACCGAGGCCAGCGTGTCGTGGGGCGCGTCGAGCGCGTGGGCCTGCGCCGCCCGGCCGACCACCACGCTGCCATCCGGCGCGTAGTGCACCACCGACGGGACCAGCGGCTCTGCGCCGAGCACCACCGGCGACGCGTCGGCGACGTGGGCGACCAGGCTGTTCGTGGTCCCGAGGTCGATCCCGACGACCCGCGGCTTGCAGGCCTCCTTGACCTTCGACTCTCCGGGCTCTGCAATTTGCATCAACATCGGTTGTCTCGATCCTCGCGAGCTCGCCTACTCATCAAGTGCAACGTCGCACTCCTCGAGGTAGCGGTGGATATAGCGCAAGACGATCAGCCGTTGCTTGATCGCGGCCAGGTCTCCGGCGGCGAACAGCCCGGACAACGCGTCGAGCGCCTCGGCCCGGCGCGCCTGCATCGCGCGCTGCAGCTGTTCGACCCGGGCGAGCGCCCCGGCGGCGCGGGCCTCGGCGAGCTCCTCGCGCAGCTCGAGGATCTCCATCAGGAACGCCGGCTCGAGCCGCTCGTTGTCACCGATCGTGACCCCGGCGCGCGCGAGCAGGTACTCGGCGCGCGACACCGGC
>DATAPF010000607.1:0-7408 GCA_036265355.1 Kofleriaceae bacterium | reverse complement strand
TGGCAGGACGGGCTCGCCGAGCGGTTGCCGCGCTACGCCTACATGCCGTTCGGCGGCGGCCCGCGGTACTGCCTCGGCCAGGCGTTCGCGCAGCTCGAGATGGCGCTGATCGTCGCGACGATCGCCCAGCGCCGCCGGCTGTCGGCGGCCGCGCCGATGCAGCCGCCGACCCCGAGCATCACGCTGCGTCCGGCGGACGGCATGCCGATGCGGATCGGCGCCCGCGGCGCGCCCTGAAAACGTACGGGGGCCCGATGGCTATGCGCCACGGCCCCCGCACACCGTCCGGAGACCCCGCGCCAGGCGGCGGCCCCCGAGCGGCACTGCATCAGACGCAGTTCATGCGGCCACTGCGGACCTTGGATCGGATCTTCATGATGTTCTCCTCTGCGGTTGGTTGTGCTCGCCACCAGGCAACGCGCAGCTCTGCGCGCCGCCGTCCACCGGCCGAGCCGCCGGTGTGACTCGCGGGCCGGAGCGCCGGGTCAGCTCGAGGGTATCGGCGGTGCACGCCACGCCGAACCCGAGCTCGTCCTCCAGCGTCTCGAACAGATACGGGAATGCCGACTTGGAGCCGGTGTGCATCGTGAACAGGACGCGGAGGTCCTGCGCGCACAGCGCCCGGGTCGGCCGCGGGCGATCGAGCAGCCGGTTGATCGCGTCCTGCAGCGCCTCGGTCGACGCCAGCGCGGCCTGCTCCTCCCGCAGGTAGTGGACCAGGACCTCGGCGAAGCGGTCGACCGCCGGCGCCGGCAGCTCGCCCGCCAGCTCCGCGCCCAGCCGTGCGCGCAGCTCGGCGCCGATCGCGCGGTGCTCGGCGCGCTCGTCGACCGGCGCGATCCGCGCGGCCAGCATCGGCGCGCCGACCGGCGAGCGCAGCCCGCGCCACGACTGCTCGTAGGCGTCGGCGTACACCACGCGGTGGACCTCGATCTCGTGCTCGATCGCGAGCCGCTCGCGCTCCAGCACGCGCCACTCGTCGGCCAGCCGCGTGCCGAGCCGGCCGCAGATCGCGCCGCCCGCCGCGGGGAGGGGGGCCTCCCCCTTTCGATCGACCAGCTCGCGGATCGCGCGGTACGCGTAGCTCATCCCGAGCCAGACCGAGCGCGCCACCGCCCACACCTGGAGGCCGAGCAGCGCGTAGTCGACCGCGGCCGGCAGCTCGGCGAGCAGCGCAAGGACCTCGGGCGGCAGCTCGCGGTCCGCCGCGGGCAGCGGCGCACCATCGAACACCGCGGTGAACAGCTCGTCGATCAGGTGCCTGGGGCCGGCGCACACCCCGTACTCGGACAGGAACAGGCCATTGCGCTCGGCGAAGCCGTGGAGCTCGGCGGCGGTGATCGGCTCGTCGGGGTGGCGGGTGCGCTCCGCCGACAGGAACAGCATGTCGTGGGTCGTCATCCGGATCCCGTCGATCACGCGATACAGCGACGACAGGATCGGGTGCAGCGGCGGCTGCGGCGACGCCCCGCCGCGCCTCATCAGCAGGTAGGCCGGCAGCGCGAGCACGACCCGCGAGAACGTGTGGAGATCGCCGGCCCGCCAGCCGCTCTGCGAGCGCGGCAGCCGGCGCAGCACCTCGGCGCGGATCGCGCCCAGCGTCGCGAGCATCGGCTTCCAGTACTTGATCATCGCCTTGAGCGCCGTCACGTTCATCGGCGCGTCGTCGCGATACCGGCTGCCGGCGTACTGGCAGACTCGCCATTCCGTCGGGCGGTCGAGCCGCAGCCCGGGTGGGAACACGTTGGCCTCGCCGACCTGGCGGCCGTCGGCGTCGAGCGCCGGGTGCGCGATCCGGTAGGCCTGGACCACCGCCTCGAGGTGGCCGATCTCGATCGGCCGCCCGCCGAGATCGCGGGTGATCGCCTCGCAGTCCGCGGCCGACCACATGCGTGGCACCGGGCACACCGACGGCGGGACCTGCGACGGCACCAGCCCGCCGCCGCGCGGATCGTCGACCGCGTCGCCTTGCTTGATGATGCCCTCGTCGACCAGGGACTCCAGCATCGAGCGGACCTCGTCCCACTCGTACCCCGGACCCCACGCGGTCGCGTCGCCGGCGACGAACGACGGCAGGCTCACCAGCTGCTCGCCGAACGGGAACAGCCGCGCCTCGTCGAACGCGACCTCCTTGTCGCCGTAGTACAGGCACAGCTCGAGCGCGCCGGTCTCGGTCGTCACGTAGGCGTGCGACATGCGCTTGGGGTGTGGCACGCGCAACCGGTCGGTCGGTTGCACCACCGCGCGCACTCCGCACGACGGCGCCGCGCCCTCACTTCCGTCACTCACTCCGGCTCATGTACATCGTCCTTGACTGGCGCGCAAGCCAGAAAATACTGTTGAGAGAATTTTGAGATCTTGTCCCAATCATGCACTCCGCGACACACACTCCCCATCATCCAGTGAAGCTGATCACGGAGTCGAGCACCGGCCGGATCGTCGAGATCGATACGGTGTGCGGCACCGCCCTGGTCGATCTGTGCGATGAGTACACAGCACCGATCCCGTTCAACTGCCGGGTCGCGAGCTGCGGCACGTGCCGGATCCACGTACTCGAGGGCGCCGAGCAATTATTGCCGCCCGCGGAGGACGAGCTCGATCTGCTCGACGCATTCAATGCACCGCCCGGGATCCGGCTGGCCTGCCAGGCGCGGCTCGGCCCCGGCGCGGTGCGGGTTCACATCAAGGCAGTCCAGGACGAGTGACCGGCCGGTCCGCCGGCATCACTTGCCATCGAGCGCGCGGTCCTCGCGACCGGGGCGCTTCCTGGTCTGCTCGATGCCGAGCCCGGCGAGCTTCTTGCGCAGTGTGTTGCGATTGAGCCCGAGGATCTCGGCGGCCTTGAGCTGGTTGCCGCCGGTGTGGGCGAGCACCAGATCGAACAGCGGGCGCTCGACCCGGGCCAGCACCTTGTCGTAGAGGTCGTGCACCGGATAGCCGTCGATCCGCGCGAGCAGCCCGGCGAGCTTGGCCTTGACCATGTCCTCGAACGCGAGGTCCTCGAGCGGGACGCGCTCGGCGACCACCGGGAGGACCTCGTCGACGTCGCCCGCCTCGAGCCGCGCGCGGGTCACCCGCACGACCAGCCGCCGCGCGATCGCCTTGAGCTCGCCGACGTTGCCCGGCCACGGGTACGCGGTCAGCCGCGCGATCGCCCGGCTCGATACCGTCGGCTTGGACCGGCCGATCTCGACCGAGTAATGCCTGATCCAGCGCTCGAACAGCTCCGGCAGGTCGTCCGCGCGGTCGCGCAGCGGCGGGACCTCGATCCGGCGGTCGGCAAACAGCTGATAGAACTCCGGCGACACGATCGACGCGTCGACCGCGCGGTCGAGATCGAGGTCTCCGGTGGCAAGCACCTGGACGTCGAACAGCTCGCCGCTGTCGCGCTCGCCGCGGCCGCGGATCGCGCGGCGCAGCGTGCGCTGCGAGGTCGCCGACAGGTCGCTGACGTCCTTGACCAGCAGCGTCCCGCCGCTCGCCGCGCGCAGCGCCCGCCGCGCGCGCTCGCAGGCGTCGCCGTCGCGGCCGCTCGCTCCCGGGCTCGAGCTGGTCGGCGCGTCCTCGAACGTCGGCCGGACCGCGACGAACCGGCTCGCGCTGCGCGGGCCGCGCCGGTGCAGGACCCGCGCGACCAGCTCGCGGCCGGTGCCGCGCTCGCCGCAGATCAGCACCGGCGCATCGCCGTCGGCGAACTGCGCGACCGCGGCGGTCACCGCGCGCATCGCCTGGCTCGCGGCGACCAGGAAGTCGTCCGCCTTGAGCGTGGGGCGGAGCATCTACGCCGCCTCGTCCGCCGTCTCGGTACTCGTCTCGGTACCCGCGAACGCGCCGTCCATGTCGCCGCGCTCGGCCTCGGGAGCGAGCCCGAGCCGGCGGTGGCGCTCGATCAGCTGCGCGAAGTAGTCCTCGACCAGCGCGCGCGCCGCCGCGATGTCCGGCGCGTCCCAGACCCGGAGCCGGAGCGCGTTGCAGCCGAACAGGCCGCGCGCGTACCACGCGCACGACTTGCGGACCTCGTGCAGCACCCGCGGCCCGCGCTTGAGCGCCTCGATCAGGTCGACGTGGCGGCGAAACACCGCGAGCCGCTCGTCGAGCCCGGGCGGCCCGGGGTCCGGCCGGCCCGCGGCGACCTCGCGCAGCCGCGCGAACAGCCACGGGTTGCCGAGCGCGCCGCGGCCGATCATCACGGCGTCGCAGCCGGTGTGCTCGCGCAGCCGGACATAGCCCGCGACGTCGACGACGTCGCCGTTGCCGACCACCGGGATGTGCGGCGGCACGGCGTCGCGCACCTGCTTGATGATGTCCGGATCGCTCTTGCCGGAGAACCCCTGGGTGCGGGTCCGGCCGTGCACCGTGATCATCTTCGCGCCGGCCTCGACCAGCGCGCACGCGAACTCGGGCGCGTTGCGGTGATCCTGGTTCCACCCGGCGCGGTGCTTGACGGTGACCGGCACGTGCGGCGGCACCGCGGCGACCACCGCGCGCACCAGCTCCTGTGCGATCGCGGGCTCGCGCATCAGCGCCGAGCCGCACTCACCCGCGACCACGCGCTTGGCCGGGCAGCCCATGTTGATGTCGACCAGCGATGCGCCGATCGCGACCGCAAGACGCGCCGCGGCGTCCATCGCCGCCGGCTCCCGGCCGAAGATCTGGACCCCGAACCGCCGGCCATCGAGCGACGCCGTGAGCTTGCCGCACGTCTTCGGATCGCCGATCGACAGCGCATGTGCCGACAGGAACTCGGTGATCGTGAGCCCGACGCCGAACTCTTCGCACACGGTCCGGAACGGCAGATCCGTGACCGCCGCCATCGGCGCCAGGAGCACCGGGACGTCGATGGCGAGATCACCGATACGCATCACCGGCACCTATACAGGAATCGGGCTGGCATGAGAACCCGGAAAACCGCCCGGAACCGATCGAACACCGAGAGCCGCGCGAAAAGTCCCCTGTCGATCGACCCGCGCGAGCCGCGGCGCCTCGCGTGTCGCCACGCAGTGTCACGGTGACATGTCCTCCGGCGAGGATCACCGCGGTGACCTGGTCGCAGATCACGGTTTGAGCAGGGCCTCGACCTCGTCCTGCGCCGGCGTCGTGATCTCCGGACCACCGGGCGCGAGGTAGACCGAGACCTCGCTGCGCACGCCGAACTGGCCGGTGAAGTACACGCCCGGCCCGATCGTGAAGCCGGTGCCCGGCGTGAGGATCCGCGAATCCTTGACCTCGAAGTCGTCGAGGTCCGCGCCGCCGCCCTGCAGGTCGTTGTCGATCGAGTGCCCGGTGCGGTGCATCACGCGGTCCGCGAGCCCGGCCTTGCGCAGGAACGCCCGCGTGGTGTCGTCGACCTCGGCGCCGGTGACCGGGCGGTGCTTGCGCGCGCGGTCGCCGATCAGCGCCATCGCCTGATCGCGCGCGAGGCTCACCGTCGCGAACGCCCGCGCGATCGGGTCGGGCACCGCCTGGTCGGCGACCGCGCACCAGGTCTGCGCGGCGTAGATGCCTTCGGGCTTGTCGAGCTTGGCAGCGAGCGAGATCACGATCAGGTCGCCGCGCTTGATCGGCGCGGCCTTGTCGGCGGACGGCACGTAGTACGGGTCGGCGGTGTTGACGCCGGCGGCGACCACCGGCGGCGGACCGACCAGCCCGCGCATCGTCATCCCGCGCAGGATCTCCTGCTGGACGTCGTGCTCGGTGACCGGCTCGCCGCTCTGCAGCCGCTTGGCCACGAACGCGAGCGCCTCCTTGCGCAGCTCGACCACGTGGTGGACCGCGACGTAGTGCGCGGTGCGCCCGGCGTCGCCCCAGATCGCCTTGGTGAACTGGACCAGGGTGTCCGACGATCGGACCTGCACGCCGGCGGCGCGGATCACCTCCAGCGTCCCGGCGTCGACCCGCGACACGGCGGGCACCGCCGCCTTCGCCGAGTACTCGACCGCGACCGACTTGATGCCCTTGAGCATCGCGCGCAGCTGCTTGTCGAGATCGCGGTAGCCCTGATACGTCAGCTTGGTGCCGGCGAGGTGATCGAAGCTGCGCAGCTCGGTGGAGTGAACCAGCGCGATCGGCGCGCCGCGCGCCGGGATCATGTAGAACCACGGCCGCGTCGGGTGGCCATCGGGCGCGACCAGCCGCTCGGCGATCGGGTTCTCGCCGTCGCGATCGAACAGCAGCCAGCCGTCGAGCCGCTGGACCGCGAGCAGGCCCTGCACGGCAGGGATGTCGGCGAGCCCGACCCGCCGCGGGATCGGCGACGCCGGATCGCCGGGCCGCGCGTACGGATCGGCGGGCTGCGCGCCCGCAGTGGTCGCACCGGGGCGCGCCGCCGGGTCGACGGGCGGCGCCGGGGGATCGCCGGACCGCTCGTACGGATCCGCCGGCGCGGGGCCCGCGGCACCGGCCGCACCGCGGGCGGGCGGCGCAGTCGGATGCTGCGGTCTCGGCGAAGGCGCCGCCGGCGCGGTCGGGCCCGAGCCCGGCCCCGACGGGGCGGCGTACGGATCCAGCGGGGCCGCCGGCGGGGGCTGCGAGGCTCGGGGTCCGCTGACCCCGGGCGATGCCGGCTGCGCCGCGGCACCGCGCGAGGCGATGGACGATGCCGCCGCGAGCACGGCGACCAGGAGGGAGAAAGACAGGGAGAAAGACGCTGTGCGCTTCACGGGGGAACGCGGCCGAGCTCGGCGATGAGCTCCTCATGAATAGCACCGTTCGTCGCCACGACCGCTCCTTCGTGAATGTCGAGCCGGCCGCCTGTCCAGTCCGTCACGATCCCGCCGGCTTCGGTGACGATCAGCGCCCCGGCCGCGACATCCCATGGATGGAGGTGCTTCTCCCAGTAGCCGTCCATCCAGCCGCGCGCGACCAGGCAGAGATCGAGCGACGCGGCGCCGAGCCGGCGGCACGCCCCGGCGCGGCGCTGCAGGTGCGCCCACTCCGCGAGGTTGTTGTCGGGCCGGGTCGCGCGGTCGTAGGGAAACCCGGTCGTGAGCAGCGCGTGATCGAGCCGCGCGATCGAGCTGACCCCGAGCGCCGCGCCGCTGCCGTCGCGCGCCCCGCCGCCGCGGCTGGCCTCGAACCACCAGCCGAGCTGGGGCGCCGCGACGACGCCGGCGGCGATCTGCCCGGCGTCCTCGCACGCGATCGACACCGCCCAGATCGGCAGGCCGTGCGCGAAGTTCACCGTGCCGTCGATCGGATCGACCAGCCACCGCAGGCCCGTCGATCGGTTGCCCTCGCCGGCGCCCTCGCCAGCGCCCTCACCGGCCCCGGCCTCCTCGCCGAGCACCGCGATCCCCGGCGTGCGCTCGGCGAGCACGCGGCGGATCACGTCCTCCGAGCGCAGGTCCCACTCGGTCACCAGATCGCGCGGGTTGCCCTTGCCGCGAATGTCGGAGGCCTGTGCGCCGCG
>DATAPF010000606.1:0-15560 GCA_036265355.1 Kofleriaceae bacterium | reverse complement strand
AACGTGCCGTTCATCGACGCTCCCGACGACAACATCAAGAAGATGTCGGTCTATCGCACGTTCCTCAACCGGTTCGACTATATCGACGCCAACATCCCGGGCAATGACTTCCAGTTCCCGGTCTCGGTCGAGGGCGCGCTCGGCTACGACAATGCGATCCAGCTGAGCCAGCCGATGCACATGCAGGACCTCAAGTACTTCCGGAACCCCTTGTGGTCGTATGGCAACTGGGTGTCCTCGGGCGAGACCTCGAAGTGCGATGCATTCATCGATAACTCGGGGTCGTTCAGCTGGGGGAACACCTACGAGCAATACATCGCTCGCGAGGGCTGGAATTCGTACAAGGTCCACGGTGGCGACAAGAAGATCCTGCGCAACTTCGCGCATTATGCGGAGTGTGACGTCAAGGGCCAGCTCGCCAAGTACGACTCCGACCACAACTTCCTCCTGGAGTACACCGTCGGATTCCTCACCGGCAACGACGCCGACGCGGTCTCCTTCCGGTGGGCACCGGGTCGTCAGGATCGGGTGGAGAGCGCGTTCCTGTACGCCGGCGCGAAGGCGTCGGCAGAGGCCTACGCGCTGATCGGCGACCAGGCCAAGACCGCCGAGATGACCACGCTCGCCGGCAACATCAAGAACGCAGTTCTCAACGTGCTGTGGGACGACGGCCCGGCGAACACACCGCCGCTCCAGCCCGCCGACGGCACCCGGGTTGCCAGCCAGACAGGCTTCGGCAACGCGATCAAGCTCAACGGCAGCGAGCCGAACCGCACGGTCGACCTGCCGGCGGGGATCGTGAGTGGCCTGACCGACTTCACGATCGCCACCTGGGTGAACCCTGCCGCGGCGCTGAACTGGTCCCGGGTGTTCGACTTCGGCACCGGAACCACCGTCTACATGTTCCTGACACCGAGTGCGGGTGTGACCGGGACGCCGGTCCGGTTCGCGATCACCACCACCGGTGGCGGCGGAGAGCAGCAGATCAACGGCCCCGGGCCACTGCCGCTCAACACGTGGACCCACGTGGCGGTCACGAAGTCCGGGACCACCGGGACGCTGTGGCTCAACGGAGTGCCGGTCGCCACCAACCCCAGCATGACGCTCGGCCCGAGCAGCCTGGGGAACACGACCAACAACTGGATCGGCCGCTCGCAGTTCGGTGACCCGCTGCTCAACGGCTCGATCGACGACTTCAACGTCTTCAGCGTCGCGCTCACCCAGGACCAGATCCAGTCGCTCATGACGGCGCCTGGCGGCACCACCGGCGGTGGAGACGTGGTGTCGTACCGCTTCGACGAGGATGCCGGCAACGCGGTGATCGACTCATCGGGCAACGGCCGAGCTGGCACCGTGGAGACGCCGCTCGTCGGTGACCGACCGGGAAAGACCTTCAAGCACCGCCACCTCGCGACCAACTTCTTGATCCCCTGGAAGGAGCAGCAGGTGTTCATGCCGTTCGTCGAGGGGATCGCGCCGAACACCGACAACTACAAGCAAGCGTTCCGGTTCTATGCCGACGCCCACCAGTTCCCCATCATGCCGTTCTTCACGGCCAACCAGGCCGACCAGATCGAAGCCGGCGCGGGCGGCTCCAACAACTTCTCCAACATCAACTCGACGCTGCAGGCGCAGGTGTACGCGAAGGCCCTGCGAGAATACCCATCCGAGTTCGTCACGCCGGAGATGTATCGCAAGCTCCTGGAGTGGTTGACCTGGGTCCAGTACATCGACGGCGACAACCGGTTCCCGGACAACAACGAGTTCTTCTTCGGCTGGGACCCGGACGCCAAGACCTTCAGCCGCTCGGGCATCCATCACAACATCCTGGGCGCGTACAACTTCATGCTGATCGACGACGTCGCCGGCGTGCGGCCGCGGCTCGACGATCAGCTCGAGCTATGGCCGATCGACATCGGCTGGGATCACTTCGCGATCAACAACCTCAGTTACCACGGCGCCGACCTCACGCTGGTGTGGGATCGTCCGGGCGGTAAACCGCACTACCGAGGAGTTCCCGAGGGATACTCGGCGTACATCAATGGCCAGCGAGCCTTCACCATCGATCACCTCGCGCACGTGCAGTGGAATTCGAGGACCGGCTCGGTGAGCGTCCTCGATCACGGCGAGGCGAAGGTGCGGTTCAAGCGACCGGTCCCGTTGCGCAACGCGACCGACGTCCGGCTTCGCGACAACCCTCGCGTCGTGGACATGTTCCAGAAGGCGGGTGTGGATCTGGTCCACGACACCGTGAACCTGGCACAAGGCAAGCCGGTTCAGGCGTCGTTCACCACGACCGCACCTCCGCTGCGGGCGACCGCAGCGCAGTTCGCCGTCGATGGATTCACGATCAGCGGCATGCCGGCCAACGGGCCCGCCGGGCAGGCGCAGCCGGGCTACCTCGCCCCCAACACGATCTGGGGTACGGAAGGGTCGACGAATCCACAGGACTGGTTCGAGGTCGATCTCGAAGGGTCGCGCAGGGTCGACACGGTGAAGCTGTACTTCTTCAGTGACAAGAACTTCGACATGCAACAGATCTGCTCGCCTCGCCCGTGCGCCAATACCTATCGCGAGCCGGCGTCCTATACCGTGCAATACCTCCGCAACGGCACGTGGGTCGATGTCCCTGGTCAGGTGAAGAAGCCGGACACGCCACGGGCCAACCTCAACGTCGTGCGCTTCCACGAGCTCACCACGCCGAAGCTTCGCGTCCTGATGACACCGCAGGCGAAGAGCGCGACGGCGAACTACGGGATCGGGCTCAAGGAGATCCAGATCTTCAATATGCACTAGGTAGGTGCAAGCGTCAGCGTCGCGCCAGCACGGTCGCGGCGATCACGAGCGCGAAGCGCGTGGCGCGGCCGGCGAACACGATGGTGCAGAACCAGGGCAGCCGGATGGCGAAGGCGCCGGCCGCGGTGGCCATGACCGAGAACGGCGGCAGCCCCACGACCGCGCTGGCGGCGAGCGCGAGGTGCGGGGTCTTGCGCAACCGCAGGACGCGCTGCCGCAGGCGCTCGATGCGCTTGCCGCGCGGCCGTTCGACGCTGGCGATGCCGCGGCTGGCCGCATACATCGGGAGCTTGCCGGCGAGCTGGCCGCCGGCGGCCAGCAGGACGGTCGCGGTGGCGGTGGGCAGGGTCGCGCCGTTGGCGAGGGTGAGCGTGACGAGGAAGACCTCGACGCTGGCGAACGGGAGGATGCTGGAGATCGCGCCGACGGCGAGGGCACCCCCGTAGATGCCGAGCGACGCGACGATGCCCGAGGGGGTCATGTGAGCGCCCGATAGACGGCCCGGCCGCCGGCGGCGCCGAGGGCGTCCACCAGCGTGACCGCAGCGACCAGGGCGAGGCCGCGCACGATGGGGCCGTCGCGCAGGGCGAGCCAGCTGCCGCTGGCCGCGCGGACACCGAGCACGGCGAGGGCGGGAACGCGGCCGAGGCGAGATACCGTGTGCATCGCCTGCGGCGCGAAGTGGGCAACGACATGCGGCAGGAGCGATACCGTGTCGGCGCCGCGGAGCAGCCGCACGGTGAGCCAGTCGAGGATGCCGTCGGGCCAGGCGTGGGTCGCTCGCGCATCGGCCGCGAGCTGGATCGGAATGCCGGCGGCGCGCAGCTGGAGGCAGAGCACCTGGCACTGGCCGTGGTACATCGGCTCGATCGTCGGGTAGCGATGCGCGGCGAACACGTCGCGCGCGAATGCGACGTTGTTGGCGAAGAAGTTGAGGACCGTGCCGCGCGTGCGGTCGAACGTGAAGTACGGAAAGTCGAGCCGGCTGGCGAGCGGGGCGAGCGCGCCGCGATACGTGGTCGTCCCGGCGACGACGCGCGCGCGGCCGGCGGCGATCGGCGCGGTGATGGCGTGCAGCCAGCCCGGCGCGGGATCGCAATCCGCGTCGAGGAAGACGACGACGTCACCGGTGGTGGCGTCGAAGCCGCGGTTCTTGTGGTCGTAGTACGTGGCGGTGCGCGGCAACGCGAGCCAGGTGATGGCGCGCCCGGCGGCGCGCTCGAGGCGCGCGCGATCGGGATCCCGGCGTGGGTGACGACGAGCTCGGCGTCGCCGAGCTGAGGGGCGAGCGTGCGCAGCAGGCGCTCGAGCGGCGCGGCCCGGCCGTCGACGTTCCAGCTCTCGACGACGACCGAGATCATGACGCCGCTCGCTGGCGCACGCCCGACGCGACGTCGCGGTAGATCGCCCAGGTGGCCTCGACGGCGCGCCGCATGTCGTGGTGCGCCGCGTGGCTGCGAGCCGCGCGGCCCATCGCCAGGCGCCTGGGCGCGTCGGCGAACAGCGCGAGGATCGCGCCGGCGAATGCAGCCGGGTCACGGCCGTCGAGCACCATGCCGGTGACGCCGTCGGTGACATGCTCGTGCGCCGCGCCGGCAGCGGCGACGATCGCGGGCAAGCCGCTCGCCGCGGCTTCGAGCACGACGTTGCCGAAGGTCTCGGTCTCGCTCGGCAGCACGAACACGTCGGCCGACGCGAACACCGTCGCCAGCGCCTGGCCGTGCAGCGCGCCCGTCGCGATCACGCCGGGGCCGTCGAGCGCGTGTCGCTGCGGACCCTCGCCCACGACGACGAGCCGCGCGTCGGGCCGCCGGGCGTGGACCTCGATCCACGCGGCGCGCAGCGCGTCGAGGTTCTTCTCGCGCGACAACCGGGCCCACGTACAGCGCGACCGGGCCGCCGGTGATGCCATGGCCGGCGAGGGACTCGCGCGCGCGCCGCGCCGGGTCGAACAGCTCGAGGTCGACGCCGCGCGGCACGCGCATGATGCGCGCAATTCCGAACCCGGTCAGCCGATCGACGACGGTCTGCGACGGCGCGAGGCACAGCTCGGCCTGATGATAGAACCAGGCGACGAACGGCTCGACGAGGCCCTTGACGAACGGCAGCCCGGTGAGCCGCGCGGCGTAGTCGGCGACCTCGGTGTGATACTGCGCGATCACCGGCAAGCCGAGCATGCGGGCGGCGATCAGACCCGCAAGGCCCATCGGGCCGGGCGTGGCGAGCTGGACGAGATCGGCGTGGTTCGCGAGCTGCTCGACGAGTGGCGGCAGCTCGGGCACGCTCCACGCGTAGGACGGATACATCGGCAGCGCGACCGTCATCGCCGGGGGGATGCGGACGAGATCGTCGTCGGTCCGCTGGCCGGCCGGGCCGATCAGCGCGATGGCGTGGCCGGCGCGCCGCGAGCTGGCGACCAGGCGCCGGAGACCGATCGCGATGCCATCGATGTTGTCGATCGTGTCGGAGATCACGGCGACCCGCGGCCAGACATTGCCAGCCGATGCCGGTTGCGCGGCGGCCAGCTCACCGAGGGTCGAGCTCCCAGGCGTTTGCATCATGACTGCCAGGCTGTCACGACGAGTCAGCTCTGCTCGAGGACAGCGCAAGGACCGTGTGTGGCATTTCCGGGGCACTGCTCCGCCGGGCCCCGGATCGGTCGATCAATCGGCGAGGGCAAGCACCAGCCGGAAGCACGCCCCCCCGAGAGCACTGCCCTCTGCGAGCTCCACGCGACCGCCATGGGCCTGCGCGACGGTGTGGACGATCGCGAGCCCGAGGCCGGAACCGGGCTCCTGGTCCGGCGGACGCACCGAGAAGAAGCGTGTGAAGATCTTGTCCCGGTTTCCGGGGGAGACGCCCGGACCATCGTCCAGGATCGAGATCACGAGATCGCCCGCGACCGCCGCCACCTGCACCATCACGGTCTCGCGGCAGAACGTCACCGCGTTGGCCACGAGGTTGTGGACGGCCTGGGCCAGCCGTTCCGCGATGCCGAACACCGCATGTTCGATCGGGCACTCCACGACAAAACGAATCTTCGCATTCCGCGGATCTTGCTGGAATTCTCGACAGACCTCCGATACCAGCTCGCCGATCTTGACCATGCGACGATGTTCGGACGGCAAGCTCTCGTTCAGCCGGGCGAGGGTGAGCATCGCCTGGACCGAACGGCTCATGTGAGCGGCGGCCTGCGATACCGCCGTGGCGATTCGCTGGCGCCGGTCGTCATCGAGGATTTCACTGTCTCGAAGCAGATCGGCGGACGCATGGATCGTGGACAGCGGGCTCTTCAGATCGTGCGCCAGGTCCGCAGTCACCTGGCGGGTGTGCGTGGCCTGGTCTTGCAGGCGGCGGGTCAATTCATCCAGATCTTGCCCTGCAGGCGAAGACGAAAGCTCCTATTCCTTGTACCGGTATCCAACACTTCTCACCGTCTCGAGCTCGTCGAAGGTCGGGTCGATGGCGCGCAGTTTTCGGCGAACTCGCTTGACGAAGGTATCGAGGGTTCGCTCGGATACGACGATGTCTCCGTAGAGCACGCTCATCAACTTGTCGCGGTCGAAGACGTGCCCAGGTCTGGAGGCGAGGGTCCACAGCAGCTCGAATTCGGTCGCCGTGAGTGTCACGCGAGCGTCGCCGACCAAGACGTCGCGCTTCGATCGGTCGAGGCGAAGCCGACGGACCTCGAGCGCCTCCGAGCTACCGACCCCGATCGAGGCCCGGCGCAAGGCGGCCCGCACCCGGGCGACCAGCTCGCGCGTCGAGAACGGCTTGGTGACATAGTCATCGGCGCCGATCTCGAGGCCGAGAACCTTGTCCATCTCGTCGTCGCGCGAGGTGAGCATGACGATGGGCGTGACATGCTTCTCGCGAATCCGCCTGCACAGCTCGAGACCATCGATCTCGGGCATGAGCAGATCGAGCACCACCAGGTTGGGCGAGAACGCGGAGAACCGCTCCCATCCAGACTTGCCATCGTGCGCACGCTCGACCGCGAACCCGGCGTCCTCCAGCGCCATGGAGAGCATGTCGACCAGGCCTCGGTCGTCGTCGACCAGGAGGACCTTTTGCTTTCCCATCGATCGCACGTTTCCGTGAGACCACCGCGAAGTCAACGATGCGAGGCTTGATCTGAACTAACGTTCAGTGTTAGATCCTACCGTGCTAGCGCCGCGGATCTGCTGCCTCGATCTCGACACGTTCTTCGTGTCGGTCGAGCGGCTGCTCGATCCGAGCCTGCGCGGCAGACCGGTCGTCGTGGGCGGGTGGCGCGGTGGCCGCGGCGTCGTGACCTCGGCGAGCTATGAAGTGCGCGCGTTCGGCGTGCGCTCGGGCATGTCGATCCGCGAGGCCTCGGAGCGAGCGCCCGCGGACGCGGTGTTCGTGCCCGGGCACGGCGAGATGTACACCGACTACTCGCAGCGGGCGCGCGAGATCGTCGAGCGGTTCAGCCCGGTGGTGATCGCGGCGAGCATCGACGAGCACTACCTCGACTTCACCGGCTGCGAGCGGCTGTACCGGCGCCGCGGCGACCCGGACGACGACGCGACGATCCTGCGCGTGGTCCGCGAGATCACGGGCGCGATCGATGGCGAACTCGGCCTGCCGGCGAGCGCGGGCATCGCGACGAGCAAGCCGATGGCCAAGGTCGCGAGCGGGCTCGCCAAGCCGCAGGGCGTGCTGCTGGTCGCGGCGGGCCGGGAAGCCGCCACGCTGGCGCCGCTCCCGGTGCGCAAGCTGCCCGGCATCGGGCCGGTGTCGGAGGCGCGGCTGCGCGCGCTCGGCATCGAGACGCTCGCCCAGCTCGTCGACGCGCCCGAGGTGGTGCTGCGCCCGATCTTCGGGGCGTACACCGCCGGGATCCGGTGCGCCGCGCGCGGCGAGGGAGACGACGACCTCGGCCGCGAGCGGCCGGCGTTCCGCGAGCACGATCCGCACGGCGCCTACGCCGGCTCGATCTCCAACGAGCGCACGTTCGTCGAGACCGGCCCCGACACCGCGCGCGAGGTGCTGTCGGGCCTGTGCGAGCGCGTGGCGTCGCGCGCGCGCCGGCGCGGCGCCGCCGCAGGCCAGGTCACGCTCAAGCTGCGGTACACCGACTTCGACACGCTCACGCGCGGGCGGACGATCGCGCCGACCAGCGCCGACTTCGAGCTCCATCGCGTCGTGCTCGAGCTGTATCGCGAGGCGCGGACCCGGCCGCTGCCGATCCGGCTGCTCGGCGTCGCGCTGGCCAGGCTCCGCCCCGACACCGCGCAGCTCGCGCTGTTCGACGACAGCGATCGCCGCGGCGCCGCGGTCGATCAGGTGCGCGAGAAGTTCGGGTACGACGCCGTCCACCTCGCGACCACGCTGGGGCCGCGCCATCGCCGCACCGAACGAGGCAGGGGCGGCGAGGTCCCAGCGACGGGCCCGGGTGGACCGCAGCTTCAGCGCGCGCGTCGCCGGGCCCAGTAGTCCGGGCGCATGGCTACCCGTGCCGCCGCGCCGCGATCACTTGCCCAGCGGTGCGCTCGCCGGCGTGCGCCGGGCAACCCGCGAGGCGCGCCGGCGACCACTGTCGCCGTTGCTGCGGGCCCGGCGCCGGAGCGCGGCCTTCGCGGGCGCGTCACCGACGGGCCGGATCGGCCCCTGGGCGCGCAGTGCACCGCGCATGTGGTGGAAGCCCGGTGCGAGGATCATACGCCACGATTCGACGGTCTCCGGCTTGCACTCGCCGCAGCTCTCCAGCGCCTGGAGCAACGCATCCTCGAAGGCGCGGAGCTCGCGCTCGCCGAGCCCGTACTTCTGGTGCTGGAGCGCCACGCTGCCGATCTCCTCCGCCGCGCGTTGCGAGCCGGCGTCGTAGTCGAGCAGGAGCTTGAGCGCGCGGTTGATCGCGTTGTACTGCCGCGACCAGTCGGTGCGGGCGAACATCCGGTGCGCCTCGGGAACCGATGCGAACAGCCGGGCATAGAAGCTCTTGTACAGCTTGTCGGACCGATCGGCAGCCTGGAACGTGCTGTAGCTGTCCTGGACCCGGCGGCGCGCGGTCTCGTGCGGCGAGTCCTCGACGTTCACTTCCTCGAGCATCTTGGCGGCCTCGGCCATGGACTGCCACCGCTCGTCGGGGTCGACCCGCAGCATCCGCAGCAGGACGCCGGCCAGCGCGGGTGCGCGATCGGCCCACGGCCCCGACTGCTCGAGGCGAGCGAAGAACCCCTGGCGATGCACGAAGTCGGCGGGCCGGGTGACCCGCGCGATCGGCTGGCCGGACAGGAGCTCGTAGCCCAGCAGGCCCAGCGCATACTGATCGCTGGCCGTCGACCGGTTGCGGCCGTCGAACTGCTCCGGGCTCAGGTACGTGCAGGTCTCGTGGTTGACCAGGAACGTGCCCCACAGGCCCGTCGACGGGCCGATGTTCAGGAACCGGAACGCCGAGATCCGCGTGCGGCCGGTGATCCGGTCGATGTGGACGTTGCTGGGTAGCAGGCCCTCGTGCAGGAAGTTGAGGTCGTGTGCCTCCGCCAGGGCCTGCGCCAGCGTGAGCAGGATCCGCTGCACGCGGCGCGGCGCGATCCGGCCGCCGCACGACTCCCGGTAGCGGTCGAGGCTGATGCCGTCGACGTACTCGGTCACCACGCAGCACGGATCGCGGTCGAGGAACTCGTCGTACAGGTCGATGTACGCCGGGTGAGCGAGCTGCCGGGCGAGCTCGGCGCGCCGGCAGATGTCGTCCTCGCCCGACGGCTCCCACAGGGAAGCGGCCAGCGCCTTGATCACGAACGGCCGACCGTGCGGCCCCACGGCCTTGTACACGATCGACGAGCTGCCGGTCCCGATCTCCTCGAGATCCTGGTACTTGGCCCCGACGGTCTCGCCGACGCGGCGCTTCAGATCGTCGCGGCCGGTGCGCGTGATCGACGGCAAGCGGCCCATCTCGTCCAGGATCGCGCGGCACACGTTGACGATCGCCTGCTCGCGCCTGGGGCGCGTCATGCGATTGAGTGGGCGCTCGGGGGCACAGCCCGGCGCGGCCTGCCACTGATCGAGCCCGGCAGTCTCGAACATCGCCGGTGCGACCGGCACCCAGTACAGCGACAGCTCTCCGCGCTCGGCGGCGGCGAGCAGCACGCGAAGCTCCTCGTCGCGGATGAACGCCGAGTTGAGGAAGTCGGCCGACACCAGCAACAGCGCGACGCGCGCCTTGGCGAGCGCCTCGCGGATCTGCGGCGCCCACTTCGTGCCCGACTGGATCTTGGTATCGCTCCACACCGACAGCAGACCCTTGGACTCCGCCGGGTGCAGGTTCTTCTGGAACGCCTCGAAGATCGCAGCGTCCCTGTGACAGTAGCTGATGAACACGAGATCACGCATCAGACCCATCCTCCTCCCCTGACTCGCACGTCGCCGCGCACCTGCCTGGAATCATCGCAGATCGCGGGCGGAAGTTCCAGGGCCGTCACGCGACGGCGAGCCGGTCGCGGAAGAACGCGATCACGCGCTCGAGCGCGACCCGCGTCGGGTGGCCGGGCTGGTCGACCAGGTGGTGGGTGAGCACCGAGTGCGCGTTGGTCGGAATGCCGTACGGGTTGCCGGCGCTGGAGTCGATCTCGATGGCGATGAAGCGGTCGCCGAGCTCCTCGCGCAGCCGGGCGAAGCGCTCGCCGGGGACCGCGCCATCCCCGGTGAACCGCAGCCCCATGACGGGCGTGCCGGCGGCGCAGCGGGCGCGGATCTTGACCAGGTCGTCGTCGGAGACCCCGACGTCGCGGCGGCGCGAGCCGGAGATCGGAAACGGCATCGAGGGCTGGCTCAGCACCGGAGCGACCATGGTGTCGTCGACCATCATCGCGAGCGCGAAGCCGCCCGTCAGGCACATGCCGACCGCGCCGACGCCCGGCCCGCCGCACGCCGCGTGGGCATCGCGCGCGAGCGCCCGCAGCCAGCTCACGATCGGGCTGGTCCTGCGGGTCGCCCAGGTCGCGAACTCGCTCGACACGCAGGCGCGTGAGATCTCGCCGAGCATGTACGCCGTGCTGACCTCGCGGCCAGGCTCGCCGAACAGCGACGGGAAGTACGCGGTCATCCCCGCTGCGATCAGCCGCCGCCCGAACGCGACGACCCCGGGATGCAAGCCCGGGATCTCGTGGATCACGATCACGGCCGGCCCGCGGCCGCCGCGGAACACCAGACGGGTCTTGCCCTCGTACGTCGTCTCGCTCATCTCCAGATCGGGAAACGGGTTGGTCACGCCGCGACGCTAGCAGCTCCGGCCGGCGGCTGCGCGCGGCCAGCCGGATCAATCCGCGATCCAGCTCGCCGGGTCCTCGATCCAGTCGCGGACCAGCGCGATCGCCGACGCGGCGTAGAACCCGTCCTCGACCCGCTCGTCGTAGGTGTAGCGGAGCAGCAGCGACGGGCGGAGCTCGACCGAGCCGCCGACCGCGATCGGGGCGGTGGTGAGCCGGCCGACGGTGCAGAACAGCGGGCAGTTGCCGTACTCGTAGAGGTGGTGGTAGGCGGCGTCGATCTTGAGGCTGCCCAGGTTGGCGATGAACGCGCTGGTGTACATCGGGTCGTCGCCGATCAGCGCGTGCGGCGCGAGGCCGTGGCTGTCGAGCCAGCGCAGCAGCGCGACCGCGGCGGCGAGCAGGAAGTTCGGGAGCCGCAGGAACACCGACAGCTCCTTGTCGACCTTGCTGATCGCGTCGCTCCTGGCGACCTTGATGTCGGTGTGGAGCGCGGCGACCATCTCGGCGAACCGCTCGCCGGGCCGGAACGCGCGCTTGACGGTCGCCAGCGGCGCGTCATCGCGCATCGCCTTCTTGGCGGAGAACGTCATGAACACGCCGCGCCGGTCGTAGATCCGGCGGCCGACGATGAAGCGGTTGAGGTGGGGCCGCTCGTGCAGCACGCGGGCGAGCGCGTGCAGCACCAGGTGGAACGCGGTGGCGCGCTGTCCGGTCCGCCGGTTCCAGTCGGCGAGCCAGGGCTGCGCGCGCGACATGTCGAGCTGCTGCTCGAACAGCACGCTGGACTCGTTCCTGCCTCGCATGAGGAACGGCATGATCTGGCGATACGGCGGGACCTTGGCGAGCACGCCGTCACGGCGACGTCCGAACATGGCCGTATCCTACGCGCGCGGCGGCGCGTGCGGAGCTCAGCGCGGCGGCCGGGGCGCCCGCTGGCGGCGCAGCGTGCCGACCAGCCGCTCGATCCCGGGCAGCACGGTGTCGTCGCGGATCATCTCGAGATGGACGAGCGACCGCAGGCCGAGCCGGGCCGCGCACGGCTCGCGGACGACCGGGATCAGCCGCGCGATGCCGTCCTCGACCCCGAGCTGGCCGGTCAGCACGGTCTGCAGCTCCTGGAACCGGCCGGCGGAGAACCGCGGGGTCAGCACCGGCATCGTGAACCGGCTGGTCGAGACCAGGCGCTCGAGCGCCGGCAGGCGAGGGCTGCCCGGCCCGGCGTCGAGCTCCTCCGTGCACACCCGGACGCCGCGGTCCTCGAGCAGCTGGAGGAAGCCGCGGGCCCACCCGCGGTCGCGGTCATCGGGCGCGTACACCAGGAGCACGTCGTAGACGAAGTCGCCCGGGGCAGCCGAGGTGGTCGGCGCAGGGCGCACCGCGCTCGGGCACCGCGCGACGGGGTAGTTGTCCTCGAGCTCGGCCTTGAGCACGGGGCGCTGATCCGGGAACCGGCCGACCACGTTGCGCGCCGCGTGGTGGTAGAGGTCCAGCACGCGGACGACGCCGTCGCTGCCGCCCGCCGCGCCGCGCAGCCCCGCGATCAGGTGCTCGGTGAACAGGCCGTGGCGCGCCCGGGCGAGCGCATGGGGACCGTCGCTCCGGGCCGCTGCCATCACGACGCGGCCGGGGCCGGCGAGCCGCTCGATCGTCCCGTCGGCGACCGCCGGGATCCAGGCGTCGCCGGCAGTCCGCGGCTGCGCGGGCCCGGTCGCGTGGCAGCAATCGAGGATCACGGTCAGCCGCTCGGCCCGGATCGCGGCGAGCCGGTCGCCGAGCCGCCGGCCGGAGATCGCGGTGGCCTCGAGCCGGTCGTGCGAGCTCCACTCACCCTCGATCGGCAGGAGGTACGAGTCGCCGCCGGGCCAGCTCCCGCCGTGGCCCGAGAAGTAGACCACCGCGCTCTCGTCGGGGCGGGCCCGGTGGCCGAGCCGATCGAGCTCGTCGAGGATCTGGTCGCGGGTGGCGTCCGATTCCTGCAGCAGCACGACGTTCGCCGGGTCGTAGCCACAGCCAGCCGGATCGCGCAGCACGCCGGCCACACCCTCGGCGTCGGCGACCGAGGGCAGCGGCGGGATGCGCCGGTACTGCGAGACGCCGATCACGACGGCGTGGGCGTTCGTCAGGCCCATATCACGTTCCACGTCCGGAGCCCCGGCCCGCTCGACACGAAGGTCTGCATTCCCGATAGGCGACACACCGCAGCCGATCACCACAGCGGATGAGCTGCCGGCAGGCGGGACAGGTAGGGCGGCCCCACGGAGTCCGGCGCTGTCGTCGACAGGCGTCGCATCGACTCGTATGCTCGCCCGGCTGTCATGTCGAGCGATGACCCGAGCGCGCCGGTGATCGTGGACGTCATCCCCGGCCGGCTGTCGGTCCGGGTGCACGCGCACGACCTCGCGACCCAGCACGCGCGGATCCCGTGCTGGTCGTACGTCACCGACGGCCTGGCCGCGCATGACCAGGCCGAGGTCGTGTTCACGCTGCGCCGCGAGCCGGGCGAGGCGGCCGAGCGGTTTCCCGATCCTCCGTTCCGCCTGTTCGCGGCGATCGACGAGCTCGCCGCGCACGGCCAGCTGATCACCGCCGGGAGCCAGACCGAGTTCGACGACCAGCGGTTGTTCGACCACCACGTGCTGTACGCGCCGGCGCAGCCGCTGTCCGGTGTGGCGCTGCCGCCGGGCTGCCTGACCGCCCTGCTGGTGACGGCCGACGAGCTGCGCGCGGTGCGCGCGTTCGGCGCGACGCGCGTCCTCGCGCGCATGGGGCAGGCGGCGACCCACTATCCGTTCCCGTCGTGGGTCGACCGCCGCCGGCGCGGCGTCGCGATGGACCGCACGTTCGAGGCGAGCGCGCTCGCGAAGCTGCCGCGCGCGTCGGCCCACGACGTCCGCGCCGCGCTGCACGGCGACCGGATCGTGGTCAGCGCGCTGCGCCTGGAGCCGCCGGCGTGGCAGGACCGGCTGGCGGAGCTGCCGGACGGTGTGCCGGTCGCCCTGCTGACCGGGCTCGATCCGACCGCCAACGGCTGCCTGGTCTGGGTGCCGGGTCAGAAGGAGCCGGAGGCGATCATCCCGAGCGGCAGCGACGCGTCGCGGGTGTGCGGGTGCTTCCTCGCGCTGTTCCCCGGTCAGCCGGCGAACGCGGGGAAGATCCTCGAGGACGGCTTTGCGATCCAGCTGACCGGGGAGGCCTGGCAGGCGCTGCGCCGCGCGCTGATCGACGGCGAGGAGCGGACGATCCCGGCGGTGGACGGGATGTCGCTCGCGCTGACCTGGCGCGAGGAGGACGAGGTCGGATCGAGTAGCGAGCCGATCGACGCGCCGCAAGCGCCGGCGAGGCACCCGGGCAAGGTCGTGCTCGGCCCGGTGCGCCTGCTGACGCCCGAGGCCGAATTCGCGCGGCGGGCGTCGGCCGAGCCGCTCGGCGCGTTCTGCCGCGAGCTGCAGCGCTGCGCCGAGCGCGTGCTCGCCGATCGCGACGAGCCGCTCGAGCTCCGGCTCCAGGTGATCTGTCGGCCGCGCAGCCATCGCGTCGGTCTGTCCCACAAAGGGGACGCCTCCGAGGAGCTGCTCGACGCGCTGATCGCTGCGCTCGAGCAGATCCCGACGCTGCCGGTCCGCGCCGAGGTCAGCTTCGAGGTCGAGCTGTCGGTGGCGGGCGGACCGCGCGTGCGGTTCTGACCCGGCAACCGTGCGGGAACCAGCGCTCGTAACGCGATGCGCTAGCGACGAAGTTCGATCGCGCCTGGCTCGGCCTCGAGCTCGTTCTGGAGCTTCAGATCGCCAACCAGTACGCCCTCAGCCACGATGACGTGGCTGAGCTGTGTGTCGCCGGCAGTCTGGAAGTTGAACACCTCGCCGGTGGCCGGCTCGCGGGTGATCGAGGTGATCGCCACCCGCTTGCCGTCGACGCCGATGAAGGACATATGGCGTCCGACCTGGTTGGCCTCGATGATCTTGCCATTGTGGAGGACCATCGGGTGGTGCTGGGTCACCCGCAGCGTGGAACCGTTGGCGAGCCCGAACACATACAGCGGCGGCTCCTCGGGGCCGTGCACGAGCCGCTTGATCGTGGATGGCGCCATGGTGACCTCGGAAAGGCTCGCCTCGTCCGCCATGCTCATGAGCGTGTCCTGCGAGGTGATCTCCGAGGCGGGCGTGTAGCCGGCCTTGCCGTCGCGGGGAACGCTCGTGAGGATCTGCGTCTGGGCGGCGAAGCAGCCCGCCGGACAGAAGTCCAAGATCCGCAGTCCAGAGCCCAGGTCGCCAATGACCGGGCAAAAGCCGTTGTTCTGAAGGAACGTCACGGCGTCGCTCGTGAGGAGGCCGTTGGAGAAGGCGATGCTGATCATGGAGCTGCACTGGTCCATCGGGAGGGGCCCACTGCAGCGCTGGGTCGGATCGATGAGCACAGTCTTGCACTGGCAGTCGAACGCGTCAGCAGGGATCGGGATCGCCACGGGACACGTAGGCCCGCCCCCACCCCCGCCCCCGCCCCCGCCGTCGCAAAGTTGGTTCACTTCAG
>DATAPF010000605.1:0-10879 GCA_036265355.1 Kofleriaceae bacterium | reverse complement strand
GCTGCGTGGTATCGTCGGCGACCGGGACCCGTGGCCGACGACACGCTGCAGACCCAGACGGTCGATCCGCTCGAGGCGCGGGTCGTCGTGTTCCGCCAGCACCCCGACGCGCGCGGCTTCGCGGAGCTGCGCCAGGAGCTGCGCGACGCCGGCCGCGGCGAGCTCCTGGCCGACGTGTGCGCGACCTGGGCGCCGCACGAGCGCGATCCGATCCGCGCCGCCGACGCGTGGTCGGAGGCCGGCGAGGCGATGGTGGTGCTCGGCGAGGCCGAGACCGCGATCGAGTACCTGCGGCAGGCGATCGATCTCGATCCGACCAACGACCGGGCGATCGACCGGCTGCTGGAGATCGTCGAGCCCGGCGATCCGGCGGCGGCGGCCGAGGTGATCGAGCACGAGCTCACCGAGCTCGCCCAGCTGTTCGATCCGGTGCGCCGGCGGCCGGGGCTCGAAGCGGGCCGGCGCAAGGCCGACGTGATCGCGCGGCGGGCGGCGCAGCACCGGCGAGCCGCCGGGCTGTGGGACCAGGTCGGTCGGGTCGACCGCGCGCTGTGGCACTACCAGCAGGCCTGGAAGCTCGAGCCGCACCGCACCGAGGCGCTCGAGGCGGCCCGCCAGCTCTACCACTCGCTCGGCGACGACGCGATGGTCGCCAAGCTGCTCGGCGCCGAGCTCGAGGTGATCGGCGGCGAGCGGTCGGCCGCGGCGGCGGCGCGCAAGGCGTACATCCGGCTCGAGCTCGGCAAGCTGGCGCTGCGCGGCAAGGACCTCGATTCGGCGGCCGGGCACCTCGAGGAAGCCGCGCGGCTCGACCCGACGTCGCTCGAGGTCGCCGAGAAGCTCGCCGAGGTCTACGCGACGCCCGGGTTCCGCGGCGGCGACGACGGCGCCTGGCGCTACAAGGCGAGCCAGCTGTTCGTCGAGGTCGGCCGGCGGCGGATGGCGTCGCGCGACGACTCGACCGCCATCAAGTACCTGCGGCGCGCGGCGGGCATCGATCCGTACTCCAAGGGCAGCTCGGTCGCGCTCGAGGAGGCGCTGTCGGATGCGTCGCAGTGGCAGGAGCTCGATCGCATGCTGCGCCACCGCAGCAACGTGGTGCAGGACCCGGCCGAGCGCGCCGAGGTGCTGCGCCGGCGCGCCGCGCTGTACCGCAACCAGCTGCCCGATCGCGACGGGCTGGTCGAGGTGCTGACCGACCTGGTGGCGTACGAGCCGCCGGGCAGCAAGCCGGCGCGCGAGCTGCGCGAGCTGCTGCGCGACGACCAGGACTGGGAGGCGCTGTCGCGCCTGATCGAGGCCGAGATCAACGCGCTCGGCGCCGATCCGGGCACGCCGGCGAGCGCGCTGGTCGACGAGATCCTCGAGCTCGCGACGGTCGCGCGCGAGCACATGGGCGACCGTGATCGCGCGGCCGAGCTGCTGCACCAGGCGCTGCAGGTCGATCCGACCCACGAGGAGGCGCTGGCGCGCTACGTCGATCACTTCCGCGAACGCCGCGACTGGCGCGGGCTGATCGACCTGATGGAGTTCGCGCTCGACAACGTGCGCGAGGCCGGCGCGGCCGATGACGAGCTGGTGCGCCGGCTCGAGGAGATCGCGCAGCTCGCCGAGCTCCGGCTCGGCGACATCCCGCGCGCGATCGACGCCTGGCAGCGGATCGCGCAGCTCGAGCCGGGCAGCCCCAAGGTCGCCGAGGCGCTGCGCCGGCTGTCGGCGCGCGCCAAGATGTGGGAGCAGCTGGTCAAGACCCTGGAGCACGAGCTCGCCTCGGCGCCGACCGCCGGCCAGCGCAACCACGTGCTCAAGAAGATGGCGCAGACCTACCGCGAGCGCCAGATCGAGCCGCGCCGCGCGATCGAGCTGTACGAGCAGATCGTCGCGGACAACCCCGACGACGACGCGGTGCTCAAGACGCTCGCCGAGCTGTACGAGCGCGAGGGCGACGACGCCGGGCTGGCGGCGACGCTGCGCCGCGTGCTGGAGCTCGAGGACCGCCGGGTCGGCGAGGCGATGGCGCGCGCCGGCAAGCCGGCCGACGCGCCGAGGGAGTGGCCGGTCGCCAAGCGCGCCGAGCGGCTGACCATGCTGCGCCGGCTCGCGGTGCTGTACGAGACCCGGCTCGCCGACGTCGACGGCGTGGTGTGGGCGTCGAGCGCGGTGCTCGAGCTGTTGCACGGCGACCGCGACGCGCTCGAGCGCATGGAGCGCGTGCTCGACAAGGCCAACGACGCGCGGCTCGAGCAGACGCTCGAGTACCACGCCGCGGCGTCGACCTCGCCGGCCGAGCGCGCCAAGCTGCTCAAGCGGCTGGCGCGGATCGCGGCCGCGCGCGAGGACGAGGTCGGGGCGCTCGAGCGCTGGGAGCAGACGCTGCGGACCTCGCCGGCCGACCCCGATGCGCTGGCCGCGCTGGCCCAGCTCTACGAGCGCGCCGAGCGCTGGCCCGAGCTCGCCGGCGTGCTGGAGCGGCTCGACGGCGGGCGGCCGCTGCCGGCGCCGGGCACGCCGGAGGCCGCGGTGCGCGCCCGCGACCTCGAGCGCCACGCGACGGTGCTCGATCGCAGGCTCGACGACGTCGCCCGCGCGATCCGGGCGTGGCACCGGCTGCTCGAGCTCACGCCCAAGAGCCGCACCGCGCTCGACGCGCTGGCCCGGCTGTACCGCGGGACCTCGAAGTGGCGCGAGCTCGCCGACGTGCTCGGCATGCAGGTCGCGCTGTTCGCCGAGCAGGCGCTGCCCGACGACGCCCCGCGCGCGACCGCGGCGGCGATCGACCGCGCCGAGATCCTCGAGGACAAGCTCGGCGCGCAGGGCGACGCGATCAAGGTGCTCGACCACCTGATCCGCGAGCTCAACCCCAACCACCTGGAGGCCCACACCGCGCTGCGCCGGCTCTACGAGGCGCGCGGCGAGTTCGACGCCGCGGTGCGCGTCGCCGAGCGCGAGATGTACCTGGCGCCCGAGCCGCAGCGCAAGATCGCCCGCGGGCTGGAGATCGGCCTGATCTGCCGCGACCGGCTCGGCAACCCGACGCGCGCGCTGCAGGCGTTCAAGCGCGTGCTCGAGCTCGACGCCGGCCAGGACGAGGCGCTCGCCGCGGCGGCCGACCTGCTCGCCCGGCTCGGTCGCTGGAAGGACCACGTCGCGATGCTCGAGCGCATGCTCGCCCAGGTGCCGGAGGGGGACGTGGGCGATGCCAGCGACCCCGCGAACGCGGTCGAGCGCCTCGATCCACGAAGCGGGATCGAGGGGGGTGGGGACCCCGACGGCTCCGCCGGCGGGGCGGGGATCCTCCCCCGTGGGATCCATCGGCGCCGCGCGATCGTCCAGCGGATCGCCGCCGCCACCGCCGACAAGCTCGGCGATCCCAAGGCCGCGTTCCGGTGGTGGCGGCGCGCGCACGACGAGGCGCCCGACGAGCACACCCTGAACGACGTGCGGCGGGCCGCCGAGGCCTGGGGGCTGTGGCGCGAGCTGGCCGAGGTCCTGACCGACGAGCGCAAGCGCCTGATCGCGGCCGGCTCGCCGCACGCCCCCGCCGAGCCCGCGCGGTTCGGCGCGCTGTCGCGCGAGCTCGCCGCGCTGTCCGAGCGCCGGCTCGGCGATCGGCCGCGCGCGATCGCGGTGCTCGCCGAGGCGCTCGCCGCGGCGCCCCGCGATCCCGGGCTGCTCGGCGAGCTCGACCGGCTGGCCGCCGAGCACGACCAGCGGTCGTCGTGGAAGGCGCTGCTCGAGGCCTACGACACCGCGCTCGCCGCCGCGACCCCGATCGAGCGGGTCGAGCTCCACCTGCGGCGCGCCCGGCTGCTCGACGACCGGATCGGCGATCCCAGGGCCGCGGTCGGCGACGTGCTCGCCGCGTTCTCGTGGGCGCCGGATCGCGACGACATCCGCGATGCGCTGGTCGCGCTCGCCGGCAAGGCCCGGGCGTGGAACGAGCTGCTCGCGGTCGACAGCGCGCTGGTCGAGCGCGCCCCGACCCCGCCCCGCCGCGCCGCGCTGCTGCGCCGCAAGGCCCAGGTGATCGAGGACCAGCTCAAGGACGCGCCGCGCGCGTTTCGCACCCTGCTGATCGCGCTGGTGCTCCAGCCCGACGACACCGAGGTCGCGTCGCACCTGTGGCGGCTCGCCCGGGTGATCGGCAAGTACCGCGAGTCCGATCGCTCGCCCCACCCCGAGCCGCCGCCCGCGATGATCCAGGCCGAGCCCGCGATCGCCGAGGCGGTCGCGTCGGCGGGGCGCGCCGCCGGCGGCCGGGCGGTGATCCCCAGGCGGCTGGCGACCGAGCCGCTCGCCGAGGCCGACCTGACCCCCGCGACCCTGGCGGTCGGCGACTCCACCCAGCCGATCGACGTCGACGAGATCGAGCTCGCCGACGGCAAGCGGCCCGGCAACCCGTTCGGCGGCGAGAACCCCTCGGGCAAATCCCCGAGTGGGTCTCGCGTGCCACCCCGCGTAGCGGGGGCCGACCGCGCAGCGGGCGGAGTCGCCGAAGGCGACGGGCACAGCGAGAACTCCACGATGACGCTGTCGCCGCAGGACCTGCGCACCATGATGGTGCCGCCGCGCCTGCCGCCGGGCGCCAAGGGCCCGCCCCGGCCGCCGCCGCGCCCGCCGCAGATCCGGCCCGGCCCCGCCGCGCGCGCCAAGCCGCCGACCCAGCCGCCCCGCCCCGGCGGACCGCCGCCGGCGCCGCGCAAGGCCCAGGCCAGCGTGCGGCGGCCGCCGCTGCCGACCCTGCTCGACCGGCCGTTCGCGTCGCCGTGGGAGGAGCTCGCGCTGACCTACGAGAGCCTGCCGGCGCCCGACCCGGCGTCGCGGCTGCGCTGGCTGTTCCGCGCGTCCGAGGTGTGGGAGACCGGCGGCAAGGACATCGCCCGCGCGTTCGACGCGCTTGCCCGCGCGTTCGACCAGGCGCGCCGCAGCCCGGGCGGCGACGCCGAGGTCCGCGCCCGGCTGCACCGGATCGCGCAGGACCACGGCGCGTGGGACCGGCTCGCCGACCTCTACGAGGGCATGGCCGAGCAGGCCGAGACCGCCGCCGGGGCCGCCGACCTGCTGGGGGAGGTCGCGACGATCCGATCCGCGCAGAACAGGCCGCGCGACGCCGAGGCCCAGCTGCGCCGGATCCTCGGCATGCTGCCCGCCGATCCGGTGGCGCGGCCCCGGCTGGAGGCGCTGTACCGCGCCGAGGGCCGCCACGTCGAGCTCGCGGCGTCGCTCGAGGAGCGCACCGATCCGCGGCTCGGCACCGCGGCGCCCGAGTCCGAGCGCGCCCAGCTGATCCGCGAGCTCGCGGCGATCTACACCGACAAGCTCGGCCGGCCGCACGACGCGATCGACGCGCTCGAGCGGCTGCGCCTGCTGGTCCCCGCCGACACCGACGTGCTGGTCCAGCTCGCCGGGCTGTACGGCGCGGTCGGCCGGTGGTCGAAGATGATCGAGACGCTGAGCCGGGTCGGCGAGATCGCCGAGGGCACGCCCCAGGCGCGCGACGCGCTGCGGGCGATCGCGCGGATCTACGAGCGCGAGCTCGAGCTGCCGGACCGCGCGATCGAGTCGTACAACCAGCTGGTCGCGACCTGGCCCGACGACACCGAGGCGTGGGCGGCGCTCGACGCGCTGTACGCCGCCAGCGCGCGGTGGACCGAGCTCGCCGACGTGCTGCGCCGGCGCGCCGCGCTCGAGCGCGAGCCGGCCGAGCGCGCCGCCCTGCTCGCCCGGCGCGCCCAGGTCCTGCTCGACTGGCTGAGCGCGCCCGAGGAAGCCGCCGCGGCGCTGCGCCACGCGCGGACGATCGCGCCCGACGACCCGCGGCTCGCCGACCTGCTGGTGGCCGCGCTGGGCAAGGCCGGCCGCGACCGCGAGGCCGCCGCGATCCTCGAGGGCCGGATCGATGCGCTGACCACCGGGGCCGGCGCGCCGGCCGGCGCGGTCGCCGCGCTGTGGATCCGGCTCGCCCAGCTCCAGCTCGAGCGGCTCGACGATCGCCCCGGCGCGCGCCGCGCGATCGAGCAGGCGCTCGCCCTGGTGCCCGAGCACCCGACTGCGCTCGCCGTGCTCGCCGGGCTGGCGTCGCCCGACGACGATCCGCGCGCGTTCGCCGACGCCAAGCTGCGCGAGGCCCAGGCGGCGACCGACGAGGACCTCCGGATCGCGGCGCTGATGACCGCCGGCGACGCGCTGCGATCGCGGGTCGGCGACACCGCCGCCGCCCAGCAGGCCTACGAGCGGGTGCTCGCGCTGCGGCCGTACCACGCCGACGCGACCTGGGCGCTCGCCGGGCTGGTCGAGCAGGGCGGCGATCCCGAGACCGCGGCGCGCCTGCTCGAGAACCGGCTCGACGATGGCTCGCTGACCCCGCCGGAGAAGGCGCGGATCATGACCCAGCTCGCGGCGCTGTCGCGGATCGCCGGGGTCGAGCCCGCCGCCGAGCGCCGCCTGCTCGAGGCGCTGGGCTGCGTCCCCGACCACCTGCCCGCGATCGTCGCGCTCGCCGACTTCGACGCCGACGCCGGGCGGTGGTCCGACCTCGAGGCGTTCCTGCGCGAGGTGCTCGACGGCACCCTGCTGGCGGCCGCGCCGGCCGCGCTGATCGCCGACCTCCACCGCCGGCTCGCCACCGCGCACGAGAAGCTCGGCCGCGACGAGAACGCCTACCAGACGCTGATCGCGGCCGACCGGCTGCACCGCGGCCACCTGCTGATCAAGCTCGCGCTCGGCGAGAACCGCTACAAGGCGCGGCGCTGGCGCGAGGCCGCGCTCCACCTCGCACCGCTGGCCGGCCACGAGGACGCGCCGCGCTACCCCAGCGAGGTCGCCCAGGGCCTGTACCACGCCGCGCTCGCCGAGATCCGCTCGCTGCGCCCCGAGAAGGCGCCGCCGCTCTACGTCCGCGCGCTCGAGCTCAAGCCGGCCTACGCCCCCGCCCTGCAGGCGCTCGCCGAGGTCGCGACGGAGCAGGGCGACCACCGGCGCGCCGCCGATCTGCTGACCCGGCAGGCGACCGCGACCGACGACCCGGCCGAGCGGATGCGGCTGTTCGAGGCGCTCGGCGACATGGCGCTGCGGATGCTCAAGGACGAGGAGCGCGCGCGGGCCTGCTACGCCGCGGCGGTGGCGGCGGCCCAGCCGCTCGAGGCCCGCCACGTCCCGCTGCTCGACAAGCTGCTCGAGCGCCAGGACCTCGCGGGCGACCGCGCCGGCGCGGCGCGCACCGCCGAGCTGATGGCGGCGTTCGGGGCCACCCCGGCCGACCGCGCCTCGCGCTACCTGCGCGCCGCCCGCGACTACCTGGCGGCGGGAGACCCGACCCGGGCCCGGGCCGCCGCGGATCGCGCGGTCGACAGCGATCCGTACGACGTCGACGCGGTCGACCTCGCGTCGGGCCTGGCGTTCGACCAGCGCGAGCCCGACGCCGCCGCCGCGCTGCTGACCCGGCTGCTGACCGCCCGGGACGACCGGCTGTCGGCGGGCCAGGCCGGCCGCCGCGCCGGGCTGTCGTACCGCCTGGGCCACGCGCGCGCCGAGCGCGGCGATCTGCGCCAGGCCGCGGCGGCGTACGACCACGCGATCGCGATCGCCGCCGACTCCGACGGTGCGATCCACGCCCGCCGCGCCCTGGTGGAGCTCGCCCGCGCGGCCGACGATCCGGCGCGCCGCGACGCGATCGCGCCCCACCTCCAGGCGATCACCGCGGCGACCGGCGCGCTCGGCGACCTGGTGGCGTGGGCCGACGAGCTGCGCCGCCACAGCGTCGCCGACGCCGGCCAGGCCGCGCTGGAGCTCGCCGCGGCGTGCGGCCATTCCACCGACGTCCACCAGCGCGCGTTCCTGTCGATCCACACGCCGTACGCGATGCGCGACGACGAGCAGTACCGCGCCGCGCTCGACGGCGACCGCGCGCTGATCCGCGATCCCGGCGAGTTCGTGCGAACGGACCCGGCGGGTGGGGACCCGGCCGGCGCCGGCGCCGCGGGGGACCCGGGGGGCAAGGCGCCCCGCGGGCTCGACCTTGCCCCGGTCGCGACCGCGCTCGCCGAGGCCGCCGCGCTGGTCTGGCCCGATCTCGACGATACCCTGGCGCGCCACGGCGCGGCCGGCGCGCGCCGCGTGCCCGCGACCCGCCACGCGCCCGCCGTTGCGATGTTCTCGCGGATCGCCACGGCGCTCGGCGCCGGCGCGGTGATGCTGTACGAGCGCGACGCCGGCCCGGACGCCGAGGTCGTGGCCGCGGCGACCCCGGTGCTCGTGCTCGGGCCGCGGCTGCTGGCCGACACCACGCCGGCCGGCGAGGTCCGCGCCATCCTGACGCGCGCCGTCGAGCTGACCCGCCCCGAGCACGCCGCGTTCGCCGGGTTGCCCGAGGCCGACGCGACCCGGCTGATCGCCTCGGTGGTGCGGCTGTTCGGCCCTGCCGCACTGCGCGATGCGGTGACCGCGCTGGTCGCCGATCCCGACGTCCAGCGCGGCCACGACGACATGGTCAAGGCGGCGCTGCCGGTCAAGCTCCGCGCCCGGTTCGACCAGCTGCTTGCGGCGGCCGCCCCCGCCGCGACCGATCTCCCCGCCCTCCTCGCCACCTACCGCACCGCGTGCGAGCGCAGCGCCGACCGCGCCGCGCTGCTGCTCGGCGGCGATCCGACGGTGATCGTGGCGATCGCGGCGGCCCGCGGCGACCGCCCCACGCACCTGATCTCCGCGATCGCGCAGCCCGGCTGGCTGCCGCTGCGCGCCCGGCTCGGCCTCGGCGTGCGCTGACCGGCGCAGACCGCGATCGCGGCGCTCGCCCTGAGGCAGCTGCACGTCGCGCGCTGGTCGGCGCACACATCGCGCACCGACGGCACCGACGCTGTCTGCGTGTGGGTACGACCACCCGATTCGCCACGAAATTTTGACGCCTGCTCGCAGGCCCGGCGCAGAGCGCGCCGCCGCCACAGGCACGCTCATGCGGAACGGCGTGTTGCACAACACCAAATTCCCCGCCCGGCTCGTCGCCACAGAACCTACGATCACGGTGGCTGTCGTCGACACCTGCCGCGTAGTGCGGCAGCAATTAGGCGCCATCGGGCGCACCGAGCGATGGGGTTCGAGGCGATCATCGTGAGCCAGACGTGAATCGCGGCCGCCTCCGAACACGGCAGTGGCGCAGAGGTCGACCGACGAGTTAGATCACGTGATACGACTCGATGAAGCCGTACATGACGAACCTGGTGATGACGGACGAGGCCGCGCAGCGCCCGATCGACCACTCCCCGACCAGCCTGGTCCAGGTGACCGGCCAGGAACCGCGCCATGGCGAAGGAGAGTAGCGACGTGACGTCCAGCGAGCGCAGGTCCGCGCAGGTCCGGGTCCCCACCAAAACCTCTTCCGGCGCCGCAGGGCCGGGTAGTACGCTCCCGGCGATGTTGACCGACCCGGGGCGGATGCTGGGGAAGTACCAGCTGATCGCGGAGATCGCGCGCGGCGGCATGGGGGTGGTCTACCTGGCGATGATCCAGGGCCCCGGCGGGTTCAACAAGCTCGTGGTGGTCAAGGAGCTCAAGCCCGAGCTGGTCGAGGAGCCGGCGTTCCTCACGATGTTCCTCGACGAGGCCCGCCTGGCCGCCCGGCTGTCCCACCCCAACATCGTCCAGACCAACGAGGTCGGCAACGACGGCGACCGCTACTTCATGGCGATGGACTACCTCGACGGCCGCGGCCTCGACCAGATCCGGCGGCGCTCCAAGGTCGCCGGGTTCGGGCTGTCGGTGCCGATGCACCTGCGCGTGATGTGCGACATGCTCTCCGGCCTCGACTACGCGCACAAGATGACCGACTTCGATGGCTCGCCGCTCAACATCGTCCATCGCGACGTCAGCCCGCAGAACGTGTTCGTCACGTTCGACGGCCAGGTCAAGCTGCTCGACTTCGGCATCGCCAAGGCGTCGGACTCGATGTACGAGACCCACGCGGGCGTGGTCAAGGGCAAGGTCTCGTACATGTCCCCGGAGCAGGGCCGCGGCTGGAAGGTCGACGCCCGCGCCGATGTGTTCTCCGCCGGCGTGATGCTGTGGGAGGCGCTGACCGGCAAGCGCATGCGCGAGGGCAAGAACGAGCAGGAGAAGCTGTGGGCGCTGGTCTCGAACGAGATCCCGCGCGCGTCGGAGCTCAAGCCATGGGTGCCGCCCGAGCTCGACGAGATCTGCGCCCGCGCGATGGCGTGGAACCGCGACGAGCGCTACGCGAGCGCCGGCGCGATGCAGCAGGACCTCGAGCGCTACCTGATCTCGACCGGGATGAACGTGACCGCGCGCGAGGTCGGCACGTGCGTCAGCGAGCTGTTCCGCGAGGATCGCACCAACACCAACGCCGTGATCGAGGCCCACATCGCGCGGCTGCGCGGCGGCACGGTGCGCGAGAAGCTGCCGATCATCGACGTCGCGTCGCGCTCGGTCGGTAGCCCGACGCCGTCGGGCGAGCGCGCGCTGACCCGCCCGCCGTTCGATCCCGAGAACGTGACCTCGCCGGACACGCCGAGCGCGCGGATGGTCGACGACAGCGCGCTGTCGTCCGAGCCGCGCCGGCCGATCCAGCCGCGCCGCGACCTCCGCCCGGTGATCATCACGGCGATCGCCGGCGTGGTGGTCGGCATCGTCGTGATCATCCTGGTCGCGCGGTTGACCCACGACGCGAGCCCGGTGACCCGCGCCGAGCCGGCGCCGCCCACGCCGCAGCCTGCCCCGGTGGCGCCGCCCCAGCCCGCCCCGGCCCCCGTCGTGCAGGCCCCCCCGCCCCCACCGCCCAAGCCGCAGATGGTCGACGTGGAGATCCGGGTCAGCCCGGCGACCGCGACGGTGATGCTCGACGACAAGCCGGTCGACGGCAACCCGGTCA